>NZ_JAUSWX010000001.1:1524571-1829485 GCF_030815405.1 Agromyces albus | reverse complement strand
ACTTCGAGCGCTTCGGCGCCGTGCGCGGCTACCTCCGCGGCGTCGTCGAGCAAGCGAAGATCGACGGATACACCGAGACCATCTTCGGCCGGCGCCGCGCGTTCCCCGACCTCGCGAGCCCGAACCGCGTCCACCGCGAGAACGCCGAGCGTGCTGCGCTCAACTCGCCGATCCAGGGGTCCGCCGCCGACATCATCAAGATCGCGATGTCGCGTGTCGAAGCCGACATCGCCGCTCGAGGGCTCGGCAGCCGCATGCTCATGCAGGTGCACGACGAGCTCGTCTTCGAGGTCGCGCCCGGTGAGTCCGAAGCGCTCGAAGAGGTCGTGCGAGATCGGATGTCCAACGCCGCCGAGCTCCTCGTTCCTCTCGACGTGCAGATCGGTCGGGGCGCCAACTGGGACGACGCGGCGCACTGAGCCGAGCAACCTGCATGCCGAGGCATCCGTCGTCGTGGCGGTGTCCGATCGTGCCGCGCGAGCGTCGGAGGAGTGTCATAGGCTCGCTCCATGGCAGCGAGTGAACGCATCCCGACCGATATCGACCGCATCGCCGAGGAGTGGGTCGACACCCTTGTCGAGTTGAGCCCCACACTCGGCACGTACATCGGTCGTACCGAGGCCGATTCGCGCTTCGGCGACTACTCGCCTAATGGCCTCGAGCGCTCGGCCGAGGCGGTGCGTGGCACGCTCGCGCAGCTCGATGCAGCGACGGCGGTCGATGAGATCGACGCCGTCACCCTCGCCGACCTGCGCAGCGAGCTCACGCTCGACCTCGAGGCGCACGAAGCGGGCCTGCCGTTGCGCGACCTCAACGTCATCGCGAGCCCGGCGCAGGAGATCCGCGAGGTCTTCGATCTCATGGCGACCGACGACGTCGACGACTGGTCGACGATCTCCACTCGCCTGGCCGCCCTGCCCGGTGCACTCGATGGCTACATCGAGACGCTCAAGCTCGGCATCGAGCGCGGCGTCGTCCTCGCGGCGAGGCAGGTGCGCGAGGTCGCGGCGCAAGCGCACAAGCTCGAGCGCAACGACGGGTTCTTCGGCGAGTTCACCGGGGGAGCGCCCACCGAGTTGCCCGCCACCCTGCGCGCCGACCTCGCCGGTCGTGCCGCCGAAGCGGGAAGCGCCTACGGCAGGCTCGCCGCCTTCCTCGAGCAGGAGCTCCTTCGGGTCGCAGGCGAGCACGACGCCGTCGGCCGCGAGATCTACGCCCTCCAGTCGCGCCGCTTCCTCGGCGCCGTGATCGACCTCGACGAGACCTACGAGTGGGGCATCGAGGAGCTCGCCCGAATGGTCGACGAGCAGGAGTCCATCGCGCGCGAGATCGTGCCCGGGGCATCCGTCGCGGAGGCCATCGCCTTCCTCGACGGCGACCCGAGCCGAAAGCTCCACGGCACCGAAGCCCTGCAACGCTGGATGCAGGAGACGAGCGACCGGGCCGTCGCCGAACTGGGCGCCACGCAGTTCGACATTCCCGCCGACATTCGCACTCTCGAGTGCATGATCGCGCCGACGCAAGAGGGCGGCATCTACTACACGGCGCCGACCGACGACTTCAGTCGGGCCGGCCGCATGTGGTGGTCGGTGCCCGAGGGCGTCACCGAGTTCGACACCTGGCGCGAGCTCACGACGGTCTACCACGAGGGCGTTCCCGGCCATCACCTGCAGATCGGCCAGGCGGTCGTGAATCGCGGCAAGCTCAACACCTGGCGCCGGCAGCTCGCGGGTACATCGGGGCACGCCGAGGGCTGGGCGCTCTACGCAGAGCGGCTCATGGAGGGCCTGGGCTACCTCGACGACCCCGCCGACCGGCTCGGCATGCTCGACGGCCAGCGCATGCGTGCGGCCCGCGTCGCGCTCGACATCGGCGTGCACCTCGGCAAGCAGCGCCCCGACGGCGAGGGGGTCTGGACGGGGGAGTACGCACTCGAGTTCCTCCGCCAGAACGTCAACATGAACGAGGGATTCGTGCGATTCGAGGTGAACCGCTACCTCGGCTGGCCCGGCCAGGCGCCGTCGTACAAGGTCGGCCAACGCATCTGGGAGCAGCTCCGCGATGAGGTGAAGCGCCGTGAGGGCGCCGCGTTCGACATCCGCGAATTCCACCGGCGCGCGCTCGACCTCGGCGGCGTCGGCCTCGACACGCTCCGCACGGCGCTACTCGGCTGAGCCGAGCGGCTCAGGCGCGGCGGAGCCGCACCGTGACGCTTCCGGGTGAGCTCCACGTCGCATACAGGCGAGTGCCGCCCATCGCATCGGTGCCATCGAGGAAGGTGTACGCCTCGCCGGGGTGGTAGTGCGGGGCGGGCGCCGCGCCCGTGGATCCGTCGAGGTCGACCCGCAAGGTGGTTCCTGCGACCGTCACGGTGGCCTCGTCGTCGCCGAGGTGGAAGCGCCCGTTGCCGAGCGGTGCTGCGCCGGCGACATCCGGTTCATCACGCAGCCCGATCTCGAGCGCATGCGCCGCCACCGGGCCGTGGGTCGTGACCGTGAGCTCGGCGCCCTCGTCGGTGAGCTCCACCGTCACCGAGGTGCGCAGGGGGAGGAGGTCCACCGACCGCTCGCCGAATGCCATCGCCGCTGCGAAGCGTCCCTCGAATTCGAGCGGGTACGCGCCGTTCGACTGTCGGAGTTGCTCCGGCAGGGGCTGGTAGTAGCCCGCGGCGAGTTCCTCGCGCATCACGAGCCTGCCCGGGTCGACCGGGTCGTATGCGACGGATGACGCGCGGAACGGTCCGAGACCGAAGAAATCACGACTGAGGCGCACCGACGAGACCTCCACGCCCCCGAGCGCGAGCCGCAGGAAGGTCGGATTGCACGCGAGGCCCGAGGCGATCCGCCGTGCGACGGGCACGTCCGACCCGCCGTAGACGGTGGCCCAGTCACGCCCACGGGTGCGGCGAAGCAGCCGAACGCCGCCGAACCAGCGCACGGTTCCCGTCGACTCGTCGACGGCTCGAGCGACCTCCGCGGCCCGCCCAGCATCGCCCTTCTCGGCAGCGCCGGCGAGTAGCCCCGCGCCCACCTCGTCGTCGAGCATCGCCTGAGCGAGCACGTCGACGGGGTCGACTCCTGGCAGGGTGATCGCCCACGCCGTCGCCGCGCGGCATCGCGCACACGACACCGCGAAGCGAGCGAACTGCGCCGCGAACGATCCGAGCGGGAACACCCCGTACTTCTGGTCCTGGCGGCGCGAATGCACCGTCTCCACCTCACCGCCGGGCGAAGTGAGATCGAGCTGCGAATGCAGGTTGCGATGCACGAGCTCGAGCAGGTCGATGCGGTCGAGCACGTCGGCGAGCGAGAGGAGCGACGGGTTCGACACGTGGGCCGCGTAGTTCGCGCTGCGTTCGGAGTAGAGGCCGTCGTGGTCGATGTCGACACCCTCGGCGAGCCATTCCCGAGCCCGCTCGAGCGCGGGGTCCTTGAAACGGGCCTCGAGGAGCTCGCCGGCGCGCGCGAGGGCTCCGGAGAGTTCCCACCGATGATTCGGGGTGTGCACGCCGCCCACGATGAGCGCGGGCATCGCGCGGCGCAGCATCCGCTCGAGTCGCTCGCCGAGGTCGTCGGGCCAGGCTCCGGGACCCGCCGTACGGAGCACCCGCAGCACGAGGGCGGCGTCGGAGATCGTGAAGGCCGAATCGGGCGGCGAGGCGAGGTTGTCGCCGGACGAGAACAGCCCCGTCGCCGTCTGCAGCTCCTCCAGCTCGCTCAGCCAGCCGGCGGCGCCGGCCACCTCCGACGAGGTGGGCGCGACGGCATGCACTCCCGACACGACGGCGGCCTTCACCATGGCCATGAGGCCGCGGTGACCGCGGCGCCGTTGCTCGTCGGCCTCGTCGCCCTCGGTGAGCAGCGCCGCAACATGTGCACGGGCATCCGCCGCCAACCGGGCGAGGCCCGCTTCGCTCGGGGTCGGGGCACCGGTCACGCGGTCAATCCTTGAGGCCGGAGTTGATGTCGGCGCTCAGGATCTGGCGCTGGAAGATCGCGAACAGCACCACCATCGGCACGAGCGAGATGACGGATGCCGCCAGCAGCACCGACCAGTCGATATTGTCGGCGCCGACGATGCTGCGCAGCGCGACCTGGAGGGTGTAGCGCTCGGGGTCGCGCAAAATCAGGAGCGGCCAGATGTAGTCGTTCCATCGCCATTGGAAGGAGAAGATCGCGAGCACGACGGCGATCGGCTTGGCGAGCGGCAGCATGATCTTGAGGAACAGGCGGAACTCGCCGACCCCATCGATACGAGCTGCCTCCATCAGTTCGTCGGGGATGGTGGAGAAGTACTGGCGGAACATGAAGATGCCGGTCGCGGTGATGATCGACGGCACGATGATGCCCGCGAGCGTGTCGTACAGCCCGAGATCGCGGACCACCGCGAACGAGCTCGGCATGATGACCTCGGTCGGCAGCATCGTCGTGGCGAGGATGCAGATGAAGAAGCCCCGGAGCCACCACGACGTGTACTTCGCGAAGGCATACCCCGTCATCGCGCTCACGATGACGGTGAAGGCCGTGGTGACCACTGCCACGACCGTGGTGTTGATGAAGTACTGCTGGAAGTCGAAACGGTTCCACGCGGTCACGAATCCCGCGACCGTCCAATTACGCGGGAGGATCGTCAGCGGCAGGCTGAAGAGCTCGGACCCGGGCTTCAACGAGCTGAGGAGGAACCACGCCGTCGGGAACAGGTAGAGCGCGGCGAGAACCCAGAGGATGATCGTGCTCGGGGCGGCACGGAACGTCTTCATGCGAGGTCCCGCTTCCGGTCGAATTGCATCTGGACGAGCGCGATGAGCACCAGGATCGCCATGAGCACCATCGACGCGGCGCTCGCGTACCCGATGTCGGCGCGCTCGAACCCGGTGCGGTAGATGTACTGGACGATGAACATGTTCTGCGTGCCGGGGCCGCCGCCGTTGAGGGCCTGCACCATCGCGAATTCCTTCATGGAACCGATCGTGGTCAGCAGGATCACCATGAACGACGTGGGGGCGAGCAGGGGCAGCGTGATGCGACGGAAACGAACCCAGGCGTTGGCGCCGTCGATCTCAGCCGCCTCGAGGTAGGACTTCGGAATGTTCCGGATTGCGGCGATGAACAGCAACATGTTGAACGCGGTGGTTGCCCACGTGCTCACGATGAGGATGAGGGCGAGTGCGAGGGATGCATCGGTCTGCCAGTGCAGTCCGTCGCCGCCGAGGAGGGTGACCACGAAGTTGACGAACCCGAAATTCTCGCCGAACAGCCACCGCCAGATGACGCCGGCGACGATCGGCGAGATCAGCCACGGAAGGAAGAAGATCACGCGTGCGGAGGACTTCCCCTTCGCGAGCGAGCTGGCCAGGAGCATCGCGATCCCCAGTGACACCACGTAGTGCAGCGGGACCGAGAGCGCGGTGTAGAGGAAGGTCCGCGCCAGCGATGCGTAGAACGCATCGTCGGCGAAGAGGTCGACGTAGTTGTCGAGTCCGATGAAATCGAGGTCCCCCACGCCGCTGTAGTCGGTGAAGGAGTACAAGAGGCCCAGGGCTCCCGGCCAGACGAAGAACAGCAGGAAGAGCACGACGGCGACGGAGATGAACACGAGCGGCGCCAGCACGTGGGTCGTCGACGTTCGACGCTTTCGTGTTCGACCCGCGCGGGGTATCGGTGCGGGCGGTTCTGCCGTGGTCGGCGTCGTCAGCGTTCTGACGCTCATGCTGTCTCCCGGGTCGAGTCGATCGGTGCGGTGCGGCGGTGTGGCCGCCCGGCGTGAGAGCTCCGGGCGGCCACACTCGCTCACGGCAGTGCGCCGAGTTGGTCGGAGAGCTGGTCGATGATGTTCTGGATCGTGGTGTCGACGTCTTGCTCGCCGTTGAGGTACTTGACCGTCTCATCGCGCACGGGGTCGCCCTCGGTGGTGACGCCGAGCACCTCGTACGCGAGATCGTTCTTCTTGATCTTCGCGGCGATCGCGTCGGAGGCGGCGATCTCCTCGTTGTAGAGCTCGAAGTCCTCGGCGTTGCTCGAGTAGGTGACCTCGAGGCCGTCGATCACCGGGAGGAAGCCGGATGTCTCGGCCAGCTCGCGGTAGTTCTCGGGCTCGTACAGCCACTCGACGAAGGCGAGCGCTGCATCCTCCTGGCCGCTGCCCTCGAAGACGACGATGTTCGCGGCGTTGCCGTAGTTCGTCGAACGGATGGGCTGCTTCGGCATGCGCACGGACTCCCATTCGAAGTCGGCGATGTTGACCGCGAAGTCGGCGATCTGCCACGACCCCGACATGTACGCCACGACGTCGCCGCTCTTGAAGAGGCCGTTCGGATCGCCGTCGGACAACCAGACCGACCGGGGCATGAACGAGTCGTCGTTGAGCGACGCGAAGTACTCCAGCGCTTCCTTGGTGGCGCCGTTCGTCTCGAACTGCCCGTCTTCGTCCGGCTGGAAGTAGTCAGACCCGAATTCGTAGAGGAACGCCTTGAGGCGGTGGGACGAACGGTCCATGACCATTCCGTACGTCGCCCCGGTGTTCGCCTGGACCTGCTTCACCGCGGCGACGTACTCGTCCCAGGTCCAGATGTCGTCGGGGCTCGTCGGGTAGGCGACGCCCGCCTGGTCGAAGAGCGTCTTGTTGATGAAGAGGCCGACCGCGGTGATGTCGGTGGGCACCGAGAGCACCTTGCCGTCCTCGTCGACGGCGGCGAGGTCGGTGCGGATATCGCTGCCCTCGGTGACGCTCGCGAGATCTACCGTCAGGTCCTTCCACACCGGGTCGATCCCTCCGACGCGGGCGAGGGCCGGCAGGTCGTTCGCCTGCGCGGCGTTCTTGAGCTTCGTGGGCAGGTCCTCGTTGGCGATGTCGACGATCTCGACCTCGACGCCGGTCTCCTCCTCGTAGAGCTCCGCCATGTGGGCGAAGCCGCCGCCCTGGTTCGCGTCGCCGGAGAGGAAGAACTGCAGCGGTTCGTCCGTGGCCTCTTCTTCGGCAGCCGGGCCGCCGGCGCAGGCCGTCATGAGCGCGAGCGTCGCTGCTGCCGCGAGGACGCCCATCGCACTGCTGCGTCGTCTTGGTTGGGATCGCATCATTGCCTCCTTCGTGATCGCTCGTCGCGGAGCGTCCATGAGATTCTCGCCGTCGCCGTGTGCACCGGCAATTCGGGAAAACGCTTTCAGGTTGGGCCATACTTTGTCAAGATAAACTTACAAAGTCCGGACAAGTGTCCACGACAGCACGCGTGAGCCGGGGGGACAGCCTCCCTCGGCGGGGCACGATCGTGCTCGGTTGCCGCCCGCGCCCGGATTCCGTTAGGATGGATCGTCACTCGTGTGACATCCCTGTCCGCATGCCCATCGCGGAACCAACAACACGCTCTACCTCTGCGACGGGCCCGATATTGTCCAATACGGAGCATTCACTACATGACAACCGCAACGACCAAGGCACCCAAGCAGGTCGCGATCAACGACATCGGATCTGCTGACGATTTCCTCGCCGCGGTCGAGAAGACTTTGAAGTTCTTCAACGACGGCGACCTCATCGAGGGTACCGTCGTGAAGATCGACCGCGACGAGGTGCTCCTCGACGTCGGATACAAGACCGAGGGTGTGATCCCCTCCCGTGAGCTTTCCATCAAGCACGACGTCGATCCCACGGAGGTCGTCAACGTCGGCGACACCGTCGAGGCGCTCGTCCTTCAGAAGGAAGACAAAGAAGGCCGCCTCATCCTGTCGAAGAAGCGCGCTCAGTACGAGCGTGCGTGGGGCGACGTGGAGAAGATCAAGGAAGCCGATGGCGTCGTGACCGGTTCGGTCATCGAGGTCGTCAAGGGCGGCCTGATCGTCGATATCGGCCTTCGCGGCTTCCTCCCGGCTTCGCTCATCGAGCTGCGCCGCGTGCGCGACCTCACGCCGTACCTCGGCCAGGAGATCGAAGCGAAGATCCTCGAACTCGACAAGAACCGCAACAACGTCGTGCTCTCGCGCCGTGCGCTTCTCGAGCAGACGCAGTCCGAGTCGCGTTCGACGTTCCTCGCGAACCTGCACCCGGGCCAGATCCGCAAGGGCGTCATCTCCTCGATCGTCAACTTCGGCGCGTTCGTCGACCTCGGCGGCGTCGACGGCCTCGTGCACGTCTCCGAGCTGTCGTGGAAGCACATCGAGCACGCCAGCGAGGTCGTCGAGGTCGGCCAGGAGGTCACCGTCGAGGTGCTCTCCGTCGAGCTCGACCGCGAGCGCGTCTCGCTCTCGCTCAAGGCGACGCAGGAGGACCCGTGGCAGGTCTTCGCCCGTACCCACGCGATCGGTCAGGTCGCGCCGGGCAAGGTCACGAAGCTCGTGCCGTTCGGTGCGTTCGTTCGCGTGGCCGACGGCATCGAGGGTCTCGTCCACATCTCCGAGCTCTCCGGCAAGCACGTCGAGCTCGCAGAGCAGGTCGTGTCCGTCGGTGAAGAGGTCTTCGTCAAGGTCATCGACATCGATCTCGAGCGTCGCCGCATCTCGCTGAGCCTCAAGCAGGCCAACGAGGGTGTCGACCCCGAGGGCACCGAGTTCGACCCGGCCCTTTACGGCATGCTCACCGAGTACGACGAGCAGGGCAACTACAAGTACCCCGAGGGCTTCGACCCCGAGACCAACGAGTGGCGCGAGGGCTTCGAAACCCAGCGCGAGAAGTGGGAGCAGGACTACGCTGCCGCCCAGGCTCGTTGGGAGGCGCACAAGAAGCAGGTCGCGCAGGCGAACACCGTCGCGGCCACCGACGAGACGTTCGCCGGTGCTGCTTCGTACTCGAGCGATGCCGCCGGCGCGGGAACCCTCGCCGACGACGCGTCGCTCGCAGCGCTTCGCGAGAAGCTCTCAAGCAACAACTAGTCGTTCGCGACGAACGGAAGGCCGGTCCCCGCGGGGGCCGGCCTTCCGCCGTTTCAGGGAGCGGTCTGCGGATGTCGCGAGCGCCGGTTCCGCCGGCGGCGCACGAGCACGACCACCATGATCACGATGAGCACGATGCCGACCACGACGAGCAGCGGGGCGAGGAGCGCCGCGAAGGCGAGGGCGAAGCTGCCGACATCTTCAGCGGCACTTGCGACGGGTGCGCCGACGCCCGCGGTCGCGGCATTGATGACCGGACGAGCGACCGCCTTGGCCAGGTGGACGAGGAGCGCGAGCACCACGCCGATCGCCACGGGCACCCAGTCCTGTGAAGCGACGAAGGCCTCGGGATCGGTCACCGCGGCCGTCGTGGCGCTGACTCCCGAGCCGAACGCGAGCCCGCCCGCCGTGGGCCTCACGATGGTCTGCACGAGGTCGTTCACGGAGTCGAAGCCCGGAATCTTGTCGGCGATGAACTCGACGACGAGCAGCACGACGAGAATCGCGAGGACCCACTCGTTCGAGAGCCACGCCCAGCCGGGCGGCAGGTCGATGAGCCCAGTGAAGCGGTCGAGTGCGCCGATGACCACGAGAGGAATCCACGCGTTCAGACCGGCCGCGAGTGCAAGCCCTGTTCCGGTCAGCAACTCGAGCATGCGCGCCCCTTCTCGGTCTTCGCGTCGAGTGTCGCACGATTAGAGTGGATGCGTGTATCTGATCGGTCTCACTGGCGGAATCGCCTCTGGAAAGTCCACCGTCGCGAGAAGGCTCTACGAGCACGGAGCAGTGCATATCGATGCCGACGACCTCGCGCGTCGCGTCGTGGAGCCGGGCAAGCCGGCGCTCGCGGCGATCGCCGAGGAGTTCGGCCCCGGCGTCCTCCGTCACGACGGCTCGCTCGATCGGGCGAAGCTCGGTGAGCTCGTGTTCGGCGACGACGAGGCCCGAGCCCGGCTCAACGCCATCGTGCATCCTGCGGTGCGGGAGCTGTCCGGCCGGCTGATCGCGAAGGCGGAGCAGGAAGACCCCGACGCGGTCGTCGTATACGACGTGCCCCTGCTCGTCGAGGCATCCGTCGATCACCCCTTCGATCTCGTGGTCGTCACGAGCGCACCGCGCCGCACGCAGGTCAAGCGCCTCGTCGAGGAGCGCGGGCTCGATCCGATCCAGGCGGAGGCGCGCGTCGACGCCCAGGCCGACAATGCCGCGCGGTTGGCGATCGCCGACGTCGTCATCGACACCGACGGCACGCTCGCGCACACCATGAGCCAGACCGACGCCCTCTGGCATCGCATCGAGGAGGAGCAGGCCGGCCGTAGTGTCGGCGGGCGATCCTAGACTGGAGAGCATGCAGGCCACCCGATCCGTTCGACCGTTCGAGGTCGTCAGCGACTATCGCCCGAGCGGCGACCAGCCCGCTGCGATCGCCGAGCTCGCGGGGCGCATCAACGCGGGTGAGACCGATGTCGTGCTGCTCGGCGCGACCGGCACTGGCAAGTCCGCGACCACCGCCTGGCTCATCGAGCAGGTGCAGCGGCCAACGCTCGTGCTCGCGCACAACAAGACGCTCGCCGCGCAGCTCGCCACCGAGTTCCGCGAGCTCATGCCCAACAACGCCATCGAGTACTTCGTCTCGTACTACGACTACTACCAGCCCGAGGCCTACGTGCCGCAGACCGACACCTTCATCGAGAAGGACTCGTCGATCAACGCCGAGGTCGAGCGGTTGCGTCACTCCACGACGAATTCCCTGCTCAGCCGGCGCGACGTCGTCGTGGTCTCGAGCGTCTCGTGCATCTACGGACTCGGCACGCCCGAGGAGTATCTCGGCGCAATGATGCCGTTGACGGTCGGCCAGCGCGTCGATCGCGACTGGCTCATCCGCAAGTTCGTCTCGATGCAGTACCAGCGCAACGACGTCGACTTCTCCAGGGGCAACTTCCGGGTGCGCGGCGACACGATCGAGATCATCCCGATCTACGAGGAACTCGCGATCCGCATCGAGATGTTCGGCGACGAGATCGAGGCGCTCTACAGCCTGCATCCGCTCACGGGCGAGGTCGTGGCCAAGCTCGACGCCGTGCCGGTGTTCCCCGGCTCGCACTACGTCGCGAGCACCGACGTGATGCAGCGCGCGATCGGCACGATCCGCGTCGAGCTCGAGGAGCGCCTCGCCGAGCTCGAGCGCGAGGGCAAGCTCCTCGAGGCGCAGCGCCTTCGCATGCGCACGACGTTCGATCTCGAGATGATGGAGCAGATCGGGTTCTGCTCGGGCATCGAGAACTACTCGCGGCACATCGACGGCCGGGCCGCCGGTGAGGCGCCGCACTGCCTGCTCGACTACTTCCCCGACGACTTCCTCGTCGTCATCGACGAGTCGCACGTGACCGTGCCGCAGATCGGCGCGATGTACGAAGGAGACTCGTCGCGCAAGCGCACCCTCGTGGAGCACGGCTTCCGACTGCCGAGCGCGCTCGACAACCGGCCGCTGAAGTGGGACGAGTTCAAGGCGCGTGTCGGCCAGACGGTCTACCTCTCGGCGACGCCCGGCCGATACGAGATGGGCATCGCCGACGGGATCGTCGAGCAGATCATCCGCCCGACCGGCCTCGTCGACCCGCAGATCGTCGTGAAGCCGTCGAAGGGGCAGATCGACGACCTGCTCGAGGAGATCCGGCTTCGCGCCGGGCGCGGCGAGCGAGTGCTCGTCACGACGCTCACGAAGAAGATGGCCGAAGAGCTCACCGACTTCCTCACCGAGGCGGGGGTCCGCGTGCGATACCTGCACTCCGACGTCGACACCCTGCGCCGGGTCGAGCTGCTCACCGAGCTCCGTGCGGGTGTCTACGACGTGCTCGTCGGCATCAACCTGCTGCGCGAGGGTCTCGACCTGCCCGAGGTCTCGCTCGTCGCGATCCTCGATGCCGACAAGGAGGGATTCCTCCGCTCGTCGACGTCGCTCATCCAGACGATCGGTCGCGCGGCGCGAAACGTCTCCGGCGAAGTGCACATGTACGCCGACGTGCTCACCGACTCGATGAAGTCCGCAATCGACGAGACCACTCGTCGCCGCGACCGGCAGCTCGAGTACAACCGCGCCAATGGCATCGATCCGCAACCGCTGCGCAAGCGCATCGCCGACATCACGCAAGTGCTCGCTCGCGAAGAGGCCGACACCGCGGCGCTCCTCGCCGGTCGTGACGCGAAGCGCAAGGCTCCCGTGCCGAACCTCCGTCGTGAGGGCATCGCGGCGGCAGGGGCCAACGACCTCGAAGAGCTCATCCGTGATCTCAACGAGCAGATGCTGCAGGCCGCGGGTGAGCTGAAGTTCGAGCTCGCCGCACGGTTACGCGACGAGGTCTCCGACCTGAAGCGTGAGCTTCGCCAGATGGAGAAGGCCGGGCACCTCGGCTGACCGATCTGCCGCATTTGGGCGGCGACCGATTGCAGGCGCAGCGGGCGAAACCGAGAATCGAACGTATGTTCGCTGACAGCACGCGCTCTCCGGGTGGGGGTGTCAGTGGGCTTCTCTAGACTCGTAAGGTGCCAGTTTCACGTCTCGATGCCCATTCGCACCTGAGTGTTCGCGGTGCCCGCGTTCACAATCTGCAGAATGTCGATGTGGAGATCCCGCGCGACGCGATGGTCGTTTTCACCGGGCTGTCGGGGTCGGGCAAGTCGTCGCTCGCCTTCGACACGATCTTCGCCGAAGGGCAGCGCCGGTATGTCGAGTCGTTGTCGGCCTATGCACGCCAGTTCCTCGGCCAGGTCGACCGCCCCGACGTCGACTTCATCGAGGGCTTGAGCCCGGCCGTGTCGATCGACCAGAAGTCGACCAACCGAAACCCGCGGTCGACCGTCGGCACGATCACCGAGATCTACGACTACATGCGGCTGCTCTGGGCTCGCATCGGCGTGCCGCACTGTCCGGAGTGCGGCGAGCGCATCCAGCGGCAGACGGTGCAGCAGATCGCCGATCAGCTCATGGAACTGGCAGAGGGCACACGCTTCCAGATCGTCAGTCCCGTCGTCTCGCAGAAGAAGGGCGAGTTCGTCGACCTCTTCCGCGAGCTCGCGGCACAGGGCTATTCGCGCGCGGTCGTCGACGGCGACGTGATCCGGCTGTCCGAGCCGCCCACGCTGAAGAAACAGGTCAAGCACGACATCTCGGTCGTGATCGACCGGCTCGTGGCCGGTCCCGATGTGCTCGGCCGCCTCACCGATTCGCTTGAGACGGCGTTGCGCCTCACCGACGGGCTCGTTCAGGTGAACTTCGTCGACGAGACCGGTCCCGCCGCGTGGAGCACCTTCTCCGAGAAGCTCTCGTGCCCCAACCAGCACCCGATCCAGCTCACCGAGATCGAGCCACGCACGTTCTCCTTCAACGCGCCGTTCGGCGCCTGCCCCGAATGCTCGGGCCTCGGCACACGCATGTCGGTCGACGACTCGCTCCTGCTCGGCGATCCCACGCTCAGCATCTCCGAGGGCGTCATCCTGCCGTGGACCTCACAGGGCAAGAGCCTCTACAACTACTACGAGAAGCTGCTCGACGGCCTCTCCCGCGATCTCAAGTTCTCGCTCGCCACCCCGTGGGAAGAGCTCGCCGACGACGCACGCGCTGCGGTGCTCCGGGGCGACAACTTCGAGGTCAAGGTGCGCTGGCGCAACCGCTACGGTCGCGAGATGAGCTACAGCTCCGGTTTCGAGGGCGTGGTGCCCTACATCGAGCGCCAGTACCTCCAGGCCGAGACCGATGCGCAGCGCGCACGCTGGTCCGAATACCTTCGCGAAGTGCCCTGCCAGGTGTGCGACGGCAAGCGGCTGAAGCCCGAGGTGCTCTCGGTGCTCGTGCACGACATGAGCATCGCCGATGCGTGCCTCCTGAGCCTCACCGACGCCCGTGCCTTCATGGACCGCCTCGACCTGACGCAGCGCGAGCAGACCATCGCGGCCCAAGTGCTCCGCGAGATCAAGCTGCGCCTCGACTTCCTCATCCGGGTCGGGCTCAGCTACCTCGACCTCGCTCGGGCCGCCGGCACGCTCTCGGGCGGAGAGGCACAGCGCATCCGGCTCGCCACCCAGATCGGCTCAGGCCTGACCGGTGTGCTCTACGTGCTCGACGAGCCGAGCATCGGACTCCACCAACGCGACAACCGCCGGCTCATCGACACGCTCATCGCATTGCGCGACCTCGGTAACACGCTCATCGTCGTCGAGCACGACGAAGACACCATCCGCACGGCCGACTGGATCGTCGACATCGGACCGGGCGCGGGAGTCAACGGCGGCACGGTCGTCCACTCTGGCAGCTACGCCGACCTGGTGAAGAACACGCGCTCGCTCACCGGCGATTACCTCTCGGGCCGCAAGGAGATCCCCATTCCCTCGCACCGTCGCCCCATCGATCCCGAGCGGATGATCCACGTGCAGGGCGCCGAGGCGAACAACCTCCGTGGTGTCGACGTCGAGTTCCCGCTCGGCACGTTCACCGCCGTCACCGGGGTGAGCGGTTCCGGCAAGTCATCGCTCGTGAACGACATCCTCTATCGCGTGCTCGCGAACCGCTTGAACGGAGCCCGCAAGGTGCCCGGCAAGCACCGCCGCGTCACCGGCCTTGATCAGCTCGACAAGGTGGTGCACGTCGACCAGGCACCGATCGGTCGCACGCCGCGCTCCAATCCCGCCACGTACACCGGGGTGTTCGACCGGATCCGCACCCTCTTCTCCGAGACGAACGAGGCGAAGGCTCGCGGGTACCTCCCCGGCCGCTTCAGCTTCAACGTCAAGGGCGGCCGATGCGAGGCGTGCTCGGGCGACGGCACGATCAAGATCGAGATGAACTTCCTGCCCGACGTCTATGTCGCGTGCGAGGTCTGCGGCGGCAAGCGCTACAACCGCGAGACGCTGCAGGTGCACTACAAGAGCAAGAACATCGCCGAGGTGCTCGAGATGCCCATCAGCGAGGCGGCGGAGTTCTTCGAGCCGATCTCGGCGATCCACCGCTACCTGAAGACGCTCGTCGACGTCGGTCTCGGCTACGTGCAACTCGGCCAGAGCGCCACGACCCTCTCGGGCGGCGAGGCGCAGCGAGTCAAGCTCGCGACCGAGCTCCAGCGACGTTCGAACGGTCGAAGCGTCTATGTGCTCGACGAGCCCACCACGGGCCTGCACTTCGAAGACGTGCAGAAGCTGCTCAAGGTGCTCGGCAAGCTCGTCGAGAAGGGCAACACCGTCATCGTCATCGAGCACAGCCTCGACGTCATCAAGTCGGCCGACTGGATCATCGACCTGGGGCCAGAGGGCGGCTCCGGCGGAGGGCAGGTCGTCGCCACGGGCACGCCCGAGCAGGTCGCAGAGGTCCACGACAGCCACACCGGCTATTTCTTGCGTGAGATCTTCGGAGCGGCATCCGTCCGCGCCGAGGTCGCCAGCTAGGCGATGAACGAGACCGTCGCGTACCGCCCGAGGGTGGGGGAGATCCCGACCGCTCCGGGCGTCTACCGTTTCCGTGACGCCGATCGCCGCGTGCTCTACGTCGGCAAGGCGAAGAATCTCCGGGCGCGGCTGTCGAACTACTTCGCGCCGTTGCGGAGCCTGCACGAGCGCACGCGCCGAATGGTCACCACTGCGACCTCCGTCGAATGGACGGTGGTCGCGAACGATGTCGAGGCGCTGCAACTCGAGATCACGCTCATCAACGAGTTCAGCCCGCCGTTCAACGTGCGATTCAAAGACGACAAGTCCTACCCCTACCTCGTCGTGACGCTCGCCGACGAGGCGCCGCGGGCCATGGTGTCGCGTCGCCGCGGCATCCCCGGTGCACGGTACTTCGGGCCGTATCCGAAGGTCTGGGCGGTCAACGAGACGCTCGAGGTGCTGCTCAAGCTGTTCCCGATCCGCACGTGCAAGGACTCCGACTACAAGCGCGCCATGGCGAGCGGCCGGCCTTGCTTCGCAGGGCAGATCGGACGCTGCTTCGGCCCCTGCTCGAGGCTCGTCACGATCGAGGAGCACCGCGAGAACGTCGACCGATTCGTCGCGTTCATGCAGAACCAAGACCGGCGCATCATCGGCGAGCTGACGCAGCAGATGAAGGCGGCGGCGGCGGCGCAAGACTATGAGACTGCCGCGCGCAGGCGCGACCAGCTCCAGGCCGCCGAGTCCTTCTTCGAGAAGAGCGCGGTGGTGCTCGGCGAGTCGGTCGACATCGACGTGTTCGGCATCGACCACGACGAGCTCTCCGCGGCGGTGCAGCTCTTCATCGTGCGTGGCGGTCGGGTGCGCGGCGTCCGCTCCTGGACGGTCGACAAGGAGCTCGACGTTCCGCTCGGCGAACTCGTCGACTCGGTCGTGCAGAACGCCTACGTCGACGACATCCGGCCGCCGGGCGAAGTCGTCGTACCCGAACTGCCCGACGACGCCGCCGCGCTCGAGACGTGGCTCGCAACGCTCGCGGGGCGCAAGGTGCGGCTCCGCGCCGCCCAGCGCGGCGACAAGGCGGCGCTGCTCCAAACCGCGACCCAGAACGCGAAGCAGTCCCTGATGCTCTACAAGACGCGTCGGAGCGCCGACTTCACCACCCGGTCCCGCGCGCTCGAAGACATCCAGGAGGCGCTCGGCATGGCCGACGCGCCGCTGCGAATCGAGTGCTTCGACGTCTCGCATCTCAGTGGCACCAACATCGTCGCGTCGATGGTGGTGTTCGAAGACGGCCTGCCGCGCAAAGACGAGTACCGCCGATTCACCATCCCGCAGTCGAGCGACGACACCGATTCGATCCACCAGGTGCTCACCAGACGGCTCGCCTACCTCTTGCAGCCCGGGTGGAACGGTGAGGTCGGCGACGTCGGTGCGGCGGGCCTCGAAGGGCCGGATGCAGCGACGGATGCCGCCGCGGCATCCGGATCTCGCAAGAAGTTCGCCTATCGCCCCAACCTCCTCGTCGTCGACGGAGGCCAGCCGCAGGTCGAGGCCGCGGCGCGGGCCCTCGCCGAATCCGGGGTCGAGGGCATCGCGCTCTGCGGCATCGCGAAGCGGCTCGAGGAGATCTGGACTCCCGATGCCGACTTCCCCGTGATCCTGCCGCGCAACAGCGACGCGCTCTTCCTCTTCCAGCGTGTTCGCGACGAGGCGCACCGGTTCGCCATCACGCATCAGCGACAGCGTCGCAAGCGCGACATCGGCTCGGTGCTCTCCGAGATCCCGGGTCTCGGCCCGTCGCGCGTGAAGCAACTCCTGCGTCACTTCGGCTCGGTCACGCGACTTCGTGCCGCGACCGAAGTCGAGATCGCAGAAGTGAGCGGCATCGGGCCGGTGCTCGCGGCGACGGTGCATCGTCAGCTGCGCGCTGACGGCGTGTCGGCGCCCCGGTAGGCTGGGGTGTCGACACGCGGAAGGGGACCTCGAGACGATGGCAGCTG
The DNA here is from genome assembly GCF_030815405.1 of Agromyces albus. Classification (NCBI taxonomy): domain Bacteria; kingdom Bacillati; phylum Actinomycetota; class Actinomycetes; order Micrococcales; family Microbacteriaceae; genus Agromyces; species Agromyces albus. Next base: position 1,812,207 of record NZ_JAUSWX010000001.1, on the reverse strand, counting down.
AGGCCGAGCAGCAAGAGATGCTCATCGTCACTGGGATGTCCGGTGCGGGCCGGTCGACCGTCGGCAATGCTCTCGAAGACCTGGGCTGGTATGTCGTCGACAACCTGCCTCCGCAGATGCTGCGCCCGCTCGTCGAGCTCGTCGAACGCGCCGGCGCCTCCTTGCCCCGCATCGCGGCGGTCGTCGACATCCGCGGCGGCGACTTCTTCTCGGAACTCCGAGAGATCATCCAGGCGCTGCGCACGGGGGTGAACGTGCGCGTCGTCTTCCTCGACGCGACCGACACCGTGCTCGTGCGCCGCTTCGAATCGGTGCGACGACCGCACCCGCTGCAGGGGTCGGGCACGCTGCTCGACGGCATCGGCGACGAGCGTGCGCGTCTGGCCGAGCTTCGAGAGGCGAGCGACATCGTCATCGACACCACCGATCTCAACATCCACCAGCTCGCGAATCTCATCACCGAGACCTTCGCCGAAGAGGGCCAAGCCGGACTCCGGGTGACCATGCTGAGCTTCGGGTTCAAGTACGGCGTGCCCTCCGACGCCGATCTCGTGGCCGATGCCAGGTTCCTGCCGAACCCGTTCTGGGTTCCCGAGCTGCGCCATCTCTCCGGTGAAGACCGCGCGGTGTCGGAATTCGTGCTCGAGCAAGCGGGCGCGCGTGAGTTCATCGACGCCTATGCCAAGGCGCTGGAGCCGGTCCTGGCGGGCTACCAGCGTGAGAACAAGCGGCACGCGACGATCGCCATCGGATGCACCGGGGGAAAGCACCGATCGGTCGCCATCATCCGAGAGCTCCGCAAGCGAATCGAGAAGATGCCCGGGGTCGCCGTGAGTGTCAAGGATCGCGACCTCGGCCGCGAGTGACTCGGCGCGGCGTGACATTCGATGAGGCGCGACGACAAGATGACGAAAGATTGGACGTGAAGTGGCATTGACCGCGGATGTGAAAGAAGAGCTCGCGCGAGTCGACGTGCCGAAGACCAGCGTGAGGGCGGCTGAGCTCGCGGCGGTGCTGCGCTTCGCCGGCGGCCTTCACATCATCTCCAGCCGCATCGCGATCGAGGCCGAGCTCGACTCACCAACGATCGTGCGCCGGGTGACGCGCGACCTCGGCGAGATCTACGGCGTTCGCCCCGACGTGTCGGTGATCTCCCCTTCCGGCATCCGTCGTTCGAACCAGTACCTCGTGCGCGTGCTCGACGGGGGAGAGACCCTCGCCCGGCAGACCGGCCTCCTCGACGCGCGCCGACGACCGGTGCGAGGACTGCCGAACAAGCTCACGACGGGTTCGCGCGATGAGGTCGCGGCCATCTGGCGGGGCGCCTTCCTCGCTCAGGGGAGTCTCACTGATCCCGGCCGTTCGGCCGCACTCGAGATCACCTGCCCCGGCAACGAGACCGCGATGGCGCTCGTCGGCGCCGCCGGCCGGCTCGGCATCTCGGCGAAGGCACGTGAAGTGCGCGGCGTGCACCGGGTCGTGATCCGCGACGGCGAGGCGATCAGCGCGATGCTCGCCGTGATGGGCGCCACCGAGACGGTGCGCAACTGGGAGGCGCTCCGGCAGCGGCGCGAGGTGCGGGCCACGGCGAACCGGCTCGTCAACTTCGACGACGCGAACCTGCGGCGATCGGCGCAAGCCGCCGTCGCAGCCTGCGCACGCGTCGAACGTGCCATGGAGCTCTTGAGCGACGGCATCCCCGATCACCTGAAGTACGCCGGAGAACTTCGGCTCGCCCACCGCGATGCAAGTCTCGACGAGCTCGGCCACTACGCCGACCCGCCGATGACGAAAGACGCCGTGGCCGGCCGCATCCGCCGCCTGCTCGCAATGGCCGACAAGCGCGCCGCCGAACTCGGTGTACCGGGCACGGAGGCGAGCCTGCCCGCCGACCTCGACGAGGTCTGATCGCCCCTCGCTCTCGAGCGTCGTCCCGCGTCATACGCCACGCGGGCACCGCTCGCGACGGGCATAGACTCGAAAGGCAGCCGCGGAACACCGGGCAGGAGCCCGGCACGCCCGGCATCTGAGAAGGAGAAGCAATGGCTGACTACACCCTCCCGGATCTCGCCTACGACTACTCGGCGCTCGAGCCGAGCATCAGCGGCACGATCATGGAATTGCACCACTCGAAGCATCACCAGGCCTACGTCACCGGCGCGAACACCGCGCTCGCGCAACTCGCTGAAGCCCGCGACTCGGATAACCTCGCGAACGTCAACAAGCTCGAGAAGGACCTCGCGTTCAACCTGGGCGGGCACATCAACCACTCGATCTTCTGGACGAACCTCTCGCCCAACGGCGGCGACAAGCCCGCCGGTGAGCTCGCGTCGGCGATCGACGACGCATTCGGTTCGTTCGACAAGTTCCAGGCCCACTTCACGGCGACCGCGCTCGGTGTGCAGGGTTCCGGGTGGGCAGTGCTCGCCTGGGATTCGATCGGACAGCGCCTCATCATCGTGCAGTTCTTCGACCAGCAGGGAAACCTCCCCGCCGGCATCGTGCCCCTCCTCATGCTCGACGTCTGGGAGCACGCGTACTACCTCGACTACAAGAACGTGCGTGCCGACTACGTGAAGGCGTTCTGGAACATCGCAGACTGGGCGAACGTCCAGGAGCGCTTCACCACCGCACGCGAGAAGACCTCAGGGCTGCTGCTACTGTCGTAGCGGATGGTGTCCCCGGACCCGTCCGGGGACACCGCTGTCCGATCAATTCACCCTTGCAATAGCGCGATCGCGCACGTCAAACAGGAGACATCCGTGTCTGTAAAGATCGGCATCAACGGCTTCGGCCGCATCGGCCGCAACTACTTCCGCGCCGCCCTCGCGCAGGGCGCAGACCTCGACATCGTCGCGGTGAACGACCTCACCGACAACAAGACGCTCGCACACCTGCTGAAGTACGACTCGATCACCGGGCGACTCGACGCGACCGTCGAGTTCGACGAAGGACAGATCATCGTCAACGGCAAGGCGATCAAGGTCTTCGCAGAGCGCGACCCCGCCAACCTGCCGTGGGGCGAGCTCGGCGTCGACATCGTCATCGAGTCGACCGGCTTCTTCACGAAGGCCACCGATGCGCGCAAGCACATCAACGCCGGCGCCAAGAAGGTGCTCATCTCGGCTCCCGCCACCGATGAGGACGCGACGTTCGTCATGGGCGTCAACGAGCACGAGTACGACGCCGAGAAGCACCACATCATCTCGAACGCCTCGTGTACCACCAACTGCCTCGCGCCGCTCGCCAAGGTGTTCAACGACGAGTTCGGCATCGAGCGCGGTCTCATGACCACGGTTCACGCGTACACGGCCGACCAGAACCTCCAGGACGGCCCCCACAAAGACCTGCGTCGTGCACGTGCGGCCGCCGTCAACATCGTGCCGACCTCTACCGGCGCCGCGAAGGCCATCGGTCTCGTGCTGCCTGAGCTCGTCGGCAAGCTCGACGGCTTCGCCCTGCGCGTCCCGGTTCCCACCGGTTCGATCACCGATCTCACGGTCACCTCCTCTCGCCCGGTCACCGTCGACGAGGTCAAGGCCGCCTACAAGGCCGCCGCAGAGGGGCCCATGAAGGGCATCCTCAAGTACACCGAAGACGAGATCGTCTCGAGCGACATCGTCAGCGACCCGCACTCGTCGATCTTCGATGCGGGCCTGCTGCGCGTCCTCGGCGATCAGGTGAAGCTCTCGAGCTGGTACGACAACGAGTGGGGTTACTCCAACCGCCTCGTCGACCTCACCGAGTACGTCGCCGAACGTCTCTGAGCCGAGTCATCGTGACCCTGCGAACGATCGATACTCTCGGTCCGCTCGCCGGCAAGCGCGTCGTCGTCCGTTGTGACCTGAACGTTCCTCTGCAGAACGCGGTCATCACGGACGACGGCCGCGTGCGGGCATCGGTCCCCACGCTCGAGGCCCTCATCGGCCAGGGCGCCCGCGTCATCGTGGTCTCCCACCTCGGGCGGCCCGACGGAGCGCCCGACCCGAAGTACAGCCTCGCTCCCGTCGCGGCGCGCCTCGGCGAGCTGCTCGACGCTCCGGTCGGCTTCGCCGCCGACACCGTCGGAACGGATGCCGCGGCCAAGGTCGCGGCGCTCGGCGACGGCGAGGTGCTCGTGCTCGAGAACCTCCGGTTCAACCCGGGCGAGACCAGTAAGAACGAGGCGGAGCGCACCGCGTTCGCGGGCGAGCTCGCCGCGTTCGCCGACGCCGTGGTTTCCGACGGGTTCGGCGTCGTGCATCGCAAGCAGGCGAGCGTCTTCGAACTCGAGGAGCTCCGGCCGAGCGCGGCAGGACTGCTGATCGCCGCCGAGCTCGAAGTGCTCGACCGGCTCACCGAATCGCCTGAGCGCCCCTACACGGTCGTGCTCGGCGGATCGAAGGTCTCCGACAAGCTCGGCGTCATCGCACACCTGCTGCCCCGAGTCGACACCCTGCTCATCGGGGGCGGCATGCTCTTCACCTTCCTCGCTGCACAGGGCCACAAGGTCGGCTCGAGCCTGCTCGAGGAAGACCAGATCGAGACGGTGCGCGGCTATCTCGCCGAGGCGACGGAGCGTGGCGTGTCGATCGTGCTGCCGACTGACGTCGTCGTTGCGTCAGCCTTCTCGGCCGAGGCAGAGCACGTCGTGACGCCCTCGGATGCGATCGAGGAGACGCCGTTCGGGGCATCCGGACTCGGACTCGACATCGGGCCCGACACCGCAGCGGTCTTCGCCGAGCACATCCGCGGTTCGAAGACGGTGTTCTGGAACGGGCCCATGGGCGTGTTCGAGCTCGCGCCGTTCGCTGCAGGCACCCTCACGGTCGCCGAGGCCCTCACGGCCGTCAATGGGCTCAGTGTCGTCGGCGGCGGCGACTCCGCCGCCGCGGTGCGGCAGCTCGGGTTCTCCGACGACCAGTTCGGTCATATCTCAACGGGCGGAGGCGCAAGCCTCGAGTTCCTCGAAGGCAAGAAGCTTCCCGGACTGGAGGTCCTCGGATGGCAGTGAAGCGCACTCCGTTCATCGCAGGGAACTGGAAGATGAACCTCGATCACCTGCAGTCGATCGCGTTCGTGCAGAAGCTCGCGTGGAGCCTCGCCGACGCGAAGCACGACTTCGCCGACGCCGAGGTGGCGGTGTTCCCGCCGTTCACCGACCTGCGATCGGTGCAGACGCTCGTCTCGGCTGACTCGCTCCCGATCGCGTACGGCGCACAGGATGTCTCGGCGCACGACTCCGGGGCATACACGGGTGAGATCTCGGGGGCGTTCCTCGCGGCACTCGACTGCCGGTACGTGATCATCGGCCACTCCGAGCGACGCACCCTGCATGGCGAGCGCGATGCCGACATCAACGCGAAGGTGCTCGCTGCGCACCGCCACGGCCTCATCCCCGTGCTGTGCGTCGGCGAGACCGCCGAAGACCTCGAGGCGCATGGCCCGAGTGCCGTGCCGGTCGCGCAGCTGCGCGCCGCGCTGGAAGGCGTCGACGGGTCGAAGGGACTCGTCGTCGCCTACGAGCCGGTCTGGGCCATCGGCTCGGGTCAGGCCGCGACGCCCGATCAGGCCGAGCAGGTCGCCGCAGCTCTTCGTGGCGTGCTCACCGAGGTGTTCGGTGACGAGACCGCCCAGGCGACGCGCGTGCTCTACGGCGGCTCGGTGAAGGCGGCGAACATCGCCTCGTTCCTTCGCGAACCGAACGTCGATGGGGCACTCGTCGGCGGAGCGAGCCTCGACATCGCCGAGTTCTCGAGCATCGCGCGGTTCAAGAAGCACGTCGGAGCCTAGCCCGCCTCCTCGGCCGCGGCTCGCGTGCCGTTATACTGATTGTCGGCCCGACCCCCTGCGTCGTGCCCGGAAAGGTTCACCGTGGAGATTCTCCAGGTCGTCCTGCAGGTGCTGCTCGGTCTCACGAGCCTCCTGCTGACACTGCTCATCCTGTTGCACAAGGGCCGCGGTGGCGGTCTCTCCGACATGTTCGGAGGAGGCGTCACCTCGAGCCTCGGCGCATCGGGTGTCGCCGAGCGAAACCTCAACCGGATCACGGTCATCCTCGGACTCATCTGGGTGACCTGCATCGTCGTGCTCGGTCTCATCACCAAGTTCGACGCCGGAATCTGACGGGGGAGAAGAAGATGGCTTCAGGAAACAGCGCCATTCGTGGCTCGCGCGTGGGCGCCGGGCCGATGGGCGAACAGGATCGTGGCTTCCACGCCGATCGCGTCGCGGTGAGCTACTGGGACGCCCAGGGCAATGAGACGGTGCGGTACTTCGCAGCGAACCTGCCCGAAGAGGAGATCCCCGACACCATCGACAGCCCCTCCACGGGGCTGCCCGCCGGGCGCGATCGCGAGAACCCGCCTTCGGTCTCGAAGCTCGAGCCGTACAAGACGCACCTCGCCTACGTCAAGGAACGTCGCACCGACGAAGAGGCCGCTGCCCTGCTCGACGACGCACTCACGCAGTTGCGCATCCGGCGCGGACAGGCCTGAGGCACCGAACCAGAACCAGACATGAAGCAGGGCCGGCTCCAAAGGGCCGGCCCTGCTTCATGTCTGCGACGGACGTGTTCAGTAGTCGGGCGTGATGAGCTCTTCGGGAACTTCGGCAGCCGCTTCACGGTCCACGAAGAACACCGTGCGTCGGCGTCCCTTGATGCCGGCGACGGGCACTTCGTCGCGGCTCGCACCGGCGAGGGCGAGTCCGAGCGCTGAGGCCTTGTCGGCTCCTGCGAGCACGATCCAGATGCGCTGCGACGCGTTCAGCACGGGTCGTGTGAGGCTCAATCGCTCGGGCGGCGGCTTCGGCGAGTTCCGCACCGGGATGACCGTGCGGTCGGTGACCTGGATTCCCGATCGATGCGGGAACAGCGAGGCGATGTGCCCGTCGGGGCCGGCGCCGAGGAACGTGATGTCGAAGACGGGGTGCGGCAATCCGTCGACGCCGTGCGCCGCGAGTTCGGCTGCGTAGACGTCGGCGGCCTCGTCGAGCGAGATGCCGGCATCCGATGCCGGGAACGGGTGGACGTTCTCGGCCGGAAGCTCGAGCCGGTCGAGGAGGGCGGCTCGCGACTGTCCGTCGTTGCGCTCGGCATCTCCGGCGGGCACCCACCGCTCGTCGCCCCACCAGAAGTGCACGCGCGACCAGTCGACCGAGGTGTGGGCCGGCGACGACGCGACCGCCTCGAGCACAGAGGCGCCCATCGTGCCGCCGGTGAGCACGATGTGCGCGAGCGGTTGCGCGTCGAGGATGTCGAGCGTCTTCGTGATGAAGCGCGCCGCCACCGCTCCTGCGAGCGAGGCCTTGTCGGGGTGTACGAGCACGCGGCGCTCATTCGTCATGCGGCGCGGCCTCCTCCATCGTCGGCGTCCTCGAGCAGGGCGAGCCCGCTCGTGATCACTTCACCGTACAGCTCATCGGGGTCGAGGCGTCGGAGCTCGTCGGCGAGGCAGTCACGGAGATTCCGCCGCGGCAGGGCGAGATCGTGCAGCGGCTGGCTCGGCTGACGAAGCGTCGCGATGCCGGGCACGTCGCGCACGAGTTCGATGGCGCCGCCATCCCGCCCGAGTCGCACCCCGTGGATGCCGTGCGAACCGGCTTCCACACTCGTCAACTCGTAGGTGGTCGGAGCCGACAGCTGCAGCTTCAGCCACGCCGCGAGCAGTGTCGTCGAGGGGGAGTCGATCGCCCCCGTCACGTGGACGTCGGTGACGGGTTCGTATGGCGGCTGGTCGAGCACGGCGGCGAGTTGCGCGCGCCACAGTGTCAGGCGAGTCCACGCGAAGTCAGCGTCGCCTGGGGTGTAGCTCGAGGCGAGATTGTGAAGCGCGGCCTGGGGATCGGGCTGCGTCGAGGCATCCGTGATCCTGCGGTGTGCGATGCGGCCAAGCGGCGACTTGCCGGGAACCTCGGGTGCGGCAGCGGGCCACCAGGTCACCACGGGGGCATCGGGCAGCAGCAGGCCCATCACGAGGCTCTCCTCGTCGCTGGCCGCATCGCCGCACGCTCGAAGCACGATGACCTCGCTCGCGCCGGCGTCGCCGCCCACACGGATCTCGGCATCGAGCCGCGGCTCGACCGCCGAGGTCTCGGTGCCCGGCTCCCGTGAGACCACGATCACGCGCATCGGATGCTCGCGCGACGCGTCGTTGGCGGCCTCGATGGCCTCCTCTTCGGCGCCGGGGGAGGTGGCGATGACGAGCGTGAGCACCCGACCGAGCGCAACGACGCCGCCCTCTTCGCGGATCTTCACGAGGGTCTTCGAGACCTGGCTCGTGGTGGTGTCGGGCAGATCGACGATCATGGGCGTCTCCAGCTTCGTCCGTCGCGTTCCAGCAGCTCATCGGCCGAGGCGGGCCCCCAGGTGCCGGGGCGGTATTGCTCGGGCTGGCCCTGGGTCTCCCAGAACTCCTCGATCGGGTCGAGGATCTTCCACGAGAGCTCGACCTCCTCCTGACGGGGGAAGAGCGGCGGGTCGCCGAGCAGCACGTCGAGGATGAGGCGTTCGTACGCCTCGGGGCTCGCCTCGGTGAACGCGTGCCCGTAGCCGAAGTCCATCGTCACGTCGCGCACCTGCATGCCGGCGCCGGGGACTTTCGAGCCGAAGCGGATGGTGACCCCTTCGTCGGGCTGTACCCGGATGACGAGGGCGTTCTGCCCGAGTTGCGACGTCTGGCTGGCGGCGAAGACCTGCTGGGGTGCCCGCTTGAAGACGACGGCGATCTCGGTGACCCTGCGGCCGAGTCGCTTGCCCGCACGAAGGTAGAACGGCACGCCGGCCCATCGGCGGGTGCCGATGGTCAGCTTCATGGCCGCGTAGGTCTCGGTGGTGGACTCGGGGTCCATGCCGTCTTCGTCGAGGAAGCCGATGACCTCTTCGCCTCCCTGCCAGCCGCCCGCGTACTGCCCACGTGCGGTGCCCGTCGCGAGGTCTTCGGGCAGTCGCACCGCGGCGAGGATCTTCTCCTTCTCGGCGCGGAGGTCGCTCGCCTCGAAGGAGATGGGCTCCTCCATGGCGGTGAGCGCGAGCAATTGCAGCAAGTGGTTCTGGATGACGTCGCGGGCCGCGCCGATGCCGTCGTAGTAGCCGGCACGGCCGCCCACGCCGATGTCCTCGGCCATCGTGATCTGCACGTGGTCGACGTAGTTCGCGTTCCAGATCGGCTCGTAGAGCTGGTTCGCGAACCGGAGGGCCAGGATGTTCTGCACCGTCTCCTTGCCGAGATAGTGGTCGATGCGGAACACGGAGTCGGGCGGGAACACCGAGGCGACGACGTCATTGAGCTCGCGCGCCGTCTGGAGGTCGGACCCGAACGGCTTCTCGATCACGACGCGGCGCCACTGGTCGCCGTTCTGCTCGGTGAGCCCGGATCGCTTGAGCTGCTCGGTGACGAGCGGGAAGGACTTCGGCGGGATCGACAGGTAGAACGCGTGGTTGCCCATCGTGCCCCGCTTCTCGTCGAGTTCGCCGACGACCTCACGCAGGCGGTCGAATGCGGCGTCGTCGTCGAAGTCGCCCTGCACGAAGCGGATGCCGCGAGCGAGCTGCTTCCAGACGTCCTCACGAAATTCGGTGCGGGCATACTGCTTCACCGAATCGTGCACGACCCGTTCGAAGTCCTCGTCGGCCCATTCGCGGCGTGCGAAGCCGACGAGCGCGAAGCCGGGCGGCAACAGGCCCCGGTTCGCGAGGTCGTAGACCGCGGGCATGAGCTTCTTGCGCGACAGGTCGCCCGTCACGCCGAAGATGATGAGGCTCGAGGGGCCGGCGATGCGATTCAGCCGGTAGTCCTTCGGGGAACGCAGCGGATTGTGCTGCGCGGTGATCGGGGCCGGTTGCATGCGGTTCCTTCCGGCTCTCAGCCGACGGCGTCGAAGAGCGTGGCGATGTTCGCCCGGGGCTCGGTGAGCGTGAGCGTGAGCACGGGCCGGCCGTGCTCGGCGAGCACGCTCGCGTCGCCCGACGCCTGTGCGGCGATCAGCTGACCGAAGGTGAACGGGCGCTCGGGAATCTCGAGGTCGTCGTCGGCGGCCTGCGTGATCTGCAGGAACACGCCGACGGCGGGGCCGCCCTTGTGGAACTGCCCGGTCGAGTGCAGGAACCTCGGGCCCCAGCCGAACGTCACCGGGCGGCCGGACCGCGCGGCGAGCGCGTCGCGGAGGCGCGCGAGCTCGGGATGTGCGACGCGGTCGACGTAGGCCTGCACCGAGATGTAGCCGTTCGCCGGCAGCTCTTCGAGCAGCACGTCGATCGCCGAGACGAGATCGCTCGCCGCGCCGATGACTTCGGGAGTGCCGCGCACCTCGATGCCGTCGGCGACGAACGCCGCCGGGGCAGGCTCGGGCCGCGAGTCGAGAAGTCCGCGAGCGGCGATCTTCGCCGACTCGACGTCGGGCTGGTCGAAGGGGTTGATGCCGAGGATGCGGCCCGCGACGACGGTCGCGTACTCCCAGACGAGCAACTGCGCGCCGAGCGTGCCCGAGACGCGGATCTCTCCGGAGTCGTCGTGGCCGAAGACCTGGTCGCCCGCATCGCGGACGAGCCGCACGACCTGGAGGTCGGGGAGGTCGGCGCCGAGTTCGGGCGCGTCGACGTCGAGCACGACGGGCAGGATGCCGGTGCCGTTCTTTCCCGTCGACTCGGCGATGAGCTGCTCGGCCCAATCGGCGAATCCGACGATGTGGGTGCCGTCGGAGATGATACCGAGCTTGTCGCGGAGCGGTGCCGTTGCGGCCATCGCGGCTCCGAGCACGAGGCCCGGATTGTCCTCGGTGTCGACGGCGAGCGAGAGCTCGATCGTCTCGGCCTCGTCGAGGAGCTCGGAGATGTCGACGCCGGCGAGCCCTGACGGCACGAGGCCGAACGCTGTGAGCGCCGAGTAGCGCCCGCCGACGTTGGGGTCGGCGTTGAACACGCGGTATCCCGCAGCGCGGGCCGATTCGTCGAGCGGCGAGCCGGGGTCGGTGACCACGATGATGCGCGAGACGGGGTCGATGCCGGCATCGCGGAACGCCTGCTCGTAGACCCGGCGCTGGCTGTCGGTCTCGACGGTCGAACCCGACTTCGACGAGACGACGAGGGCGGATGACGCGAGCCGGTCGGCGAGCGCAGCGCGCACCTGCCCGGGTTCGGTCGAGTCGAGCACCGTGAGGGGCACCCCGCTCGTGCGGGTGATGACCTCTGGGGCGAGCGACGAACCGCCCATGCCGGCGAGGACGATGTGGTCGACGCCGTCGGCGCGGAGGCTGTCGCGAAGCGCGAGGATCTCGGGAACGAGCGGCCGCGAGATCGCGACGGCCTCGGTCCAGCCGAGCCGCTTCGAAGCCTCCTCTTCGGCCTCGGGCCCCCAGAGTGCGGCGTCGAGTCCGGTGATGCCGCTCGCGAAGTAGTCGGCCACGAGCCCGGGGACGGTGGCGCGCACGGCGTCGGCCGCGGCCCCGCTCACGGAGATGCGGAAGCTCATGCTGCTGCCTCCAGGGCACCGCGCACGGTGTCGAGCAGTTCGTTCCACGAGACGATGAACTTCTCGACGCCCTCGCGCTCGAGGAGCGCGGTGACGTCGTCGTAGTCGACGCCGACGCGAGCGAGCGCGTCGAGCACGGCGCCGGCATCGGCGTAGGCGCCGGTCACGGTGTCGCCGACGATCTCGCCGTGGTCGAAGGTGGCTTCGAGGGTCTTCTCGGGCATCGTGTTGACGACGCCCTGGGCGACGAGCTCGGTGACGTAGAGGGTGTCGGAGAGCGACGGGTCCTTCACACCGGTCGAGGCCCACAGCGGGCGCTGACGGTTCGCGCCGGCGTCGAGCAATGCGGTGGCACGCTCGTCGGCGAAGACCTGCTCGTAGAGCTCGTAGGCGAGCCGCGCATTCGCGACGCCGGCCTTGCTCTTGAGCCCGAGGGCCTCATCGGTGCCGATCGCGACGAGTCGCTTGTCGATCTCGGTGTCGACGCGCGACACGAAGAACGAGGCCACGGAGTGGATGGTGCTGAGGTCGATGCCGGCGGCCTTCGCACGCTCGAGCCCTGTGAGGTACGCGTCGATGACCTCGCGGTAGCGGTCGAGGCTGAAGATCAGCGTGACGTTGACGCTGATGCCGGCGGCGATCGTCTCGGTGATCGCGTCGAGCCCTGCGAGCGTCGCGGGGATCTTGATCATGACGTTGGGCCGGTCGACCTTCGCCCACAGTTCCTTCGCCTGCTCGATGGTCGCGGCCGTGTCGTGGGCGGAGGCCGGGGGCGACCTCGATCGAGACGCGACCGTCGTATCCGCCGGTGCGGTCGTAGACGGGGCGGAAGTGCTCGGCGGCGTCGCGCACGTCGTCGGTCGTGATCTCGAAGACCGCGGTGTCGACGTCGGCGCCTGCGGCGGAGAGCGCGTGCAGCTGCTCGGCGTAGGCGGCGCCGTTCGCGAGCGCACCGGCGAAGATCGTCGGGTTGGTGGTCACGCCGACGACGTCACGCTCGGCGATGAGCCGCTCGAGTCCGCCGGAGACGATGCGTTGACGCGACAGGTCGTCGAGCCAGATGCTGACGCCGGCCTCTGAGAGCGCGGCGGTGGGGGTGTTGCTTGACATGAGGGTGTTTCTCCTTCGTGCTCGCGTCAGGACGCGAGCGATTCCTTCGCGGCGGCGACGACGGCTTCTGTCGTGATGCCGAACTCGCGGAACAGGGTCTTGTAGTCGGCGGATGCGCCGAAGTGATCGATCGAGACGCTGCGGCCCCGGTCGCCGACGTAGCGCTGCCAGGTGAGCGCGATGCCGGCCTCGACCGACACTCGAGCCGTCACGGCGGCGGGCAGCACCGAATCGCGGTACGCGGCATCCTGCTCCTCGAACCATTCGAGGCTCGGCGCGGAGACCACTCGGGCCTCGATGCCGTCTGCAGCGAGCTCGTCTCGCGCGCCGAGTGCGAGCTGCACCTCGGAACCCGTGGCGATGAGGATGACGTCGGGCGTGCCCGACGGTGCGTCGGCGAGCACGTAGGCGCCCTTGGTGAGGTTCGAGGCGGCGGCGAGGGTGTCGCCGGATGCCGCGCCGTCGCCGCGCTCGAACACCGGGATGTTCTGGCGCGTGAGGGCGATGCCGACGGGGGCGTCGCGACGCTTCAGGATCTCGAGCCACGCTTGCGCGACCTCGTTCGCGTCGGCCGGTCGCACCACGGTGAAGCCGGGGATCGCGCGGAGCGTCGCGAGCTGCTCGATGGGCTGGTGCGTCGGGCCGTCTTCGCCGAGCGCGACGGAGTCGTGCGTCCAGACGAAGATCGAGGGCACCTTCATGAGCGCGGCCAGGCGAACGGCCGGGCGCATGTAGTCGCTGAAGATGAGGAACGTGCCGCCGAACGCGCGCGTCTTGCCGTGCAGGACGATGCCGTTGAGGATCGCGCCCATCGCGTGCTCGCGGATGCCGAAGTGCAGCACACGCCCGTAGGGGTTGCCCGCGAACTCGTGCGTCGACCACTCGGAGGGGATGAACGAGGGCGCGCCGTTGATCGTCGTGAGGTTCGACTCGGCGAGGTCGGCCGAGCCGCCCCAGAACTCGGGGAGCGCGCCGGCGAGGGCGTTGATGACCTTGCCGGATGCTGCACGGGTCGACACCTCGGTGCCGCCCTCGAAGCTCGGCAGCACCGATTCGATGTCGGCGGGAAGCTCTCCGGCCTCGAGTCGGTCGAGCAGTGCCTTGCGGTCGGGGTTCGCCTCGGCCCACTCGTCGAAGGAGCGCTGCCATTCGGCGCGTGCCGCTGCGCCACGCTCACCCGCACGACGCGTGTGCTCGAGCACCTCGGCGTCGACGACGAAGTTCAGCTCGGGGTCGAAGCCGAGCACCTCCTTCGTCGCGGCGAGCTCGGCGGCGCCGAGCGCCGATCCGTGGATCTTGCCGGAGTTCTGCTTGCCCGGGCTCGGCCAGCCGATGATCGTCTTCAGGATGATGATGGAGGGCTTCGACGTCTCGCCCTTCGCGGCCGCGATCGCGGCGTCGAGCGCGGGCACGTCTTCGACATACTCGCCGGTGCCTTTCCAGTCGACGGTCTGCACGTGCCATCCGTAGGACGCATACCGCTCGGCCACGTTCTCGGTGAAGGCGATGTTCGTGTCGTCTTCGATCGAGATCTGGTTCGAGTCGTAGATGACGACGAGGTTGCCGAGCTGCTGGTGGCCGGCGAGCGAGGATGCCTCGCTCGTCACGCCCTCCTGCAGGTCGCCGTCGCCGGCGATGACGTACACGAAGTGGTCGAACGGGCTCGTGCCGGGGGCTGCCTCGGGGTCGAAGAGACCGCGCTCGAAGCGAGCGGCGTAGGCGAAGCCGACGGCCGAGGCGAGGCCCTGGCCGAGGGGGCCGGTGGTGATCTCGACGCCCGCGGTGTGACCGTACTCGGGGTGGCCGGGCGTCTTCGAGCCCCACGTGCGCAGCGACTCGAGGTCGCTGAGCTCGAGGCCGTCGCCGGCGAGGTAGAGCTGCACGTACTGGGTGAGTGAGCTGTGGCCCGCCGAGAGCACGAAGCGGTCGCGACCAAGCCAGTCGTGGTCGGCCGGGTCACGGCGCATGACCTTCTGGAAGAGCAGGTAGGCGGCGGGAGCGAGGCTCATCGCCGTGCCGGGGTGACCATTGCCGACCTTCTCCACGGCGTCGGCCGCGAGGACGCGGGCGGTGTCGACCGCGCGGTCGTCGAGGGGTTCCCATTGCAGAGGTGCCACGAGGTGCTGTTCCTTCCGATCGTGACGGCGTCGGGCAACCGATCTGCCCCCGACCCGCCGAGGACGTTGCGGCGCGGTTCCGCCTGGCGAACAACCCGGTCGCAAGCCTCAACTGAACGGCGATTCCGGGTCACGCCGCCGGGCGCGCTTTCCTCAGTATATGGACTTGACGAGGCTCTGTGACGGGGCGTGACTTCACAGCGAGCGTCTGGGATTGTGAGGTTTCGGGCGTGCTCCGGAGCATCCGGATGACGCGCATGGCCTAGAATCGTCTGGGGTCGCGCGAGGTCCGCAGAAACCTGCCCGCGCGCCGGAAGAGGAACGATGCAGGCGACCGTAGACACCCGTGGCGCACGACCGGCGATGACCGCTCGGCGCAAGCTCGCCGCCTACCTCGCACTCACGAAGCCGCGCGTGATCGAGTTGCTGCTCGTGGTGACGGCGCCGACGATGATCCTCGCCCAGCAGGGGCTGCCCGACCTCTGGCTGCTGGTCGCGACCCTCATCGGTGGTGCGATGAGCGCGGGCTCGGCGGGTGCGTTCAACTGCTACATCGACCGCGACATCGATCGGCTCATGAAGCGGACGCGCGGTCGCCCGCTCGTCACCGGCGAATTGAGCGACCGAGAGGCGCTCGTCTTCGCCTACGCGCTCGGCGCCGCCTCGATCGCCTGGCTGTGGCTCTTCACGAACTGGCTCGCGGCGGTGCTCTCACTCGGGGCGATCCTGCTCTACGTCGTCTTCTACAGCCTCATCCTCAAGCGCCGCACCTCGCAGAACATCGTGTGGGGCGGGGTCGCGGGCTGCATGCCCGTGCTGATCGGCTGGGCAGCGGTCACCGGGAGCCTCGACTGGGCACCGTTCATCCTCTTCCTCATCATCTTCCTGTGGACCCCGCCGCACTACTGGCCGCTGTCGATGAAGTACAAAGACGACTACGCCGCCGCGGGGGTGCCGATGCTCGCCGTGGTGCGCGGCCGAGCGCAGGTCGGCCTCCAGGTCATCCTCTACGCGTGGGCCACGGTGGCCTGCTCGCTCCTGCTCATCCCGATCGCCGGCATGGGGCTCGTGTACTCCACGGTCGCGGTCGTCACGGGCGTGTGGTTCATCTCCGAGACGCATCGTCTCTACAGCCTCGCGATCCGGCACGAGCAGGTGTCGCCGATGCGCGTGTTCCACGGCTCGATCGCCTACCTGTCGCTCGTGTTCCTCGCGATCGGGATCGACCCGCTGCTCCCATTCTGAGTTCAGCCTCCGGATGCCGCTACCGCTGCTCGGGCACCCATGACGGCGCGGCGACGCCCGCGCCGGTCAGGTTGTCGCAGCGCACGAACTGGTTCCCGATCCGCGTGAGCTGGCAACGCTGCGCTGGACTGGACTGGACGATCGAGGCCGGTGGTGGCGTGTCCGGGCGTGCGCTGGCTGGACCCGCCGCCGCGAGCGAGAGGAACGCGGCGCCGGCCACGATGAAGACGCCGGTGCGGATGATCGATGGTGCGGGCATGATGGTGCCGCCTTTCGGATTGTGGTGGTGGGGCCACCATCCGCTCGGCGCGTCCGTGCCGCGTCGGGCATCGACCCTCAGATCCGTCTCGAAACCCCTGATTTGCGCGGGGTTCGGTGTCAGACTTGCCACGTGGCCGTGCCATCCGAGCCGTTGGACTCGGTATTCATCGGACGCGAACGGGAGCTCGGCAGCATCCGATCGCTGCTTCATCGCGCGGCGGGTGGGGAAGCGCAGGCGCTGGTCGTCTCCGGTGACGCGGGCGTCGGGAAGACCGCGCTCGTCGCGCGGGCCTGCGCGACGCTCCCGGACGCCTTCACTCTTGTCGGCACATGCCTGCCGCTGACGTCGATGTCCATACCGCTGCTTCCGATCCGTTCAGCCCTGCGCGGCTTCGGCCGCCCTGAGCCGGCACCGCCCGACTCGGTCGACACAGGAGAGGAGCGCGACTACGCCGTGCACTTCGACGCGTGGCTGGATGAGCTGTGCGAGCTCCAACACGTGACCTTCGTCATCGACGATCTCCAATGGGCAGATCGCAGCACGCTCGACACGCTCATGTACGTGTTGGCGGGCCCGGTGCGTCGGCGTCTCGCACTGGTGGCGACGATCCGTCGCGAAGAGGTCGGCGCGGGCCACCCGCTGCAGCGTTGGCTCGCGGACGTCCGTCGACTGCCCCGCGTCACCGAACTCGACCTCGATCCACTCGGCCGCCCGGAGACGGGGCAGCAGATCAGCGCATTGCTCGGCGCATCGGCGCATCAATCACTCATCGAGGATGTACACCGCCGAACGAGAGGGAACCCGTACTTCAACCGGCTGATCGTCGCTGGGCTCTTCCCGAACGCGCGGAACGTGTCGGAGACGTTCCCTTCGGACCTCAGATCTGCGGTCCTGCAGTCCTGGTACCGCCTTCCCGCTCCCACCCGGGAACTTGCGACGGTCCTGGCGGTCGGTGGCGCCGCCATGCACGCTGACGAGCTGGCCCGGGTCGTGGGCACGACCGAGGTCGACGAAGTCAGGGATCGGCTCCACGCCGCGGTGGACGCGGGGACTCTCGACCTGCAAGCCGACGGCGCGTTCTGGTTCCACCACCCGATGAACGTGGAGGTGCTGGAGGCCGTGCTCGCCCAGGACGAACGACGCGTGTGGCACGTGAGATTCGCGGAGCTACTCGAGGCTCGATTCACGAGCGGTTCGACCGACTTGGAGACCGTCGTGGCCATCGCGGACCACCGCTACCGCGCGGGCGACGCCCGCGCAGGGTATGACTGGGCACTCGTCGCGTCCGAGGCGATCGGCGTTTCAGGCGGCGCCGCCGAACGCCTCCGTCTGCTGCGGCGCGCCGTCACGCTGCGCCCAGAGCTGACGGACGTCGCGGTATCGCTCGACGACCTGCTTCGGAGACTTCGCTCGGCGGCCGCAGAAGTCGGCGCACATGCCGACGAATTGGACGCCGTCGAGCAGCTCCTCGACCGTACCGATCGGGCGACATCGCCGCTCGTCGCGTCCGAGCTCCTCGTGCGTCGCATGCACCTTCGCTTCTCGATGGGACTCTCGTTCATCGATCAAGCGGAGATGCGGGAGGCCGTTCGGCTCTCGCAGGTTGCGCCGTCGAGTTCCGAGTACGCACTTGCGTTGGCCGAGCTCGCACACGCCGAGTTGTGGCACGACAGCCCGGACGCGCATGAACACGCTCGCCGCGCTCTCGAGGTGGCACGTGCGTCAGGCGACACTCGTGCGCTCGCCTATGCACTCGGCGCGAACGCGATGGGCGCCGCTCAGGCGGGCGACGGCGCGAGGGCGGCGGCGTTCGCACGAGAGGGGATCGACTGCGCCATGCGCGTTCGCGACTGGTGGGCCTGCACGCACGCGGTGTTATGGGAGGGCAACGCACTGGACATGCGAGGTGCCGAGGGGTTCGCCGAGCTCCTCCGCCGGCGTCGAGAGCAGATGGAGACGCACGGCGCGCCGCATGCCTACCTCGCCTGGGTCTCCGCGAGCGAGGCCGCGGGCCGGATGGATGTCGGCTCGTGGCGAGAGTGCGAGGAATGCCTCCGGCTCGTGCTCGGCTCCGACCCGGGACCGTTGGCTGACGTGAGCGCGAGGCTGACGGCCGCCCGCCTCGCCACGTGGCAGGGACGCCAGAGCGAAGCGGAGAACCACCTCCAACGAGCCGACGAACTGATCGTGGCGGGCTCGCAGTTCCTCGCGTTCGAGTTCGCCACCGTGCGCGCGGAGGTGCGACTCGGCGCCGGCGACCCGGCGGGTGCGTTCCGCGCGGCGCTCGCTGGGGCATCGACCGAGGGGATCGCGCCGACGATGTGCGAATGGCTCATGCCGCTCGCGGCACGAGCGCTCGCCGACCAGGTGCAAGCCGCACGAGACGAAGGTCGTGCGGCGGCGGAGGTTCACGACGAGCTGGATGCACTCGTTGCGCGCTTCCCCCACGTGATCAGGGACATCGGACCGTCGACGGAACTGTGGGAGCACCAGATCGTCGCGCTCGACGCCATGTACGTGGCTGAGCGATTCCGCGCCCGCAGCGACCCCCGTCAAGCAGAGGCGTGGGTCACAGCAGTGACGGAGTGCGCGAGGGGCAACCTGCTCTGGGAGGAGGCGTACTCGACTTGGAGAGCGGCCGAGGCGCTCCTCGGTGGCCTACGTGATCGGTCGCGCGGCGCCGCGATGCTCCGCGACGGCCTCGCCCTCGCGGGGCGCCTGTGCGCCCGGCCGGTGGAGGAGGAATTGAGGGAGCTCGCGACCAGGGCGCGCATCGCTACAGCCGAGCCGGTCGCCGCGTCGTCGGTGGAGCCCGCGGCGTTGCACGGGTTCACCGCTCGGGAACGCGAGATCCTCGACCTCGTTGCCGTCGGTCGCACATATTCCGAGATTGCTCGCGCGTTGACGATCAGCGAGAAGACGGTGAGCTCCCACGTATCGCACCTGCTCGCGAAGACCGGCACCGCGAACCGGGTTGAGCTCGCCGGTCTCGTGCATCGAATCGCCCGGAACCGCTGATGGGCGCGCCCTCGGCCGCCGCTCGCCGATGGGCGACTCAGGTGCCGTTGGACGACTCGCCCGCGTCGAGCACCACGTCATTGGTGTGCGCCCCGTAGTACTCGGACTGCCGCCGCATGATCTCGCGCATGCCCGAGGGCGCCGGAGTGCCGTAGACGGTGCCCGTGAAGTCGAGACCGCGCTGGATCGCCCAGATCTCTTCGTGGCGCTCCGGAGGCAGGATGGTGGCGGGGTTGCCCACGGCGATCCACCCGATCGGGACGACCGATCCGGGCTCGACACGGCTGTTGACCTGCACGACGCCGTTGATCCGGACCTCGGCGCCGGTTCCGACGACCGCGCCGGGGAAGAGCGAAGCTCCGGTCGCGATGAACGCCTCCGATTCGACGATCGCGCCATTGACGTGCGTGTGCGGGCCGATCATGACGTCGTCGCCGACCACGGCAGGATGCGTCGCTCGGCCACGGATGAGCGCGTGCTCCATGATGACGACACGCGCACCGATCCGCACTTCGCCGTCCTCGGCGGTGAGCACGGCTCCGTGCAGGATGCGCGCGCCAGGCCCGACCGTCACGGCCCCCGAGAGCACCGCCGTGGGCGCGACGTACGCGGACGGGTCGACCTGCGGTCGGCCGCCTCGGTGTTCGATGCGCATGCTGGGTTCCCTTCCGTGCATCGAGGGGTGTCTCAGCGAGCGGATGCCGCGGCCGGCGTCTCCGACTGCGACTGCGGCGTGCCCACGGGACGCTTGATCCGCAGCACGACCACCGTCATCGCGGCGGCCGTGAGGGCGGCGAGCACCATGTGGACGCCGACGAGCAGGGGCGGCAGGCCCGAGCGGGCCTGGATGAGTCCGATTGTCACCTGCACGAGCTCGACCGCGAGGAGCGCGAGCGCCCAGCGCAGCGTCGGCAGGCGAAGTTGCCACGCTGCGGCGGCGAGTGCGAGCGTGAGGGCGAGGAGCGCATAGCCGGGCCAGGCGTGCACATGCTCGAGGAGCTCGGAGTCGAATCCGGTGCGACCGGCATCCGTGTCGCCGGAGTGGGGCCCGGAGCCGGTGGTGAGCACGCCGAAGACGATCGTGATCACGAGCACCGCGCTCGTCGCGTGCGTGAGCCCGGCGTACCAACCCGGCACGGCACGTTCGCGCGGCCCGGGGGACTGGTCCATGCGGGCGATGAACGCGGCCGAGACGCACACGAGCACGAGCGAGGAGACGTAGTGGAAGCCCACGATGAACGGGTTGAGGCCCGTCCACACGGTGATGCCGCCGACGATCGCCTGGGCGACGACCCCGGCGCCGACGATGAACGCGAGAGTGAAGAGGTCGCGCCGCTCGGCGCGGATGCGCCAGACGAGCACGAAGAGCACGAGGGCGATGATGCCGACGACGCCCGTCATCATGCGGTTCCCGAACTCGATGAGGCTGTGGTAGTCGAGCTCTTCGGTGGGCACGAGCGAGTCGGCCGTGCACGTCGGCCAGGTGGGGCAGCCGAGGCCCGAACCGGTCAGCCGCACGGCGCCGCCGGTGGCGATGATCATCGTCTCGGCGATGAACGAGAGCCATGCCACGAGGCGGACCTTGCCGTCGAGTCGATCTGGCAGCCACTCGCTGAGCCGATTCACGCTCGTTCGATCCTGATCCGGGCGCGCTGTGACGGTACTGGGAGTACTGACAGTACTGACCCACCGGCAGTGCGACCCTATAGACTTGAAGGGTTGGAGATTCCCGCGAGGCGCGCGACAACGCGCGATGCGGGTTCCCAGCCATCTTAGGTTCGCACTGGAGCCACCCGCACATCATCGCCCGATCCCGAGCACCTCGACTCGCGAGGGGAATGAGCCGGACTGATAACCGGTTGCACGGGAGGAGAAGAGGGAGAGCATGACGGACGTACTGATCGACCGCCCAGAACTTGCAGGACTCGGAGTCTACGAGTTCGGTTGGGCCGACTCCGACGCGGCCGGGGCATCTGCCCGCCGCGGCATCTCGCCCCAGGTGGTGGCCGACATCTCGGCGCTGAAGAGCGAGCCCGAATGGATGCTCCAGCGCCGGCAGCGCGCGCTGCAGCTCTTCGAGCGCAAGCCGATGCCCACGTGGGGTGCAGATCTCTCGGAGATCGACTTCGACAACATCAAGTACTTCGTGCGCTCCACCGAGAAGCAGGCCCAGACCTGGGAAGACCTGCCCGACGACATCAAGAACACCTACGAGAAGCTCGGCATCCCCGAGGCTGAGCGCCAGCGCCTCGTCGCGGGCGTCGCCGCCCAGTACGAGTCCGAGGTGGTCTACCACCAGATCAACGAAGAGCTCGAGCGTCAGGGCGTCATCTTCATGGACACCGACACGGCGCTTCGCGAGCACCCCGAGTTCTTCGAGGAGTACTTCGGGACCGTGATCCCCGCGGGCGACAACAAGTTCGCTGCGCTGAACACGGCCGTGTGGTCGGGCGGATCGTTCGTCTACGTGCCGCCGGGCGTGCACGTCGAGATCCCGCTGCAGGCCTACTTCCGCATCAACACCGAGAACATGGGCCAGTTCGAGCGCACGCTGATCATCGCCGACGAGGGCAGCTACGTGCACTACATCGAGGGCTGCACCGCCCCGATCTACAAGTCCGACTCGCTGCACTCGGCCGTCGTCGAGATCATCGTGAAGAAGAACGCCCGCGTTCGCTACACGACGATCCAGAACTGGTCGAACAACGTCTACAACCTCGTCACCAAGCGCGCCACCGCTGCCGAAGGCGCCACCATGGAGTGGATCGACGGCAACATCGGCTCGAAGGTCACGATGAAGTACCCATCGATCTTCCTCATGGGCGAGCACGCCAAGGGCGAGACGCTCTCGGTCGCGTTCGCGGGCCCGGGCCAGCATCAAGACGCCGGCGCGAAGATGATCCACATGGCGCCGTACACGCAGTCGTCGATCGTCTCGAAGTCGATCGCCCGCGGCGGCGGTCGTGCGGGGTACCGCGGTGAGGTCCGCATCGATGCCAACGCGCATCACTCGGCCAACACCGTGCGCTGCGACGCCCTCCTCGTCGACACCATCTCCCGGTCCGACACCTACCCCGCGATCGACATCCGCGTCGACGACGTGAAGCTCGGCCACGAGGCGACGGTCTCGAAAGTGAGCGAGGAGCAGCTCTTCTACCTGATGAGCCGCGGCCTGCCCGAAGACGAGGCGATGGCCATGATCGTGCGCGGCTTCATCGAACCGATCGCCCGCGAGCTCCCGATGGAGTACGCGATGGAACTCAACAAGCTCATCGAGATGGGCATGGAAGGATCGGTCGGTTAAGAATGGCCGCCGCAACGCAGAGCACAGCTATGCCCACCGCCGAGCAGCACGGTTTCCGACCGCACACCGACGGCCCCGTCGTGCCCGTCCAGACGCGATCCGAGCGATTCCGCTCCGTGAACGTCGACGACTTCGCGCAGGTCACCGGCCGCGAGCACGAGTGGAAGCTCTCGCCCGTCGCCACGTTCGCCGACCTCACCGGTGGCGAACTCGACGGCTCACGACTCGAGATCGAGGCGACGGATGCCGCGGGCGTGGAGGTCTCCTGGATTGACCGCGGCGACACACGCATCGGCCGCGCCGGCATCCCTGAGGAGCGGGCCGCCGCCAACGCGTGGAGCTCGTTCGACGAAGCGCTGCTCATCGCCGTCACCGGTGAAGACGAGAAGGTCGTCGCGGTCACCCGCTCCGGCCTCGGCGCCACGCCGCGCGCAGCGCACACGATCATCGAGGCGGCGCCGAACAGCCGCGGCCTCGTCGTGCTGCGCGGAATCGGCGACGCCCGGCTCTCGGAGAACGTCGAGATCATCGTCGGCGAAGGCGCGTTGCTCACCGTCGTCGCGCTCCAGGAGTGGAACGACGACGCGGTGCACCTCGCGAGCCACTTCGCCCGCCTCGACCGCGACGCGTTCCTCAAGCACATCGTCGTCTCGCTCGGCGGCAAGGTCGTGCGAGTGAATCCGTCGACCCACCTCGCCGAGCAGGGCTCCGACATCGAGGCGCTCGGCCTGTACTTCGCCGACGCCGGCCAGCACCTCGAGCAGCAGGTGTTCGTTCACCATGACGCCCCGCACACGCGCAGCCGCGTCACCTACAAGGGTGCGCTCCAGGGTCAGGGCGCCCGCACGGTGTGGATCGGCGACGTGCTCATCGGCAACGCGGCGGTCGGCACCGACAGCTACGAGCAGAACCGCAACCTCGTGCTCACCGACGGCACACGTGCCGACTCCGTGCCGAACCTCGAGATCGAGACCGGCGACATCGCCGGCGCCGGGCACGCGAGTGCGACCGGCCGATTCGACGACGAGCAGTTGTTCTACCTGATGGCGCGCGGCATCCGCGAAGACGAAGCGCGACGCCTCGTGGTGCGCGGCTTCCTCCTGGAGATCGTGCAGAAGATCGGCTCACCCGACCTCGAGGAGCGGCTGACTGCCGCGATCGAGTCTGAGCTCCTGGGGAGCTGACGTGGCATCCGTTCGCGTCTGCAGCATCGATGAGCTGGCCGTCGACCAGGCGGCCCGCTTCGTCATCGACGGAATCCCCATCGCGGTCGTGAAGGACTCGGCCGGCGACATCTTCGCGATCGGCGACACCTGCACGCACGGCGACATCTCGCTGGCCGAGGGGTTCGTCGAAGACGACACCCTCGAGTGCTGGGCGCACGGCTCCAAGTTCTCGCTCCGCACCGGCAAGCCACTCACCCTGCCCGCCTACGAACCGGTGCCGGTCTTCCGCGTCGAGCTCGTCGACGGCGGCGTCCACATCGATCCCTCGGTCACCCTGACCGTCTGACACAGCCTCCGGCCCGAGCGGCCGGCTACCGAAAGAGACCACACACGAACATGTCCGTTCTCGAGATCAAGAACCTGCACGTCAACGTCGAGACCGACCAAGGCACCCGCGAGATCCTCCGCGGCGTCGACCTGGTGATCAACGAGGGCGAGATCCACGCCGTCATGGGGCCGAACGGCTCCGGCAAGTCCACCCTCGCGTACACGATCGCCGGACACCCGAAGTACCAGGTCGTCCAGGGCGAGATCCTCCTCGACGGCGAGAACGTGCTCGAGATGTCGGTCGACGCTCGCGCTCGTGCCGGTCTCTTCCTCGCGATGCAGTATCCCGTGGAGATCCCGGGCGTGACGATCACGAACTTCCTCCGCACCGCGAAGACCGCGATCGACGGCGAAGCGCCGGCGATCCGCGGTTGGGTGAAAGACGTGCGGGAGTCGATGTCCGCCCTCAAGATGGACTCGGCCTTCGCCGAGCGCAACGTCAACGAGGGCTTCTCGGGCGGCGAGAAGAAGCGCAACGAGATCCTCCAGCTCGAGCTCCTGAAGCCGAGGTTCGCGGTGCTCGACGAGACCGACTCCGGCCTCGACGTCGATGCGCTGAAGATCGTCTCCGAGGGCGTCAACCGCGCGAAGGCCAACACGGGCCTCGGCATCCTCCTCATCACGCACTACACGCGCATCCTGCGCTACATCACGCCCGACTTCGTGCACGTGTTCGTCGCCGGCCGGATCGCCGAGCAGGGCGGCCCCGAACTCGCCGACCGTCTCGAGGACGAGGGCTACGACCGCTACCTCGAGCCCGCGGCGAAGTAGACTGCTGACATGGTCACCTCACTCGCTCCTGAGCGCTTCGACCAGGTCACCGAGGCGCTGAAAGACGTCATGGACCCTGAGCTCGGCGTCAACATCGTCGATCTCGGGCTCATCTACGACCTCGGCTGGGATGAGGAGAACGACGCCCTCATCATCCACATGACGCTCACGAGCGCCGGATGCCCCCTCACCGACGTCATCGAAGAGCAGACCGCCGAGGCACTCGACGGCACCGTCGACGCGTTCCGCATCAACTGGGTCTGGATGCCGCCGTGGGGTCCTGAGCGCATCACCGACGACGGACGCGACATGATGCGCGCCCTCGGCTTCGCGATCTGATCAACCGGCCAAGCCCCGTCGCCTGAGCAGCGGCTCGATCGCGGCATCCTGCCCGCGGAACTCCCGGTACGCCTCGAGCGGGTCCTTGCTGCCGCCGATCGCGAGCAGGTGGCCCCGGAACCGTTCGCCGTTCTCACGCGTTGCTCCGCCGTGCTCCTCGAACCACTCGATGGCGTCGGCGCCCGGCACCTCGCTCCAGATGTAGGAGTAGTAGCCGGCGTCGTAGCCGCCCGCGAAGACGTGCGCGAAGTACGTGCTCGCGTACCGGGGCGGAACGAGCGCGTCGTCGAGCCCCGCCGCGTGGAGCGCGGAGTGCTCGAACGCCTCGACATCCGTGACGAGGTCGTCGGCGGCCAGCCGGTGCCAGGCCTGGTCGAGCATTGCCGCAGCGAGGTACTCCGTCGTGGAGTAGCCCTCGTTGAAGCCGCGCGACTCGAGCAGGCGGTCGACGAGCTCTTGCGGCATCCGCTCGCCCGTCTGGTGATGCACGGCGTAGTTGCCGAGCACCTCGGGGCGGAGCATCCACATCTCGTTCACCTGGCTCGGGAACTCGACGAAGTCGCGATACACGTTCGTGCCGGCCTGCGACGGGTAGCTCACGCGCGCGAAGAGCCCGTGGAGTGCGTGGCCGAACTCGTGGAAGAGGGTCTCGGTCTCGTCGAACGTGAGCAGCGTCGGCTCGCCCGCAGCCGGCTTCGACACGTTGAGGTTGTTGACGACGACAGGAAGCGTGCCGGCGAGCGCGGACTGCTCGACGAGGGAGCTCATCCAGGCCCCGCCGCGTTTGGAGTCACGAGTGTACGGGTCGATGAGGTACATGCCGACGGGTGAGCCGTCGTCTTCGGTCACCTCGAAGATCCTGGTGTCGGCGTGGTACCCGATGAGATCGGTGCGCTCGCTGAACTGTACCCCGTAGAGCAGCGTCGCCGCGTGGAAGACGCCGTCGCGCAGCACGCGCTCGAACTCGAAGTACGGGCGCATCGCCTGCAGGTCGACGGCGTACCGCTCGGCGCGCACCTGCTCGGTCAGGAAGGCCCAGTCGGATGCCGTGACGGCACGTTGCCCGAGCTGCGCCGCTCGCGTTGCGAGATCGGCGGCCTCGCGGCGCGCATTGTCGGCGGCGATCGGCGCGAGGCGCTCGAGCAACGCGGCGACCGCCTCGGGCGTCCCCGCCGTCTCGTCGGCGGTGACCGCCGCCGCATGGTTCGGGAAGCCCAGGAGGCGTGCCCGCTCGGCGCGGAGGCGCACGAGCTCGAGGAGCGTCGCGCGCGTGTCGTGCTCGCCGCCGCGGCATCCGCGAGCCCGCGAGGCCGCGAGGAGCCGGTCGCGCACCTCGGGCGACTCCAGGTTCGCGAGCGCCGGTTGGCTCGTCGGTAACACGAGCGTGAGCAGCCAGCCGTCGAGGCCGCGGGCGCTCGCAGCCTCGCGCGCGGCCGACTTCGTGCCGGAATCGAGGCCCGCGAGCTCGGCCTCGTCGGCGAGGTGGAGCGCGAGGTCGTTCGTGTCGGCGAGCAGGTGCTGCTGGAACGCGGTCGTGAGCGTCGAGATGCGCTCGTTCAGCGCAGTCAGCCGTTCGCGCTCGGCCTCGTCGAGGGCGGCGCCCGCGAGGGTCGCCTCGCGGTGGTATCGCTCGAGCAGGTACGCCGACTCGGCATCGAGATCGAGTTCATCGGCAGCGGCGCGGAGGGTGTCGATGCGGGCGTACAGCCGCGGGTCGAGCCGGATCGCATCGCGGTGCGCCGACAACAGCGGCGCGAACTCCGACTCGATGGCGTCGATCGCGTCGTCGGAGTTCGCCGAGCTCGCATTCTCGAAGACGGGGAGCACTCGCCGCAGCAACTCGCCCGATCGCTCGAGCGCGACGATCGTGTTCGAGAAGGATGCCGGTTCGGTGCTGGCCGCGATCGCCTCGACCTCGTCGCGCTGCTCGCGCATGCCGATCGTGATCGCCTCGCGATAGTGCTCGGACCCGATGAGGGCGAACTGCGGAAGCAGGTACGGGAGCGGACTCGGTTCGAGGAACGGGTTCGTCTGATCGCCCATCCGTCAACCATAGTTCGTGTCGCGCGGCTCGCCCGGGAGCATAGGGTCGAGGTATGGACGAACACGCCCGGCCCGGCCCGGCTGCACCTCGAGACGCCTACACCCATGGCCATCACGAGAGCGTCCTTCGGATCCACTCCTGGCGCACAGTTGAGAACTCCGCCGCGTATCTCGTGCCCCACCTCAGGGAGGGTCTCCAGATCCTCGACGTCGGCAGCGGGCCGGGCACGATCTCGATCGACCTCGCCCGTCGGGTGCGGCCCGGCCGAGTCATCGGTGTCGACGCGTCGGAAGAGGTCGTCGCGAAGGCCAACGGCCTCGCTGAGAGCGAAGACGTGCACAACGTCGAGTTCCGGGCCGGCGATGCCTACGCGCTCGACTTCGACGACGACACGTTCGACGTCGTGCACGCACACCAGGTGCTGCAGCATCTCGGGCGACCGGTCGAGGCGCTGCGCGAGTTCCGGCGTGTGCTGAAGCCGGGCGGCATCGTCGCCGTTCGCGACGTCGACTACGGCGGCGTGATCTGGAGCCCCCCGTCAGCGGGCCTCACCCGGTGGCTGTCGCTCTACCACGACGTGCACGAATGGAACGGCGGCGAGCCCAATGCCGGTCGCCATCTGAAGCGGTGGGCGCGAGAGGCCGGGTTCTCCGACCTCGAGGCCGGCGGCACGACCTGGGTCTTCTCCTCAGCGCTCGAGCGTGAGTGGTGGGGCGGCTCTTGGGCCGAACGGGCGACCGAGTCGCAGTTCGCGGCGCACGCGATCGAGTCGGGTCACTCGAATCCTGAGGAGCTCCGCCAGATCGCCGAGGCGTGGCTCGATTGGGCGGCCGACGACGACGGATGGTTCCTCATGCCCCACGGCGAGATCATCGGCCGAGCCTGACGAGCGCGCGCTACCAGTCTTCGTCGACGTCGTGGGCGTCGACGATGGTGTCGCGCACGACGGTGCCGTCGTCGAGTTCGGCGATCGGTCGCCCCTCGAGCCAGGTGAGGGTCCAGTGACGGTCGGCGCCGTCGCCCGGGTGGGCCGCCTCCGCGGCGGCGATGCGGTCTCGGAGCTCCGCCGGAACGGATGCCGGCGGCTCAGCGCCGAACGCCCACCGCGTGCCGAGTCGCATCACGCGTCCATCTCGTAGGTCACCCAGCTCGTGCGCCGGGCGAGCTCGTCGTAGAGTCGCTGCGCCTCGTCGTTGTCGGCCGCCGTCGTCCAGGTCACGCCACCCGTGCCGAGGTCGGCGGCGCGAGCGTGCACGAACTCGATGAGCCCGCGCCCGATGCCGGCGCCGCGGTGCTCCTCATCGACGTAGAGGTCGTCGAGGTGGATGCCACGGGTCGCCCTGAGCGTGTCGGGTACGGCGCGGAACTGCGCGAGACCCACCGGCCGACCCTCGTCGTCGACCGCGAGCGCGGCTTCGAGCGGGTTGGCGTCGTCGCGTATCCAGTTCCACACGATGAGCGCCTTTGCGTCATCGAGTTCGGTGTCGTAGAAGTTGCAGTAGGCCTCGAAGAGCGGCAGCCAGCCGAAGAAGTCCTCATCACCGGCCATCCGGATCTCGTGCGTCATGGTTCCTCCTATTCCGACATGGTCTCGAAGACGACGTCGCGGACGTGGAACTCGTCGGCCTCGACGAAGTCGAGCTCTGCGATGCGTCCCACGGCCCGCAAGTCGGGTGCCGCCGCTTCGAGCAGGGCGATCGCCGCGGCGGGCGCCGCGATCGCGGCGCTCACGACCGGCGTCTTCTGCGATGCCTTGGCATCGGTCTTCGCGCGGCGGATGCCCGTGAGGGCGAGGCTCGCGAGTTCGAGGAGCTCGACGCCCGCTTCGCCGCGCGCGGCGAGTTCATCATCGGTCGGCCAGGGAGCGGTGTGCACCGAGGTCGAGTTGGACCAGCGCCAGGCCTCCTCGGTCGCGAAGGGGATGACCGGGGCGAAGAGTCGGAGCAGCACGCTGAGCGCGGTCTTCAGCGCGGCGACCGCCGAGGCCTGCTCGGGGCTCGGCGCGCCGTAGGCGCGCTCTTTCACGAGTTCGAGGTAGTCGTCGCAGAACGTCCAGAAGAACGTCTCGGCGGACTCGAGCGCGCGAGCGTGGTCGTAGGCGTCGAGCGCCCGCGTGGCGCGGTCGACGACGTCGCTCAGCTCGGCGAGCATGCTGCGGTCGACGGGCACGGTGACCGGGGCATCCGCCGATCCCTCGAAGCCCAGGATGAACTTCGCCGCGTTCAGCACCTTGATCGACAGTCGCCGGCCGATCTTCACCTGCGTCGGGTTCTGCGGATCGAACGCGGCATCGGTGCCGAGGCGCGAGGATGCCGCCCAGTAGCGCACCGCGTCGGAGCCGTGCTGCTCGAGCAGGGCCGCCGGAGTGACGACGTTGCCCTTCGACTTCGACATCTTCTTGCGGTCGGGGTCGACGATGAATCCCGAGATCGCCGCGTTGGACCACGGCGCGACGCCGTGCTCGAGCTCGGCGCGAAGCGTCGTCGAGAACAGCCACGTGCGGATGATGTCTTGACCCTGCGGGCGCAGCGAGTATGGGAAGACGAGCTCGAAGAGCTCGGGGTCGCGCTCCCACCCGCCCGCCAGCTGCGGGGTGAGCGACGAGGTCGCCCACGTGTCCATGACGTCGTGCTCGCCGACGAAGCCGCCGGGAACCCCGCGCTGTGCCTCGTCGAAGCCGGGAGCCGCTGCCGACGACGGATCGACGGGGAGCATCTCACGGGTCGCGACGATCGGCTCGTCGAAGAGCGGCTCGCCGGCCTCGTCGAGCGGGTACCAGACAGGGATCGGCACGCCGAAGAAGCGCTGCCGGGAGACGAGCCAGTCGCCGGAGAGGCCGCCCACCCAGTTCTCGTAGCGCACTCGCATGAAGTCGGGACGCCAGTCGATCTCTCGCCCGTGGCTGAGCAGGCGGGACCGGAGCTCTTCGTCGCGCGCGCCGTTGCGGAGGTACCACTGGCGGGTCGAGACGATCTCGAGCGGCCGGTCGCCCTTCTCGTAGAACTTGACCGGGTGGGTGATCGCCTTCGGCTCGCCGAGGAGGTCGCCCGAAACGCGGAGGCGCTCGACCACGGCCTGGCGAGCGGAGAAGGCGGTCTTGCCAGCCAGTTCGGCGAAGGCCGCGCGGCCCGCCTCTGACGTGATCGCGTCCGGGGTGTCGGCGATGATGCGACCGTCGAAGCCGACGATCGCGCGGTTCGGCAGTTCGAGCTCACGCCACCAGACCACGTCGGTGATGTCGCCGAACGTGCAGATCATCGCGATGCCGGTGCCCTTGTCTTTTTGGGCGAGATGGTGCGCCACGATCGGCACCTCGACGCCGAAGACCGGCGTCGTGACCGTGGTGCCGAAGAGCTGCTGGTAGCGCTCGTCGTCGGGGTGGGCCACAAGCGCCACGCAGGCCGGGATGAGCTCTGGGCGACTCGTCTCGATCTCGATGCCATCGCCGTCGGCTCGCCCGAAGGTCACCCGGTGGTAGTGCCCGGGCTGCTCGCGGTCTTCGAGCTCGGCCTGGGCGACGGCGGTGCGGAAGGTGACGTCCCAGAGCGTCGGGGCGAGTGCCTGGTAGGCCTCGCCGCGTTCGACGTTGCGCACGAAGGCGAGCTGCGACGCGAAGATCGACTCGTCGCCGATCGTGCGGTAGGTCTGGGTCCAGTCGACCGAGAGGCCGAGCATGCGCCAGACCGCCTCGAACTGCTGTTCGTCTTCGACGGTGAGGCGCTCGCACAGCTCGATGAAGTTGCGCCGGCTGATCGGCACCTGATCGGCGGCCTTGCTGCTCTTGCCGTCGCCGCCCTCGAACGGCGGCACGAAGCCCGCGACGTAGGGCAGGGTCGGGTCGCAGCGTACGCCGTAGTAGTTCTGCACGCGCCGCTCGGTGGGCAGGCCGTTGTCGTCCCAGCCCATCGGGTAGAACACGCTCTTGCCACGCATGCGCTGGAACCGCGCGACGACGTCAGTGTGCGTGTACGAGAAGACGTGGCCGATGTGCAGCGAACCCGACGCCGTGGGCGGGGGAGTGTCGATGGAGTAGATCTGCTCGCGAGTCGCCGATTCGCGGTCGAAGCGGTAGATGCCCTCACGCTCCCATGCGTCTCCCCAGACGGATTCGAGGCCCTCGAGAGCGGGCTTGTCGGGAATGCGCGGGGTGTCGGTCATGATGCTCCGGTTCGATATCGGCGGCACCGTGTCTGTGGTGAGGTGCCTGATTGTGACGATCCAGCCTAGCGGAGACCCTCGCGGGCACCGATGGCGCGATCTGGGACCCGCGGCAGCTCTTCGGCAGTCAGTGCACGAGTCGCGGCGAGTCGGCGACGAGTTGCGCGGTGTACGGGTGCGCCGGTTGGGCGAACACCTGCTCTGCGGCGCCGGTCTCGACGATCCTGCCGCCCTGCATCACCGCGACGCGGTCGGCCATGTGCCGCACGACGCCGAGGTCGTGCGAGATGAAGAGGCACGCGAGTCCGCGCGAGCGCTGGAGCTCGTCGAGCAGGTCGAGGATCTGCGCCTGGATCGTCACGTCGAGGGCCGAGACCGGTTCGTCGCAGATCAGCACTTCGGGCGACGCGGCGAGCGCGCGAGCGATCGCGACGCGCTGGCGCTGCCCTCCCGACAGGGTGAGCGGGCGCCGGTGGGCGACGGATGCCGCGAGCCCGACCTGCTCGAGCAGCGCAGCGACGCCCGGGGCGGGGGCGCCTCGCTCGGTGCCGGACGCCGCATCGGCGAGGATCCGGCCGACGTTCCATCGCGGATCGAAGGAGCTCAGCGCGTCTTGGTAGATCGCTCCGATCCGTGGGCGCATCGGACGTCGCTCCGCCTCGCGGAGCCGTGACCACTCGGTGCCGTCGAGCACGACGTCGCCGGAGTCGGGCTTCGTGAGCGCGAGCGCGAGTCGCGCGACGGTGGTCTTGCCCGAACCCGATTCGCCGACGAGTCCGAGCGTCTCGCCGCGGCGGACGCTCAGCGACACGTCGTCGACGGCGGTGAAGCGCCCGCCCGCGATCTCGAATGACTTGGTGACGTGGTCGAGTGCCAGCAGCGGGCGCTCGTCGTAGAGAGCGGCTGACGGCGCCGTGATCGCATCCGGAGCAGCAGCAGCCGCCTCGGCTGCGGCGGCGAACGGACGATCGACGACGCTGAGCGGCATCCCACGCGGCGTGCCGCTCGGGACGGCGGCGATGAGCGCACGCGTGTACGCGGTGCGCGGCACCCCGAGCACCTCGGCCGCCGTGCCCTCCTCGATGACCGTCCCATCGCGCATCACGAGGATCCGATCGGCGAGCTCGTGGACGACCGCGAGATCGTGGCTGATGAGCAGCAGCCCGGTGCCGTTCGCCGTGAATCGGGCGAGCAGCGCGAGGATCCGTGCCTGCACGCTCACGTCGAGCGCGGTCGTCGGCTCGTCGGCGATGAGCAGGGGCGGATCGAGCGCGATGGCTGCCGCGATGAGCGCGCGCTGGCGCAGTCCGCCCGACAGCTCGCCCGACCGCTGGCGCGCCGCGTAGGCGGGATCCGGCATGCCGACGCGGTGGAGGAGCTCGAGCACCCTCGCGCGGCGGCCGGCCGGCGGCATCCGCTCATGGAGGCGCAGCGGGTCCTCGATCTCGCGGCCGACGGGACGGAGCGGGTCGAGTGACACGAGGGCGTCCTGCAGGATGAGGCCGACGTCGCGCGCACGTACCCGCTGCCACTCCCGCTCGCCCGCCGACCCCAGCTGGCGACCCCGCACGCGCAGCCGCTCGCTCGTGGTGCTGGCGTTCGAGCCGGCGAGGCCGAGGAGGGCGCGCGCGGTGACGCTCTTGCCCGAACCCGACTCGCCGACGATCGCGACGCATTCGCCCGGGCTGATGCGAAGGGAGACGCCGCGCACGACCTCGGTGCCGCCGAACGCGACCCGGAGGTCGGCGACGTCGAGCACGGGGGAGTCGGGATCGATGCTCACGATCGCCCCCTGCCCCGCCGGGCGAGCGCTCGACCGAGCACGGTCGTGGCGATTGTGGTGCCCACGATCATGAGGCCCGGGAACACGGTCATCCACCAGGCGCCGGCGAGGTAGGTGCGACCGGCGGCGAGCATCGCGCCCCACTCGGCGGCCGGCGGCTGCGCCCCGAGTCCGAGATAGCTGAGTGCGGACGCCCACACGATCGCCTGGCCGATGCCGAGCGTGGCGAGCACGAAGATCGGCACGAGCGCGTTCGGCACGATGTGCCGGGCGAGGATGCGCGCGGAGGAGTGCCCGAGCACGCGAGCCGACTCGACGAACTGCGCCGAACGGATCGAGACGAGCTGCCCCCGGATGATGCGGGCGTAGCCGGGTGCGGTCGAGAGCCCGACGGCGATGGTGGCCGTGACCGGGCCCGGCCCGTAGATCACGATCACGAGGAGCGCGAGCAGCAGGCCGGGGAACGCGAAGAGCACCTCGACGACCCGGCTGACGCCGAAGTCGAGCGCGCGCCCGCCGAAGCTCGCGAGCACGCCGAGGGCGAGACCGAATGCGAGGCCGATGGACGTCGCCGTCACGCCGATGAGCAGGGACGTGCCGGTGCCCGCGATGACTCGGCTGTACACGTCGCGCCCCGATTCGTCGGTGCCGAACCAGTGCGCGAGCGACGGCGACCGGAATGCCTCGGCCGCCGCGATCTGGTTCGGGTCGTGCGTGGCGACGAGCCCCGGGAAACACGTCGCGGCGACGAGGAACACCACGAACGCGGCGGCGAGCAACGTGCCGACGCGCGGCAGCCGATCGCGGCGACGCGGCGGACGATGCTCAGCGGATGCCTCGACCGTCGTCTGGCGCAGTTCGAGCTCGCTCATCGGTTCGCCTCCTGCCGCAGCCTCGGGTCGGCGATGCGCGACGAGACATCCGTGAGCACCGTCATGAGCACGTAGACGAGCGCGATGAGCAGCACGACGCCGGTGACGACGGGGATGTCGCGGAGGGTGACGGCTTGCAGCAGCGTGCGGCCGAGTCCTGGCATCGCGAAGATCGTCTCGACGACGACGGCGCCGGAGAGTAGCCAGCCGAGTGCCCAGCCCGAAAGGCTGATGCCGGGCAGCGCTGCATGCCGGACGGTGTGCCGGAGCCGAACGCCCGTGGTGCTCTCGCCGCGCGCTCGCGCGGAGACGACGAAGGGCTGCTGCATCGCGTCGAGGAGGCTCTCGCGCATCACCTGGGCGAGGAAGCCGGCGAGCGGCACCGCGAGCGTGACGACGGGCAGCACGAGTCCCGCCGGCGTGCCGGTCGCGACGGGCGGCAGCCAGCCGAGGCCCGAGCTGAAGATCGCGATGAGCACCGCGGCGAGCCAGAAGTGCGGCAGCGCGGCCGCCGTCAGCTCGATGCCCTCCCCGACGGCCGTCGAGATGCGACCGCGTCCCGTTGACCAGAGCGAGAGGCCGAGCGCGAGGATCCACGCGAGCACGAGGGAGAGGAGCGCGAGGAGCATCGTGCCGCCGAGTTGCGCGCCGAGGAGCTCGGCAACCGGGACCTTGAGGGCGTACGACGTGCCGAGGTCGCCGCTGAGCAGCCGGCCGAGCATCGCGAGGTACTGCACGAGGAGCGGCTGATCGAGCCCGTAGTCGCGTCGCACCTGGTCGAGCGCCTCTTGCGAGGCCTGCGAGCCGGGGCCCCCGAGGATCGCTTGTGCGGGGTCGCCTGGGATCAGCCGGATCGCGAAGAACGTGAGGGTCGCCACTGCCCACATGACGAAGACCGCGCCGGCGACGAGGAGGCCGGCGTGGCGGATCGTGCGACCTCGCCGCTGCCTCCGCGGGTCAGCCGGCGAGCCACGCGTCATAGAAGCTCGGCGTCGAGACGGTGGAGATGGCGCGAGCCCCCTGCACCTCCGTGCTCAGCAGGAAGCTGTTCTGCTGGTCGTAGAGCGGCAGGAGGTAGTAGCCGCCGAGGATGAGCTGCTGTGCCTGCTCGTAGAGCTCGGCGCGCGCGTCGGGCTCGATCGTGGCGGCCGCTTCGGTGAGCAACGCGTCGACATCCGGGTCGTTCAGCTGGGAGAGGTTCGCGAAGTACCCGCTCGGCGCCGGGGTGAGGCTCTCGGAGTGGTAGACGATGCGCAGCACGTCGGGTCCGACCTTGGTGTACGGGGCGCTCACGATCTCATACTCGTGGGCGAACAGGGCGCCGTACCAGCCCGAGAGGTCGAGAAGCTCGATGACGACCTCGAACCCGGCGTCCTTCGCCGTGGCCTGCACCTGCTCGAACAGCGACTGCTCTGCGGGGATCGACTGGTTCGTGCTCACCGGGAAGCGGAGCGTCAGCCGGGCGCCGTCCTTGATGCGGTAGCCCTCGGCGTCGCGCTCGGTCCAACCGGCTTCGTCGAGGAGCTCGTTCGCCCGGTCGAGATCGGTCTCGAACAGCGACTCGTCGGAGTAGGCGAGCGCCTCGACGGAGGAGAGCGCGGAGTACGACCGCTCGGCGGTGCCGAAGAAGAGCGCGTCGATGCCGTCGTTGACGTCGACGGCGCGGATGAACGCCTCACGCACGCGCTCGTCGTCGAACGGGGCCTGGCCGGAGTTCAACTCGATGCGGTTCGAGGCGCCGGGGCGCGGCGCGTCGATCCACGTGAACGTGTCGCCCTGCTCGGCGGCGGCGATCGTGTCGGGCTGGGGATTGTCGATGACGTCGACCTGGCCGCCCTGCAGCGCCGCGTAGCGCGAGGCCGAGTCGGGCACGAACCGCCACTCGATGCCCTCGATGTAGGCGGGCCCGTCGTGCTCGGCATCGGCGGGCGGCGACGAGTAGTCGTCGTTGCGCACGAGGGAGATGTGGTCTTGCTTCACCCACTCGTCGACGATGAACGGGCCGGTGCCGACGGGCGCCTGGCAGTTCTCCTCCATGCCGCGGGCGATGCCGGCCGGCGACTGGATGGCGGTCCACGGCTGGCTGAGGGACTCGAGGAGCGCGCTGTCGGGCGTGGTGAGCACGAAGCGCGCCTCGAGGTCGTCGACGACCTCGACCTGCTCGACCTTGCCGAGCGCGAGGTAGCCGGTCGACGATTGCGTCGCCGGGTCCTGCAGGTGCTCGACGTTCGCCTTGACCGCCTCGGCGTCGAACGGCGTGCCGTCGGTGAAGGTCACGCCGTCGCGGAGCGTGAAGTCCCAGACGAGGCCGTCGGAGGAGACCTCCCACGAGTCGGCGAGCCACGGGATGATCTCGCCCGAGTCGTCGCGCGAGACGAGCGACTCGAGGAACTGGCCGGCGATGAGCGCCTGCGGGTAGTTGCCGCCGACGTGCGGGTCGAGGCACGTGGGTTCCGCGTCGCCGCTCGCGTAGGTGAGGGTGCCGCCGGAGACCGGGTCGCCGGATGCCCCGGGCTCGGCAGCCTGACAGCCGGCGAGCGCGATCATCGATGCGAGGCCGATGGCGAGGATGCCGAATCGGCGGTTCGGGCGGGTGGTCACTGGTGCAGCACGCATCGAGGTCCTAGCAGGAGGGGGAATTGAAGTCGGGGCGCCCTTCGTCGCGTGCCCGGACTCATCCTGTCACCGCGCGTCGCGGGCAACAAGCAACTTGTTCTACTTTCGATAGAACAATAGACTCAACACGTGCTCATCCGCATCGACCCGGCTCGATCGACGCCGCTCTACGAACAACTCGCCTCGGCGATCAGGGCGTCGATCATCGACGGCCGCATCTCGGGAGGCGAACGCCTTCCGGCGGCGCGCGAGCTCGCGTCCTCGCTCGACGTCAACATGCACACCGTGCTCCGCGCCTACCGGCTGCTGCGCGACGAGCACCTCATCGAGCTGCACCGAGGGCGCGGCGCGGTGGTCGCCGTGCGCATCGGCGGCCACGGCGCCCTCGCGGGCGCCATCCATGACCTCGTCGACGAGGCGAAGGCGCACGACGTTCCCGAGCAGGCCCTGCTCGAGCTCATCAGCGAGGCGTACCGGTGGAGCCCGTCGGCCCACGGCATGGTTCGTCCGGCGGCGACACGATAAGCTGGGGCGACCGACATCGATCCGGCCATCACCGGGGAGTCTTCGGAAGAACGCGAACGGATGCCTCGAGGCATCCGCTCGTCACTAGAACCGAACGGGCAGGCCCGTCACAGCCGACAATGAGGGGTCCCGGAGCATCCGGGGCAAGCGAGGTGGTACCGCGGCGGAGCTCGATCGAGCGGCCGGCGTCCTCGTGTGAGCATCCGTCCCCGCAAGGAGCGAGCGTGTACCCGCGTACCCCAGACGACCACGGCGTCGCCCCGTCGCCCGACTTCCCCGCCGTCGAGCGCGAGGTGCTGGCCTTCTGGAAGGCCGATGGCACCTTCCAGGCCTCGGTCGACCAGCGCGAGGGCGCGCGCGAGTGGGTGTTCTACGACGGCCCGCCGTTCGCCAACGGCCTCCCGCACTATGGCCACCTGCTCACGGGCTATGCGAAAGACCTCTTCCCGCGCTTCCAGACGATGCGCGGCTACCAGGTGCACCGCCGGTTCGGCTGGGACACCCACGGCCTCCCCGCCGAGCTCGAGGCGGAGCGCCAGCTCGGCATCACCGACAAGAGCGAGATCGAGGAGATGGGCATCGCGGCGTTCAACCAGGCCGCTCGCGACGCCGTGCTCCGCTACACGAAGGAGTGGGAGGAGTACGTCACGCGCCAGGCGCGCTGGGTGGACTTCGAGAACGACTACAAGACGCTCGACGTGACCTTCATGGAATCCGTCATCTGGGCGTTCAAGACCCTGCACGACGAGGGCCTCGCCTACGAGGGCTACCGGGTGCTGCCGTACTGCTGGCGCGACCAGACGCCGCTCTCGAACCACGAGCTGCGCATGGACGACGACGTCTACAAGATGCGTCAAGACCAGACGGTGACGGTCACCTTCCCGCTGACCGGGCCCAAGGCGGAGTCGCTCGGGCTCACGGCCGTGCGGGCCCTCGCCTGGACCACGACGCCGTGGACGCTGCCGACGAACTTCGCGCTCGCGGTCGGCCCCGATATCGAGTACGCGGTCGTGCCGGCGGGCCCGAACGGCACGCCCGACGCGACGGTACTCCGCGAGCGGGTCGGTGCATCCGACACCGAGGTGCTCGGCGGCGAGTACCTCCTCGCGCTCGATCTCGTCGGCAACTACGCCAAGGAGCTCGGCTACGAGGCCGCCGATGACGCGCGCGCCGCGGTGTCGCGCACGGTGCGCGGAGCCGAACTGGCCGACGTCACCTACGACCGCCTCTTCGAGTACTACGCCGACGTCGAGCACTTCGGGCTGCAGCGTGCCTGGCGCGTCCTCGTGGCCGACTACGTCACGACCGAAGACGGCACCGGCATCGTGCACCTGGCGCCCGCCTACGGTGAAGAAGACCAGAAGATCGGCGAGGCCTCCGGCATCCCTGTGGTCATCTCGCTCGATGAGGGCGGCAGGTTCCTGCCCGACGTCACGGATGTCGCGGGCCTGCTCTGGAGCGACGCCAACAAGCCGCTCACCCAGATCCTCAAGGCCGAAGGGCGCTTGCTTCGCCAGGCGAGCTACGAGCACTCGTACCCGCACTGCTGGCGCTGCCGCAATCCGCTCATCTACAAGGCGGTCTCGAGCTGGTTCATCCGCGTGCCCGAATTCCGCTATTCGATGGTCGAGCTCAACCAGCAGATCAACTGGGTGCCCGACAACGTCAAAGACGGCCAGTTCGGCAAGTGGATCGGCGGCGCCCGCGACTGGTCGATCAGCCGCAATCGATACTGGGGCTCGCCCATCCCGGTGTGGAAGAGCGACGATCCCGCGTTCCCGCGCGTCGACGTCTACGGCTCGCTCGCCGAGCTCCAGCGCGACTTCGGCGCGCTCCCGGTGAACGCCGCCGGCGAGCCCGACTTGCACCGGCCCTACATCGACGAGCTCACGCGTCCGAACCCCGACGACCCGAGCGGCCGCGCGACGATGCGACGCATCCCCGACGTGCTCGACGTGTGGTTCGACTCGGGCTCGATGCCGTTCGCCCAGGTGCACTACCCCTTCGAGAACCGTGAGTTCTTCGAGGCGCACAACCCGGCCGACTTCATCGTCGAGTACATCGGGCAGACTCGCGGATGGTTCTACACACTGCACGTGCTCTCCACGGCGCTCTTCGGCCGCCCCGCGTTCAAGAACGTCGTGAGCCACGGCATCGTGCTCGGCAACGACGGCCAGAAGATGTCGAAGTCGCTGCGCAACTACCCCGACGTCAACGAGGTGTTCGACCGCGACGGCTCCGACGCGATGCGCTGGTTCCTGATGTCGAGCTCGGTGCTGCGCGGCGGCAACCTCATCGTCACCGAGGAGGGCATCCGCGAGGGCGTGCGACAGCTCATGCTGCCGCTCTGGAGCACGTGGTACTTCTTCTCGCTCTACGCGAACACCGCTCGCGAGGGTGGCTACGAGGCATCCCGCCAAACCTCCTCGCCGGATGTGCTCGACCGGTACCTGCTCGCGAAGCTCGGCGACCTCGTGACCGCGGTCACAGCCGATCTCGAGGACTTCGACTCGCCGCTCGCAGCGGCGAAGCTCCGGGACTTCGGCGACGTGCTCACCAACTGGTACGTCCGGCGCTCGCGCGACCGGTTCTGGGCGGGGGTCGGCACTGACGGCGCCGGTCGTGAGGCGTTCGACACGCTCTTCACCGTGCTCGAGACGCTCACGCGGCTCGCGGCGCCGCTTCTGCCGCTCGTCTCCGACAAGATCTGGCGGGGACTCACCGGCGGGCGCAGCGTGCACCTCACCGACTGGCCCGAGGCGGCGGAGTTCCCAGCCGATCCGGCGCTCGTCGCCGCAATGGATTCCGTGCGCGAGATCAGCTCGGCGGCGCTCTCGCTGCGCAAGCAGTCCGGTCGCCGGGTGCGACTGCCACTTGCGAGCCTCACGGTCGTCACGACGGATGCCGCGGCGCTCGCGCCGTTCGAGGGCATCCTCCGCGACGAGCTCAACGTCAAGGCCGTCGACCTCGTCGCCCTCGACGAGTCGAGCGCGGGCGCCTACGGCGTCACGAAGCGGCTCACCGTCAACGCGCGCGCGGCCGGGCCGCGGCTCGGCAAGACCGTGCAGCAGGCGATCAAGGCCGCGCGCGACGGCGACTGGACGCTCGACGGCGACACCGTCGTCGCGGGCGGCATCGCCCTCGAGGCCGGCGAGTACGACCTGGTGCTCGAAGCCGGTGGCGCGGGCGACGGGTCGCGAGCGCTCGCGCTCCTCGCCGACGGCGGATTCGTCATCCTCGACACCTCCACGACGCCCGAGCTCGCGGCGGAGGGCCTCGCTCGCGACGTCGTGCGTGCCGTTCAAGAGGCGAGGAAGTCAGCCGGGCTCGCCGTGGGCGACCGGATCCGCCTCGGCCTCACGCTCGATCACGCCGGCGCCGAGGCGGCGACCCGGCACCGTGGGCTGATCGCGGGCGAGACGCTCGCGGTGGAACTCGACATCGCCGCGGCATCCGATGTCGCGAACGCCGTCGCCGCGAAGCCCGTCGGCGATGGATCCGCCCTTCTCATCGACTTGGAGCAGCGATGACCGACGACCAGACCGAGGCCTTCGACCGCGAAGAGCGCGAGGCCGCCGACGCCGTCTACGAGACGCTGCTCGCACGAGTGGGCGAGGGCTCGCCCGAGCCCCGGCTGCAGCCCACCCGGCGTGCCGTCGAACTGCTCGGCGACCCGCACCGCGCGGCGCCCGTCATCCACATCACGGGCACGAACGGCAAGACCTCGACGAGCCGCATGATCGAGAGCCTCCTGCGTGCGTCGGGCCTGCGCA
The DNA here is from genome assembly GCF_030815405.1 of Agromyces albus. Classification (NCBI taxonomy): domain Bacteria; kingdom Bacillati; phylum Actinomycetota; class Actinomycetes; order Micrococcales; family Microbacteriaceae; genus Agromyces; species Agromyces albus. The sequence continues at coordinate 1,771,270 of NZ_JAUSWX010000001.1, read as the reverse complement.
CGGGCCTGCTCACGAGCCCGCACCTCGAGCGGTTCACCGAACGGATCCGCATCGACGGCGAGCCCATCTCCGATGAGGCGATCGCTCGCAACTGGGAGGAGACCGCGCCGTTCATCGCGATGGTCGACGCCGAGCTCGAGGCGACCGATTCCGCGCCGCTCACGTTCTTCGAGGTGCTCACGGTGCTCGCGTTCGCGTGCTTCGCCGACGCTCCGGTCGACGTGGTCGTGCTCGAGGTCGGCATGGGCGGCGAGTGGGACTCGACGAACGTCGCCGACGGCCAGGTCGCGGTGTTCACGCCCATTGCGCTCGACCACCAGAGCCGGCTCGGGTCGACGATCGAGGCGATCTCACGCACGAAGTCGGGCATCATCAAGCCCGCGGCATCCGTCGTCTCGGCGAAGCAGCCCGACGCAGCGCGCGCGGTGCTCGCGGAAGCCGCCGAGTTCACCGAGTCGAGCCTCGCATTCGAAGGAGACGCCTTCGACGTGCTCGACTCCCGCGTGGCCGTGGGCGGCCAGCTCGTGTCGATCCGGGGCCTGGCAGGGGAGTACACCGAGGTCGTGCTGCCGCTCTTCGGGCGCCACCAGGCCGAGAACGCGGCCGTCGCCGTCGCCGCCGTCGAGACGTTCATCGGCGGGGGAGCGGTGCGGCTCGCTGACGAGGTCGTGCACGAGGGGCTCGGCACCGCGTCATCCCCCGGGCGCCTGCAGAGCATCGCCGCCGACCCAGCGGTGCTCGTCGACGCGGCGCACAACCCCCACGGCGCCGCAGCGCTCGTGACGGCCCTCGACGAGTACTTCGACTTCGACGAGGTCGCGTTCGTGTTCGGCGTGCTCGCCGACAAGGACGCCGCCGGCATCGTCGACGCCCTCGCGGGCACCGCTGGCATCTTCGTCGTGACCGAACCCGAATCCGACCGGGCCCTGCCCGCGGCGGAGCTCGCCGCGTTCGTGGCCGCCCGCGTCGGCGCAGAGCGCGTGCAGTTCGCGGAGCGCATCGACGACGCACTCGAGGACGCGCGCGGGTGGGCGGCCGATGCGCCGAAGCGTGCCGTCGTCGTCACGGGCTCGATCGCCCTCGTCGGCGAGGCGATGGCCATCGCCGCCGACCGCGGATGGGGCCGCGCATGAGCGAGGCCGCACCCGCCGCGGCGCCGCGCTCCCTGCAGCAGACCCTCGCGTCGATCGTGCTCGCCTTCGAGGTGATCGTCGTCTTCCTCGCGTCGCTCGTCATCTGGGGCCTCGCGGCTCCTGCCGGCGAGGGCGACCTGCCCGCCTGGGTCGCGCTCCTCGCGGGCGGCGTCATGATCGTCGCGCTCATCGCGACGATCGGCCTGCTGCGATTCCGCTGGGCGTATGCGCTCGGCTGGCTCATCCAGGCGCTGATCCTCGCCGCGGGGTTCCTCAACCCGACGATGTTCGTCGTCGGGGCACTGTTCGGCGGCATGTGGTGGTACTGCATGGTCGTCGGCGCACGAATCGACCGAGCACGGACGGCTGCAGCCGATCCAGGAAAGGAACAGGAATGACCACCCCGATCGAAGAGACCCTCGTGATCGTCAAGCCCGACGGCGTCGCACGCAACCTCACCGGAGAGATCCTCCGTCGCATCGAGGCGAAGGGCTATTCCCTCGTCGACATCCGGCTCGTCCAGGCCGACCGCGAGATCCTCGCGAAGCACTACGCCGAGCATGAGGGCAAGCCGTTCTACGAGCCGCTCGTCGAATTCATGCAGTCCGGGCCGGTGGTCGCCATGCGCGTCGCCGGCAACCGGGTGATCGAGGGAATCCGCTCGCTCTCGGGGGCGACCGACCCGACGACCGCGGCCCCCGGCACGATCCGCGGCGACTTCGGCCGTGATTGGGGCCTGCGCGTGCAGCAGAACCTGATCCACGGCTCGGACTCGCCCGAGTCGGCCGAGCGCGAACTCGACCTCTGGTTCACCTGAGCGGATGCCAGGCCGGCCGGTTGAACCGGCCGGCGGGCGCCCCTCGACTCAGCGGGACAGGTTCTGCAGGTCGATCATCACGAGCGGGATCGCGTTCATGTGCACTTGTGCGAGCGCGACGACGATGCCGTAGCAGACGACGGTGATGAGCGGGATCCACTTGAACCACGCGGCCGCAACGCGCTGCACACGTGCCGATGAGGGAATATTCCCGGCTCGCAGGTTGTGCAGGGTGACCGCCCAGAACGTTGGGATCGTCACCGCCCAGGTGAGCATGCACCACGGGCAGAGCACGTAGAGCACGTAGATGCTCTGCGCGATGAGCCAGACCACGAACACGAGCGCACCGGCCACGCCGAGGTTGAAGACGACCCAGAACCAGCGTGGGAAGCGTGCGCCGGCGAGCACCGCCACTCCGACGAAGATCACCGCCGGCCACGCCATGAGGCCGATGAACGGGTTCGGGAACCCGAACACCTCTCCCTGGGCGGAGTCGAGATTCACGCTGCATCCGACGAGAACGCCGACATTGCACGACGGAACATGGCCGGCATCGGCGAGCGAGAGCACCTTCTCGACCGACAGTTCGAACGCGGCGAGGAGGCCGAGGGCCCCTGCGATCACGAGGAGGATCGCCAGGGCGACGGGCCGAGCCTGCCGGGAAGAGTCCGCCATGCTCGGATTATGGCACGCCGTATCCACACCATGCTGTGAGACCGTGCGATAATCGAATGAGTCGTCCGGGCCGCGCCCGGCACGACGCCAATGAAGGCTTTGAGGATGCACCGCATCCGAGTGGGCGGGCGAACGCACCGCGAGACGTGGCGACACAGGCAACCTGCCGGTCGCAGTAATGAAGGATTGGCGGTTCTGCGCACGGCGTAGAACCGCTCGAGACGAGTACGGAACGACGGCGCGGCCGTCGGAACCGGCGTAGGAGTGCACCAGAGATGGTGGAAGGCAACGAGAAGAACAACAACGAACCCGAAACCGGCAGTGGCGCACCGAAGCGACGTGGGGGCCTTTTCGGAGCCCGACGTTCGGCTCGGAGCCGCGCGGGTCAGGAGCAGCGGCCTGCCGCGATCCTCGAACCCGCGCCCGCGTCGCCCGAGGTGATCGATACTGCGGCACCGGAGGCCGTGCAGACGGCGCCCGTGCTCGAGCGCGCGACCGCAGCCGGAGGCGACGACACGACGGCGGGGCCCATCACTGCGGTCGCGGTGAGCGACGAGGTCGCGACATCCGACACCGATGATGTACCGGCTCGCGCCAAGCGCTCGCCGATTCCGGCCGTGCTCTCGACGACGTCCCTGATCTTCCACGCCCCGCCCGTGCTCGTCACGCCCGAGGGCGAAGAGCCGCAGGCGCGTGGCGAGCGACCCGAGCGCGGCGAACGGCCTGAACGCGGTGGCTCGCCCGAGGGCGACGAGCCGTCGAGCGTGCGCCGCCGCACTCGCCGCCGAAGCGGCGAAGAGGGTCGCGCCACCGGCGATGAGTCGGCCAACACGGTCGTCAAGGTGCGCAAGCCCCGCGAGCCCGAGCTCATCACCGAGCCGCAGAAGGTCAAGGGCTCCACGCGACTCGAGGCGAAGAAGCAGCGCCGTCGTGATGGTCGCGATGCCGGCCGCCGCCGGACCGTGATCACCGAGGCCGAGTTCCTCGCCCGCCGGGAGTCCGTCGACCGCAAGATGGTCGTGCGCTCGAAGGCCGGACGCATCCAGATCGGCGTGCTCGAAGACGGGGTACTCGTCGAGCACTACGTCGCGCGCAATCAGGACTCCTCGCTCATCGGCAACGTCTACCTCGGTCGCGTGCAGAACGTGCTGCCGAGCATGGAGGCCGCGTTCGTCGACATCGGCCGCGGCCGGAACGCCGTGCTGTACTCCGGCGAGGTCGACTGGGATGCCGCCGCCGAGAACGGCCATGCGAACCAGCCGCGACGCATCGAGCTGGCTCTGAAGCCCGGCGATCGCGTGCTCGTGCAGGTGACGAAGGACCCGATCGGCCACAAGGGCGCCCGGCTCACGAGCCAGGTGTCGCTGCCGGGCCGTTACCTCGTGTACGTGCCGAACGGGTCGATGAACGGCATCAGCCGCAAGCTTCCCGACACCGAGCGCGCTCGCTTGAAGAAGATCCTGAAAGAGGTGCTTCCCGACAACGTCGGCGTCATCGTGCGCACCGCGGCCGAAGGTGCCACCGAGGAGCAGCTGACGCTCGACGTGAACCGTCTCATCGCGCAATGGGCCGACATCTCGAGCCAGCTCGAGAAGGTGCAGGCGCCCGCGCTGCTGCACTCCGAGCCCGACCTGCTCATCAAGATCGTGCGCGACGTCTACAACGAGGACTTCCAACAGATGGTCATCGCCGGCGACGAGGCGCGGCAGACGATCGAGTCCTATGTGCGCCAGGTCGCCCCCGACCTGCTCGAGCGAATCCAGCCCTACGAGGGCGAGCGCGACGCGTTCGACGAGTTCCGCATCTCAGAGCAGATCGAGAAGGCGCTCGACCGCAAGGTCTGGTTGCCGTCGGGCGGCTCGCTCGTGATCGATCGCACCGAGGCCATGACCGTCATCGACGTCAACACGGGCAAGTTCGTCGGCTCGGGGGGCAACCTCGAAGAGACGGTGACGAAGAACAACCTCGAGGCGGCCGAGGAGATCGTGCGCCAATTGCGCCTGCGTGACATCGGCGGCATCATCGTCGTCGACTTCATCGACATGGTGCTCGAGTCGAACCGCGACCTCGTGCTGCGCCGGCTCGTGGAGTGCCTCTCCCGCGACCGCACAAAGCACCAGGTGGCCGAGGTGACGTCCCTCGGCCTCGTGCAGATGACCCGCAAGAAACTGGGCCTCGGCCTGCTCGAGTCGTTCAGCGAGCCGTGCGAGGTCTGCGCCGGTCGCGGCATCATCGTGCACCACGAGCCGGTCGTGAAGCACCGCCAGCAGCAACAGCAACAACAGCAGCCCGAGCGGCGTCGTGGTCGCGGCGGTGCGCCGTCGCAGGCGGCCCAGCAGCCCGACGAGCCCAAGGCGCAGACGGGCACCCACGCGATCACCGACGATGTGAAGCATGCGCTCGCGCAGATCGCGGCGTCGACGATCGTGCACGCCGAGCAGAAGCCCGAGACCGCGGCATCGAATGCCGTGAGCACGACGCGGTCGGCTGACGAGTCCGATGGCGCCCCTGCGGCATCGACAGGGAGGACCGCGGGCGGTCGCCGCAGCCGTCACCGCCGGGTGACGCAAGAGCAGGGCGCTGCGGAGTCCGCTCCCGCCGCCGAGCCGACCGGCTCGACCGCGACCGTGCCGGTCGACGACACTGCTCGCGACAGCGTGCAGCTGCTCGATCTTCCGGTGCCGCCGGTGGAGCGCAAGCGTCCCGCGCGAGCGCCCGAGGCCGAGGTGCTGCTCGATTCGGTGCTCGACGCGCTGCCTGCTCCGAAGAAGGCGGGCGAGGGTCGCGCACGCAGCCGTCGCGTGTCGACTGCGGCGCTCAGCGGTGCCGGTGGGGCGCCCGTGATCACGCGCGCCGACGGCTCCGATGCCTCCGAGTCATCCGTCGACGACTGATCCCGACGCGCGGGCACGCCGTTCACGCGGCGTGACCCGCAGCCCGCTGCGGCGGAGCCGGGCGACGAGCTCGCGCGGCGAGACCGGCTCTGCGCCGGCCGCGACGAGCTCGTCGTACCGCTCGACGGGCACGTCGAAGTGGTCGAGGTCGAACGAACGCGGCGGCAGCCCGACGCGGCGGGCGAAGGCCTGGAGCTCCTCGATCGAGGCGTCGCTCACGAGGTGCGCCCACACGGTGCCGTGCTTGGGCCACAGTGGCGTATCGATGAGCACGGTCATGCGCCGATCCTACGCGGGAGGGTCCGCGACGCGCCGTAAGTCGCGCGTTTGACCGGCCACCCCTGATCGGATAAACTCGACCGTTGGTGCCACCGCTTATCACGGTGTGCCCGCACAGTTTTCTGGCAGTGACGACCCTCCTCCCCGCTGGGGTCCCGCGCAGTGACATCCCATCAGCAGCCGGAGCTCCGGCTCCCCAGAGATAGGTACGAGTAGTGGTTTACGCAGTAGTGCGCGCCGGCGGTCGGCAGGAGAAGGTCGAAGTCGGCACCATCGTGACGATGGACCGTATCAAGGCAGACAAGGACGGCAACGTCTCACTCGCCGCGGTCCTCCTCGTCGACGGCGAGAAGATCACCTCCGACGCCGAGTCGCTTGCCAAGGTCACGGTTACCGCCGAAGTCCTCAACGACCTCCGCGGTCCGAAGATCGTGATTCAGAAGTTCAAGAACAAGACCGGGTACAAGAAGCGCCAGGGGCACCGTCAGGAGCTCACGCGCGTCAAGGTCACCGGCATCAAGTAGCGGCCGCAAGGAGAATCAGACATGGCACACAAAAAGGGAGCGAGCTCCACTCGCAACGGTCGTGACTCGAACGCCCAGCGCCTCGGCGTGAAGCGCTTCGGCGGCCAGGTCGTCGGCGCGGGCGAGATTCTCGTCCGCCAGCGCGGCACGCACTTCCACCCCGGTGCAGGCGTCGGTCGCGGTGGCGACGACACGCTCTTCGCACTCGAGGCCGGTGCGGTCCAGTTCGGCAAGAAGGGTGGCCGCAAGGTCGTCAACATCGTGGCGGCCGGCGAATAGTCGACCGAACGATTCTGTGAGGGCGGGCTTCGGCTCGCCCTCACGCGTTTTCATCCGTGAGGAGGATGCAGCACATGGTCAGCTTCGTCGACGAGGTGACACTGTTCGTGCGTGCCGGTCACGGTGGGAACGGGTGCGTCTCAGTACGCCGCGAGAAGTTCAAGCCCCTCGCGGGCCCTGACGGCGGCAATGGCGGCAACGGTGGCGACATCGTGCTCATCGCCGACCCGAACGTCACCACCCTGCTCGGCTTCCACCGCCGTCCGCACCGTTCATCGGAGAACGGCGGACCCGGCATGGGCGACCACCGTTCCGGCGCGGCCGGCGAGACGCTCGAGCTGCCGGTGCCCGTCGGCACCGTCGTGAAGGACCACGACGGCGAGGAGCTCGCCGACCTCGCTGAGCCCGGCATGCGATTCGTCGTCGCGCCCGGCGGCCAGGGTGGTCTCGGCAATGCCGCGCTCTCGTCGACGAAGCGGAAGGCTCCCGGCTTCGCGCTGCTCGGCACGCCCGGGTTCGAGGGCGAGGTCATCCTCGAGCTGAAGACGATCGCGGATGTCGCGCTCGTCGGCTTCCCCTCGGCCGGCAAGTCGAGCCTCATCGCCGCGCTGTCGGCGGCGCGCCCCAAGATCGCCGACTACCCGTTCACGACGCTGCATCCGAACCTCGGCGTCGTGCAGGCCGGCGAGAGCCGGTTCACCGTCGCCGATGTTCCGGGCCTCATCGAGGGCGCGAGCGAGGGCAAGGGCCTCGGGCTCGAGTTCCTGCGCCACGTCGAGCGCTGCTCGGCCCTGCTGCACGTCATCGACTGCGCGACGCTCGAGCCGGGCCGCGACCCGATGAGCGACCTCGACGTGATCCTCGGCGAGCTCGGCGCGTATCCCGTGCCCGAGGGCCAGGTGCCGCTGCTCGAGCGGCCGCAGTTGATCGCGCTGAACAAGATCGACGTGCCTGAGGCACGCGAGCTCGCCGCGTTCGTGCGGCCCGAGTTCGAGGCGCGCGGCTACCGCGTGTTCGAGATCTCCACGGTGAGCCACGAAGGATTGCGTCAACTCGGGTTCGCGCTCGGCGAGGTCGTCGAGAACGCGCGACGCGAGGCGGCCGAAGCCCCCGCTGCACCGCGCATCGTCATGCGCCCGAGGAGCGTCGACGACGCCGGATTCACGGTGCGCGCCGAAGGCGGCAGCTACGGCACCCTGTACCGGGTGCTCGGCTCGAAGCCCGAGCGATGGGTCGCGCAGACCGACTTCACGAACGACGAGGCCGTCGGCTACCTCGCCGACCGCCTTGCACGACTCGGCATCGAAGATGCGCTCGTGCGCGCCGGAGCGACTGCCGGTTCGGCTGTCGTCATCGGCCCCGGTGCCGGAGTCGTCTTCGACTGGGAGCCGACGCTCACGTCCACCGCCGAGCTCATCACGGCCCCGCGCGGTTCCGACCTCCGTCTCGACGAGCAACGACGTGCCACGCGCAACGAGCGCCGCAGCGACTACCACGAGCGCATGGACGCGAAGGCCGAGGCTCGAGCCGAGCTCGAGCGCGAGCGCGCGGCCGGCATGTGGTCGGAGTCGGATGCCGAGGGCGAGCCCGTTGTCGAGGGCGAGCCGTCGAACGCCGCTGTCTCCGCTCAGGAGGGTGCGGGCGAGGAGGGCCAACGGTGACACCCCGGCGGCGCACGGAGATCCCACACGCCACCCGCATCGTCGTGAAGGTCGGCTCCTCCTCGATCAGCGGAGACAACGCCGGCCAGATCGCGCCCCTCGTCGACGCGCTCGCCGCCGCACATGAGCGCGGCATCGAGGTCGTGCTCGTCTCCTCCGGGGCCATCGCGACCGGCATGCCCTATCTCAAGCTCGACGAGCGACCCACCGATCTCGCGACCCAGCAGGCCGCGGCATCCGTCGGGCAGAACCTGCTCGTCTTCCGCTACCAGGACTCGCTCGACCGCTACGGCATCGTCGCGGGGCAGGTGCTCCTCACCGCGGGCGATCTCGAGAACCCAACGCCGCGCTCGAACGCGCAGCGCGCGATGGACCGGCTGCTCGCGCTGAAGATCCTGCCGATCGTGAACGAGAACGACACCGTCGCGACCCATGAGATCCGGTTCGGCGACAACGACCGGCTCGCGGCCCTCGTCGCGGAGCTGATCGGCGCCGACCTGCTCGTGCTGCTCTCCGACGTCGACGCGCTGTACACGAAGCCGCCGCACCTCGACGGGGCGAAGCGCATCGAGCACGTGCCGTTCGGCGACGCCCTCACGGGCGTCGAGATCGGTTCGGTCGGACGCGCCGGCGTCGGCACCGGGGGAGCGGAGACCAAGGTGTCGGCGGCGCGCATCGCGGCCGAGGCCGGTGCCGCCGTGCTGATCACGGCGACGAGCCTCGTCGCCGACGCGCTGGCCGGACGCGAGGTCGGCACGTGGTTCGAGCCCGCCCCCGAACGTCACACGGCCGATGGCGAACCGGCGCTCGCCTAGGCTGATTCCATGGAGCACCATGAAGTCGACACGAGCCTGATCGACGTGCGGCTCGCTGCCGCGAAAGACGCGTCATTCCGGCTCGCGCAGGCGACGACGGCCGAGAAGGATGCCGCCCTCGAACAGGTTGCCGCCATCCTCCGGGAGCGGTCGGCCGACATCGTCGCCGCGAACGCGCTCGACCTCGCCGCGGGCCGCGAAGCCGGCCTCGCCGCCGGGCTCCTCGACCGCCTCGAGCTCGACGAGCGGCGGGTCGACGCACTCGCCGAGGCGGTGCTCGAAGTCATCGCGCTCACCGATCCGATCGGCGAGACCGTGAGCGGCCGATCGCTCCCGAACGGCATCCGCATCGACCAGGTGCGCGTGCCGCTCGGCGTCGTCGGTGCGATCTACGAGGCACGACCGAACGTGACCGTCGACATCGCCGTGCTCGCGCTGAAGAGCGGCAATGCCGTCGTGCTCCGCGGCGGCAGCGCGGCAGAGCAGACGAACCGCGTGCTCGTCGCAGCACTGCGCGACGCGCTCGACGCGGCCGGTCTTCCGGCCGACGCCGTGCAGACCGTCGATGACTTCGGCCGCGCCGGTGCTCGCCATCTCATGCAGGCCCGCGACTACGTCGACGTGCTCATTCCACGTGGGAGCGCCGGCCTCATCCGTGCCGTCGTCGACGAAGCGCGAGTGCCGGTCATCGAGACGGGCGCCGGGGTCGTGCACATGTTCCTCGATGAGAGCGCGCGGGAAGACTGGGCCGTCGAGCTCGTACACAACGCGAAGGTGCAACGACCGAGCGTCTGCAATGCCCTCGAGACCCTGCTCGTGCACGAGGCGGCGGCTGCGCGGCTGCTGCCCGCGGTGCTCGACCGGCTCGAGGCATCCGGTGTCACGATCCATGCCGACGAGCGGGTGCGGGCACTCCGGCCCGAGGCGCTGCCCGTCACCGACGAGGACTGGGCCACCGAGCACATGAGCCTCGACCTGTCCGTCGGCGTCGTCGACTCGATCGACGACGCGCTGCGGCACATCCGTCGCTACTCGACGAAGCACACCGAGTCGATCGTGACGAACGACCTCGGCAACGCGGAACGCTTCCTGAACGAGGTGGATGCCGCGGCCGTCATGGTGAACGCCTCGACTCGCTTCACCGACGGTGCGGAGTTCGGCTTCGGTGCCGAGGTCGGCATCTCGACGCAGAAGCTGCATGCACGGGGCCCCATGGGACTGCCCGAGCTCACGAGCACGAAGTGGATCGTGCGCGGCGCCGGGCATGTGCGTGCCTGACCTCGCTAGACTGTCCGGAGCGACACCCGCAGGATTCGAAAGGAACGGCGAATGAGCCTCGTGACCGCAGTGCTGACCGAGACGGTGCACGCCAGGGAACTGCCGATCGACTCGTGGGTCTACGGTCTCATCGCGCTCGTCATCTTCGCCGTGCTCGCCATGATCGTCGCGTCGTACCGCGACGTGGCCAACCGCCACAGCAGCAAATCGGCAGCCTATGCTGCCCGCCACTCAGGAGACGAGCACGGCGGTCACTGAGCGGGCGGTCGCGTGATCACGGGCGAGGAACGCCGACCACGGGTCGGTGTGATGGGTGGCACCTTCGATCCCATCCACCACGGGCACCTCGTGGCCGCGAGCGAGGTCGCTCAGCACCTCGAGCTCGATGAGGTCGTGTTCGTGCCCACCGGCCAGCCGAGCTACAAATCCGACGTCACGCAAGCCGAGCACCGTTATCTCATGACCGTCATCGCAACGGCGTCGAACCCGCGGTTCACCGTGAGCCGCGTCGACATCGATCGTCCGAAGCCGACGTTCACGATCGACACGCTCCACGACATCAGGAGCCAGCGCCCCGACGCCGACCTGTACTTCATCACCGGTGCCGACGCGATCGCCCAGATCCTCTCCTGGAAGAACGTCGGCGAACTCTGGGAGCTCGCGCACTTCGTGGCTGTGAGTCGCCCGGGACATGTGCTCTCCGTTTCGGGTTTGCCAGAGCAAGACGTAAGCTTGTTGGAGGTTCCGGCACTTGCGATCTCGTCAACCGACTGCCGGGACAGGGTGCGCCGGGGATTCCCGGTGTGGTACTTGGTGCCCGATGGGGTCGTCCAGTACATCTCCAAGCACCACCTCTATCGGAGTGTCGAATGACGTCGTCACAGGAACCACCGCTCACGCGCCGCGAGGCTCGTGAGCGTGAGCGCCTGCGAGAGCAGCAGGCGCCTTCGACGACCCCGGATGCCGCACCCCCCGCTCCGCGCGATCAGCAGGCCGATCAGCCCGTTCGGGCCGTCCCGCCGCAGCCGGCCGCACCGCCCGCGCCGCCACAGAACCCGGCTCCCGCACCGGTCTTTGCAGCGCCGCGCCCCGCAGGAGGGTCCGGCCAGCAGCCGTCGCCGTTCGGGGGAACCCTGGCCGCACCGCCGCAGCAGAATCCGTTCGCCCCAAGGCACCCGCAGCCCGCCGCATCGCCGCCCGCACCTGCCGCACCTGCGCAGTTCGGATCGCGGTTCTCCGCGCCGACGGCGCCCCCGCAGCGGCAACCGAGCGTCGAGCCCAGCGCTCCCGAGCGTACGCTGACGCGACGCGAACTCCGGGCGATGCTCGATGCGCAGCACGAGCATGAGCTCGACCTCGACGACGAGGTCGTCGCGACGCCACCTGCTGCAGCCGTTCCGGCCGAGCATCCGTTGCTGTCGCCCCCGGTTCCGACGCGGGCACCGGCGCCGCACCAGCCGGCCGCCGAGGCGAGCCTCGCCGCCGACGCCGTCGTGTCACAGAAACCTGTCGGCCACTGGACCGCTCAGCTCAACGTGCCGGCCGACCGCGCGGAGCCGTTCGACCAGTTGCTCTCACGTGGCGGCGTGAGCCACGGCGTTCCGACCACCACGAACGCACTCATCCTGCCGTCACTGCCGAATCAGGCTCCGGCCGGCAACAACCCGCTTGCAGCGAGCGGTGAGATCATCGTCACCGGCTCGATCAACCTGCCGCGCAGTTACGGCGCGACGGGCGTGCACCCGAGTCACATCGACTCGGCCGACGTCGACCGGTTGTTCGACCAGGTCGAAGACGGGGCAGGCACCGGTGGCGCGCCGGTCGCGGCGACGCGCGCGATCAGCACCCAGGGCGCCGCTCGCGCGATGATGGCTCCGCCCAAGAAGGAGGGCGTGAACGCCCCTCTCGTACTCGCCGTCACCGCCGGCGTCCTCGCGCTCGGCGTCGTCGCCACACTCGTCATCGGCGCCGTCGCCGGCCTCTTCTGAGCCGGGGCATCCACATCGACTTCTCAGAATCCGGAAAAGAGCGTATGACCGCATCACACGAGGCACTCGACCTGCTCGCCATCGCGGCGCGAGCGGCAGACTCGAAGGGCGGTGACGACCTCGTGGCACTCGACGTGTCGGGTCCGCTGCCGTTCGCCGACATCTTCCTGCTGGTCACCGGCAACTCCGAGCGCAACGTCGTCGCCATCGCCGACGAGGTCGAGGCGGTGCTCGGTCGCTCAGGAACCCAGACGCGCCGTCGTGAGGGTCACGACGCCGGCCGTTGGATCCTGCTCGATTTCGGCGACCTCGTGGTGCACGTCTTCCACCAGGAGGAGCGCCTCTACTACGGCCTCGAGCGGCTCTGGCTCGACTGCCCGTCGCTGCCCGTCGCACCGCTCCTGACCGCGAGCAGCTGAGCGCAGCAGCGAGCGTCCGCTGAGCGGGTCTCGATTTCATGCGAGACCCGCGGCTGGTGTAAGCTCAATTCGTTGCCCCGAACGGGGCGTACGGGTCTGTGGCGCAGCTGGTAGCGCACCTGCATGGCATGCAGGGGGTCAGGGGTTCGAGTCCCCTCAGATCCACCGAAACCCCTGATGAACGCAAAGTTCTCAGGGGTTTTTTCGTTGAAGATCGCCCCTGAGGCCCTGGGCCTTATGAGCACACCCGTCCCGTTCACCTCTTCGCCGTCTCGCTTCATCGGGACTCGTCAACGCTGACGACGGGTTCTGTCTCGACCGACCGCGTCAACTGGTACGCGTCCGCGGCCGTCGGGTGACAAACAACACGGCTGCCCATGTGACCAGGAGCAGTGCCGTCAGCACGAACCCGAGGTCATCGATCCCGACCGATGCCAACCAAGGGAGGGGGCCGCCGAGGCCGAGATTCGCGACGAGCACGTTCGCGAGCTGGACGATCGCGATCAGTACTGCGGCGACGACGGAGAGCCCGGTCATTGCGATGGCGTACACCTCACCGAGGTGGCGACGACCGGGCTGCCAGGTATAGGCGCGACGCATTACCGCGCCCTGGGTGGTGTCGAAGGCGCTCATCCCGGCGGCGAACAGAATCGGCAGTGTGAGCGCTGCCCACCATGGCACGGCCACCAGCGTGGCGGCACCTGCCAGCGCGAGCAGCCCGATCTCGGTAGCGGTATCGAAGCCGAGGCCGAACAGCAGTCCGACGAGGTACATCCGGGAAGGGCGATCCACCGCTTTCTCGAAGGGCCCGAGCATCCGGAGCACCGGCCCGCCGGCGTGCCCGTGGCCGCGGCGCAGTGACGCGATGTTGATCGCGGCGATCACGACGAGGAAGACGCCCGAGACGGTGGGGCCGATGACCCCTGTCCAGGTGCGAAGGGCGGAGGAGTCATCGGCGAGTGATGAGCCGATCGCCGTGATCCCGAGGGTCAACAGGATGCAGAGTACGACGACGATCGTCGAGTGACCGAGTGAGAACCAGAAGCCGACCGTATTGGCGGGCTTGCCGCGTTCGGCGAGCCGGCGGGTGGTGTTGTCGATCGCGGCGATGTGGTCGGCGTCGAATGCGTGGCGCACCCCCAAGGCGTAGGCAGTGAGCCCGACACCGAGCGTCACGAGCGTGCCGCCACCGCCGCCGAGCGGGATGCGGGCCGGGATCACGAGGAGGACGAGGACACCCCAGCCCAGCACGTGCAGAAGCACGATCAGCGAGATGACCCCGATCGTGTTCCGCCGGATGCGTGTCGGGGTTCGGTCTTCAGAGAGTGCCGTCAACACGATTCCTTTCCGCTGTCGCCGGTAGGGCGGACCACGTGTTCCAGACCGTCGTGGTGGACGTGTCTTTGCACAGGCGTCACCGCCCGACGACCGGCTCAGGCGTGAGAAAGCGCTCCTCCGCGTGCGCGACCCACGCATCCCATACCGCGTCGAGAGGCGAGCTGTGCGTCTGGTCGGAGAGGTGGCGCGCCATCCCTCCTGGGCGATCGAAGTCGAGGTCTTTCGGGCGTGTGGGCGGGCGGAATCCGACGGCTATCACGGCATCGAGCACCCGGTTGTGGCCGAGCACCCCGGGCTCGGGCGCACTGCCGTCTGCATCCAGCCGCTCGAGGAGGACCGGTCCACCTCTGTCGACCACCGCGAGGGCCGAGATCAACCGGCCGCCCCACTCGCCGTGCCTGCCGAGCACGAGCGTCTCGCGGATCACCGCTCGCGCGTCGGACTCCAGGGTGAGGGAGCTACGGCGTTCGACCTCGGCCCCGTCGGTGACGACGAACGGCAGGCCGCGCCACAGCAGTGTCCCACCAGCCCCGATCCGGACTTCCAGGATCCACGACGAGCGCGCCCCGCGATAGGCGACGGTGCCCCCGACATCCTCGATCTCGAGAGTGCACGCCGGACCGACGTCGATCCCGATGTGCACGTGGTCGCCGCCGAGCAGCACCATACCGGCCGCGGCGACGGCGACGTGCGCACGCGTGGCATCGCGCCAGATCAAGCGCGGTGCGAGCGCGCCGACCGCGAGGTCCACGTGTGCGCGTGGCTCGCCCGCGGTGACCGCGATGCGCGTCGAGGTCACTCGTTCGCGTTCATCCCCGCACCGGCGTGCGTACGGGAGTGGTGGTGGTCCGAGGGGTGCGCGGCATCCTCGGGGTGCGAGTGGATGAATCCACCCTCCGGATGCTCGTCATCGGCGTGGAAGTGCGGGGCCATCGGGCCGGGGTCCTGCGCGATGTGGGTGCCGGCCCGGTGACTCGCGAGGATCGTGATAACCCATGCGCGCAGTGCCGCGACCGAGGAGGCGTCGTGCCGCGATAGCGCCAGCACTGCGCGCCCGTCCCGTGCCGCTTGGGCATCCGCCACCATCTGCGCCACGTCGACGTCGACATAGGGAGCGAGGTCGGTCTTGTTGACGACGAGGAGGTCGGCACGGCCGATGCCCGGGCCGCCCTTCCGAGCGACATCGCCGCCGCCGGCGACATCCAGGACGAAGATCTGCGCGTCGACCAGAGCGGGCGAGAACGTCGCTGTCAGGTTGTCGCCGCCCGACTCGATGAGCACCACGTCGAGGGGCGCGAAATCCCGCTCGAGGTCTTCGGCGGCGAGCAGGTTGGTGGTGATGTCATCGCGAATCGCGGTGTGCGGACAGGCGCCGGTCTCAACAGCGCGGATGCGCTCGGGGTCGAGCACGCCGGCGGAGCGCAGGAATCGGGCATCCTCATCGGTGTAGATGTCGTTGGTGATGACGCCGAGGCGCAGTTCGGCTGCAAGAGCCCGGCACACCGTCGCGATGAGCGACGATTTTCCGGTGCCGACGGGGCCAGCGACGCCGAGCCGGAGCGCGCGGGGGGCGAGCGGGGAGTCAGGCACGGAAGAGTCTCCTATTCGTTACGGCGTGATCCTCGGTCCACGCTTCGGCTTGGGGGGCGCTCGCGGCAGGGATCGCCTCGGGTGAGTCGAGTGCCGCGAGCTGCGAGATGAGGGGATCGACCGCGGCGCATGCATTGATCACGAGTCGCACGCCGTCGAGGGGGTCGCCGGGTTCCAGCTTGAGAAGGGCCGCGACCCCGCCGGCCATGTCGTCGTACACGGCCACGCGCACGAGGGTTTCGGCGTCGAGTCCCGTGTGTGCGGCGACCGCGCCCAGCACGATGGGGCGGGGCGGCGATAGTGCATCCCCGGCGGTCAGGGCGGCGATCGCCGGAGACTGCGGCCAGAGGCGCTGCGCGAGTCGAAGAAGTCCGCGGCCGAGGTCTGTCGAGGCGGTACGAGCCGCACGACTCGGGGTGCGCGCTGCCCACGCCCGTTCGATGGGTCCATAGGGCGCACCGATCAGGCCGGCCCGCCGCGCCACGACCGCCGTCGCCGCATCGACGAGCGTCGTCGTCCGCGCCCGGGCCTGAAGGAACGCGCCGACGTCGTGTCGCGCGAGCCCGCCCTGGATGGCCGGCTCGACACCCGCAGAGAACGCATGCCCGCCGGAGGGGAGTCGTGCGTCGGCAAGCAGCAGAGCGACGGTGTGCGCGGCAGAGTCCATGGATCGGCTTCAGAACAGGTTGTACAACTGGGCGAGGGGAAGGGATGCCGCGGGCGCCGGCTGCACGTCTTCACCGTCGATCGCGATCTCGAACGTGTCGGGACGAATGCGGATCGACGGCAGAACGTCGTTGTTCTTCATGTCGGCCTTGCCGATATGACGCGTGGGCTCGACCGCAGCGAGCCGGCGGCGCAGACCGAGCGTGTCGGCGAGATCCGCCTCGAGCGCCGTGGGCGAGACGTACGTCACGGACAGGTCTGCCCCGATCGTATCGCCGAAGGACGGTCGCATCATCACGGGTTGGGGCGTCGGGATGGAGGCGTTCGGGTCGCCGAGCGCGGCCCACGCGATCGCGCCACCCTTGATGACGACGGCCGGGCGGACGCCGAAGAATTTCGGGTCCCACACCGCTAGGTCGGCGAGCCTGCCGACCTCGATCGACCCCACGTCGTACGCGATCCCGTGAGCAATCGCGGGGTTGATCGTGTATTTCGCGACATAGCGACGCGCGCGCTCGTTGTCTGCCGGCATCCCGCCGCCCAACGGGCCGCGTCGGTGTTTCATGACGTGCGCGACCTGCCAGGTACGTGTGACCACTTCGCCGATCCTGCCCATCGCCTGCGCGTCGGACGAGGTCACCGACAGGGCTCCGATGTCGTGAAGGATGTCTTCCGCGGCGATCGTGGTGGCACGGATGCGCGACTCGGCGAACGCGAGGTCCTCCGGCACCGCCGGGTTGAGGTGATGGCAGACCATCAGCATGTCGAGGTGCTCGGCGACCGTGTTGACGGTGTGAGGGAGCGTCGGGTTCGTGGAACCGGGGATCACGTTGGGCAGCCCTGCGATCGAGAGGATGTCGGGGGCGTGACCGCCGCCGGCGCCTTCGACGTGGAACGCGTGGATCGATCGGCCGCCGATCGCCGCGATCGTGGACTCGACGAATCCCGCCTCGTTCAGCGAGTCCGAGTGCAGCGCGACCTGCAGGCCCCAGTCCTCGGCCGCGCGCAATGATGCGTCGATCGCGGCGGGGGAGGAGCCCCAGTCCTCGTGCACCTTGTAGCCGGCGGCGCCCGCGAGCGCCTGCTCCTTCAGTGCGGCCATCGACACCGTATTGCCCTTGCCGAGCAGCAGGATGTTGACGGGCAGGGGATCGAGCGCACGGTGCATGGCTGACAGATGCCACGCCCCAGGGGTGACCGTCGTCGCCTTGGAGCCCTCCGAGGGCCCCGTGCCCCCGCCCACGATCGTCGTGATCCCACTGGCAAGGGCCTCGTGGATCTGCGAGGGCGAGAGCAGATGGACGTGCGCGTCGATGGCGCCCGCGGTGACGATGCGTCCCTCACCGGAGATGACATCCGTGGACGGCCCGATGATCATGTCGATGCCGTCGCTGATGTCGGGATTGCCCGCGTGGCCGATCCCGACGATGCGACCATCTCGGATGCCGATATCGGCGCGGATGATGCCCCACCAGTCCAGGATGATCGCGTTCGTGATGACGGTGTCGAGGGCGCCATCCGCTCGCGTCGTCGTCGCCTGCGCCATGGACTCGCGGATCGACTTGCCGCCTCCGAAGACAGCCTCCTCGCCGCCGACGGTGAGGTCGCGCTCGATCTCGATCCACAGATCGGTGTCGCCCAGCCGCACCTGGTCTCCTACCGTCGGCCCGTAGATCGCCGCGTATCGTGATCGGTCAACCCAGAGCATGGAGCAGCTCCTGTCCGTCGATCTTGATCTGGATGCCGGGAACCCGGCGCGCCCCGCGGAGTGCCACGGCTTCGAGCGAACGCGACGCGCCTGGCTCGAAGCGCTGCGACGTCCCTGAGGGGATGTCGAGGCGGAACCCGTGTGCGAGGACGCGGTCGAACTCGAGGGCTCCGTTCACGTCAGGGAGGTGGATGTGAGAACCGATCTGGATCGGACGGTCGCCCGTGTTCACGAACACGAGCCGGATGCGCTCGGCCTCGCCGCGATCGGCGTTGAGCTCGATGCGCCCCGGTTGGATTCGGTAGGCGCCAGGGCCATGCGACGAATGGGATGCCACGGCGACTCCTCAGTCGATCGGGTGGTGGACGGTGACGAGCTTGCGACCATCCGGAAACGTCGCCTCGACCTGTACGTCGGCGAGCATTTCCGGAACGCCCGGCATCACCTGATCACGCCTGAGGACGGTGCGGCCCTCCTGCATCAGCTCGGCCACGCCATGTCCTTCCCTGGCCCGTTCGATGACCCAGGACGAGAGCAGAGCGACCGTCTCGGGGTGGTTGAGCAGGATGCCCCGTTCGAGCCGGTCGCGCGCGACCATCGCAGCGACCGACAGCAGGAGCTTCTCGGTTTCGGCGGGAGTGAAGTGCATTCGGGCCTCCGGCGGGTGATGTCAGAAGTGTGCCATATCGAGCCCGTTGGCCGGAGGTCATCGCCCGCCTGATTCCCCGCATTCGGTCATGAAAGCCCGGAATCATGCCGATTGTGCCGTGAAGTCCGGCTAATGGTTAACAGGATCGGAACAATCGAGAAATGTCAGAGTAATGCCACGGTCCCATGCTGGCACTACCGGAGCACTCGGCGATCACCTTCCGCCGATCCGAACCGGCATGCGAGGCCCGGCACCATCCGACATCGAGACGCACGCAGCACTGGCCCACCCCCTGCACCACGCCCTGATTCACCGATCAGCCCGTTCCGTCACTCCCTCGGCACGCTCTCCTTTCGGCGTCCCCCGGAATGGTGCCGGGGCGACGGCGTCATTCGGCGTGCCTGCAGGACGCAGCACCCAACCTGAGAACGCATCATCCTGCATCACACAGAAACGGAGATCCACATGAACGCGACACGAACTCGAAGGGCGCGCAGCCTGCTGGCCGTCCCCGCCCTCGCGGCGGCGGCGGCCCTCGTGCTCGCCGGCTGCGGTTCCCGCGCCGGCGACTCCTCGGAGCCGACCGGATCCGGCGCCGCGGCGTCCGAGAGCTGCATCGACACGACCGGCGACACGATCAAGCTCGGCTTCCTCAACTCCCTGACCGGTGGCATGGCGATCTCGGAGCAGACCGTCTCCAACGTTCTGCACATGGCCGCGGACGAGATCAACGCCGACGGCGGCATCCTCGGCAAGCAGATCGAGTACGTCCAGGAAGACGGCGCCACCGACTGGCCGACCTTCGCGGAGAAGACCGAGAAGCTGCTCACCCAGGACTGCGTCGCCGCGATCTTCGGCGGCTGGACCTCGTCGTCCCGCAAGGCGGTCAAGCCGGTCGTCGAAGAGAACAACGGCCTGTTCTTCTACCCGGTGCAGTACGAGGGCCTCGAGTCGTCGCCGAACATCTACTACACCGGTGCGACCACGAACCAGCAGATCATCCCCGCGATGGACTACCTTGCCGCGCAGGGCGTGAAGACACTGTTCCTGGCTGGCTCCGACTACGTGTTCCCGCGCACCGCGAACGCGATCATCAAGCTGTACGCCGCCGAACTCGGGATCGAGATCGTCGGCGAGGAGTACGTGCCCCTCGACAAGGATGACTGGACCACCCAGGTGTCGAAGATCGTCGCGGCGGACCCGGACTTCGTCTTCAACACGATCAACGGCTCGTCGAACGTCGGCTTCATCAAGGCGTACTACGACGCCGGTCTCACCCCGGAGACGACCCCGATCATCTCGGTGTCGATCGCCGAGGAGGAGGCGCCGGCCATGGGTCACGAGGTCACGGGCAACTACGCGTCGTGGAACTACTTCCAGTCGCTCGAGACCCCCAACAACCCGGGCTTCATCGAGCGCTGGCAGGCGTACCCCGACAGCAGCGGGGTGACTTCTGACCCGATGGAGGCCGCGTACATCTCGCTGTACCTCTACAAGGCTCTGGTCGAGGCGGCCGGTTCATTCGACGTCGACGAGATCAATGCCGCCGCTGAGGAAGGCGGGATCACCGTCGACGCGCCGGAGGGCGTCGTCACGCTCGACGGCGAGAACCACCACATCTCCAAGCCGGGCAACATCGGCAGGATCAACGCCGACAACCAATTCGACATCGTCTGGTCGTCCGACGGCTTCATCGATCCCGACCCGTACCTCGAAGGGTACGACTGGTTCCCCGCCGACGTCCGCGATGCTCTGGTAGCCGCCGCGGGCTGATCGCCCACCGGGCGTGGGGTCCCGTTCCGTCCGTGGAACGGGACCCCGCGCTCCGGAACCGCCTCCGTGACTCCCCACAGCAGAGAGAGCGAACGCACGTGGATGCACTCATACCGCCGCTGTTGAACGGCACCGCGCTGGGTGCGCTGCTGCTGCTCGCAGCGCTCGGGCTCACCCTCACCTTCGGCCAAATGGGGGTGATCAACATGGCGCACGGCGAGTTCATCATGGCCGGCGCCTTCATCGCCTACCTGACCCAGCTGGTCGTCAGCTCCAGCAACATCTCGATCGTGCTGGCGCTGCCGCTGGCCTTCCTGGGCGCGGGCCTCCTCGGCCTCCTCCTTGAGATCGGCATCATCCAGTGGATGTACCGACGGCCACTGGACACCCTCCTCGTCACCGTCGGGGTGAGCCTGATCCTGCAGCAGATCGCGTTGCAGATCTTCCCCTCCCAGGGCGTCCCCGTGGAGAGTCCCGGCTGGCTGGATGGGCGGGCGGATGTCCTCGGCTATGCGTGGCCGCTTCGCCAGGTGTTCACGATCGTGCTCGCTGCGGTCTGCCTGGCCGCCCTGGCGGCGTGGCTCAAGTACACGTCGTTCGGTCGCCGGATCAGGGCGACGGTCCAGAACCGGGACCTCGCCGAGACCAGCGGCATCGCCACGCGGGCGGTCGACCGCACCACCTTCTTCGTCGGATCCGGCCTGGCCGGGCTCGCCGGCGTCGCCGCATCCCTGATCGGCGGCACGAACTCTCAAATGGGCACGCAGTACATCATCCCGGCGTTCCTCGTCGTGGTCGCCGGCGGAGTCGGACAGATCAAGGGCACCGTGATCGCCGCGTGGGCCGTTGGCATCGCGTTGTCGTTCTTCGCCGATTGGACGACCGGAAGCATGGCACAAGTGCTCGCCTTCGTGCTCGTGGTGATCTTCCTGCAGTTCCGCCCACAGGGCCTGTTCACGGTCCGCACCCGGGGGTTGACATGACACGACTCAGAATGTGGCTTCCACTCATCGGCATCGGGGTGTTCGCCGTGCTGCTCCTGGTCGTCGCCCCCGCGGTGCTCTCGATGCATTGGATCAACAACCTCGGCAAGTATTGCTGCTGGGCGATCGCGGCGGTGGGGATCGGCCTGGCCTGGGGCCGAGGTGGGATGCTGGTCTTGGGTCAGGGAGTCTTCTTCGGGCTCGGTGCCTACGCCATGGCGATGCACCTCACGTTGGAGACCGCGGGCCCCGGCCGCCTGCCGGTCTTCATGATCCTGTACGACCCGTCGGCGCCGCTTCCGGCATTCTGGGAGCCGTTCCGCAGTGACACGTTCACCCTCATGGCCATCGTGCTGCTCCCGGTGATCGTGGCGTCGATCCTCGGCTACGCGCTGTTCAAACGCCGGGTCAAAGGGGCGTACTTCGCAATCCTGACCCAGGCGCTCGCCGTGGCGCTGGCCGTCCTGATCAGTTCGACGATCCGGGAGACCGGTGGGGACACGGGGCTCAGTGACTTCAAGTACTTCTTCGGATTCGTCCTCGACGACGACGCGAACAAGATCATGGTCTTCATGATCGCGGCCACGCTGCTCATCGTGTGCCTCCTGGTGGTGTGGCAGCTCAACCGCAGCCGCTTCGGCGAACTGCTGATCGCGACGCGGGATGCGGAGGAGCGCGTTCGGTTCCTCGGCTATGACCCCGCCAACATCAAGCTGGTCGCCTTCGTGGTCGCCGCCGTGATGGCCAGCATCGCAGGGGCCATGTTCGTCCCCATCGTCGGCATCATCACACCGGCGGAGATCGGCGCCTCCGCCTCGATCCTGATGATCGCCGGTGTGGCGCTCGGTGGCCGCGCCTCGCTGTTCGGCCCGGCTCTCGGAGCGATGGCGATCGGATGGGGTCAGTCGAGCCTCGGTTCCAGCTGGCCCAGTGGGTGGATCTACATCCTGGGCCTGGTCTTCATCCTGGTGACTCTGTTCCTCCCGATGGGATTGTCCTCGCTGTTCGGCAGGGCGAAAGGCCTGGTTTGGCGCTCACGCCGCACCCCAACCGCGCCCGCCGCCGCGTCGGCACCTGTGCTCGAGGAGGTGAACAAGTGACCATGACTGATTCACTTGTCGTCACCGATCTGCGCGTCGAGTTCGATGGATTCGTCGCCGTCGGCGGCGTCTCCTTCGACGCGCACCCCGGCGAGGTCCGATTCCTCATCGGACCCAACGGCGCCGGCAAGACGACGTGCATCGACGCCATCACCGGCTTGTCCAAGGGCTCCGGATCGGTGAAGCTCGGCGACCAGGAGCTGCTGGGCACGTCCGTCAACAGGATCGTCCGGCTCGGAGTCGGCCGCACCTTCCAGACCGCGAGCGTGTTCGAGCAGCTCTCGGTTCTGCAGAACCTCGACATCGCGGCAGGCCTCCACCGCTCCTCGCTCTCCCTGTTGCGTGCCCGACGCGGCATCGAACCGGCAATCGAGTCGGCACTGGAGGAGACGGGACTCAGCACGGAGCGCGAGACGCCCGCAGGCATCCTGTCTCACGGCCAGAAGCAGTGGTTGGAGATCGGGATGATGCTCGTGCAGGAGCCCCGCGCGTTGCTGCTCGACGAACCCGTCGCCGGGATGAGTCAGGACGAGAGAACCGCGACAGGCGAGCTGCTGCAGCGTATCGCCCAACGCCGCATCGTGCTGGTCGTCGAGCACGACATGGATTTCATGCGCCGTTACGCGTCGCGTGTCACGGTGTTGCACCAGGGCAAGGTGCTCTCGGAGGGCGCGGTGGCGCAGGTGCAGGCCGACCCGAAGGTGCAGGAGGTCTACCTCGGCACCGCCGGGGCCGCGACCACGACCGCCATGCTGGCCGTGGCCGACACGACGACCGCGGCGGCGGATACCGCTACGCAAGGGGAGGGGGCCTGAAGTGCTCGAGCTGAACGACATCCAGGCCGGCTACGGCCGCACGCTCGTGCTGCATGGCGTGACGCTGCCCAGCTCCGACAAGGTGGTCGCCGTGCTCGGCCACAACGGCGCCGGAAAGTCGACGCTGCTGCGCGTCGCGATCGGACTCGTCAAGCCGCGCAGCGGTCATGTGATCTTCGACGGCGAGGACGTCACGTCGTTGTCACCCAACAAGCGCGTCGCGCGCGGCATGGCATACGTGCCGCAGGGCCAGCAGTCGTTCTCTCAGCTGACCACGATGGAGAACCTGCAGCTCGTCGCCGACGGCCGCAAGCTCGGCAAGGCGCTCATCGAGCAGCAGCTTTCGCGCTTCCCCGCCCTGGAGAAGTTCGCCACTCGCAAGGCCGGTCTGCTCTCGGGCGGCCAGCGTCAGCAGCTCGCAATCGCCCGGGCGCTCATCACCGAGCCGAAGATGCTCATCCTCGACGAGCCGACCGAGGGCATTCAGCCGACGATCGTCGCTGAGATCGAACACACGGTGATGCAGCTCGCGCGCGAGGGCCTTTCCGTGCTGCTCGTCGAGCAGCACATCGGCTTCGCGCTGGAGGCCGCGGACAAGTACCTCGTGCTCGCGAGCGGCTTCGCGTCGAGGACCGGCGACGGCGGAGCAGCCGCGGCCCAAGGCGTGCGTGCAGCAATGGCGATCTAGCTAGCGCTGTCTGCGCGCAATGCGGCTGTAACACGCGAACCGAGACAATGAGGCCGACGTGCGAGGCGCAGGGAGTGCGACGTGGCGAGGGCAGACAACGCGCGGGCAGCCGCCGAGGACAGCCTGGAGGACTATGCCTTCCGCTACGTTCCGCGGACGTTCCGGCGCTGGAGCGCCGGCTCGATCGGGGTCACGGCCCTCGGCTCGATCGCCTTCCTCGCCGATTTCTCGATCGGGGCGAGCGTCGGGATCGAGCACGGAACGAACAATGCCGTGCTCGGCATCCTGTTCGCGTCGGTCACCATCTTCATCGTCGGCCTGCCCATCGCGTACTACGCCGCTCGCTACAACCTCGATCTGGACCTGATCGCGCGCGGGTCGGGGTTCGGCTACTACGGCTCGTCGATCACGACCGTGATCTTCGCCGTGTTCACGTGTATCTTCTTCGCCCTCGAGGGGGCGATCATGGCGCAGGGGCTTCACATCGCGGTCGCCATCCCGCTCCCGGTCGGCTACCTCATCTCCACCGTGGTGGTGATCCCGATCGTGATCTACGGGATGCGCGCGCTCGAGCGCCTGCAGTTCTGGACCACACCTCTGTGGCTCGCGCTCGCGCTGCTGCCGCTGCTCTGGGTGATCGTGTCCGACCCCGACGCGGTGAGCGCGTTCGTCGCGTTCACGGGCGCGTCCAACGGCGCCGTCAGTTTCGAGGCGATCGTCGCGAGTGCCGCAGTCTGCTTCGCGCTTACTCCCCAGCTGGCCGAGCAGATCGACGTGATCCGGGCGATGCCGCCGCGCACGCGCGTGAATCGGCGGTCATGGTGGGCCTCGCTCCTGTTCGCGGGGCCTGGCTGGGTGCTCTTCAGCGGCATCAAGCAGGTCATCGGTGTCTTCCTCGCGGTCTACCTCATCACCCGCGCGGACCCGGCTCTCGGCCAGCGGGCTGCCGAACCGGTCCGCCAATTCATCGCCCTCTACGAATCGATCATGCCGGAGTGGCTGGCGATCGGGTTGGCGCTCGTTCTCGTCGTCGTCGCCCAGGTCAAGATCAACGTCACGAACGCCTACTCCGGGTCGCTGGCATGGTCGAACGTGTACACCCGGCTCACCAAGACCTACCCGGGCAGATCGATCTTCATCTTCTTCAACCTGGCCATCGCGCTCGCGCTGATGTGGATGGACGTCTTCAGTCTCATCAGCTTCGTGCTCAGCCTCTACGCGAACGTCGTGATGGCGTGGCTGGTCACGATCGCCGCCGATATCGCGATCAACAAGCATGTGCTGCACCTCTCGCCGACATTCCCCGAGTTCCGCCGCGGGATGCTGCGCAATTGGAATCCGGTCGGCCTCGTGTCGGTGGGCCTGGCGTCGCTCTTGTCACTGGCGGCGTTCGGGGGCCTGTTCGGCGACTGGCTGAGACCGTTCTCGGTGCTGATCGCCATCGGCGTCGCCGTGATCACGACCCCGCTCATGGCGCTGGTCACGCGCGGCAGGTATTACCTGCGACGCCAGACGGATGGCATCGCCTCGCCGATACTCGATCCCGACGGCAACCCGTCGGGTGAGCGACTTCGCTGCCATGTCACCGGTTACACATTCGAGCGTCCGGATATGCTGGCATCGGCGGAGCGTGGGGCTCATGGCGAGACGCAGTATGTGTCGTCACTGGCGCTGACGCTGGACGACTCTGATCACTATGTGCTGCCTGCCGAGCCGACGTCGCGGCTGGACCATTCGCCAGGGCGGACGGCCGAAGAGACCAGACAGGCGAAGGGAAGGGGCGGATGATGGCGGAGGGAGTGGATACTCCGACCGCGATCCTTGCCAACGCCGCCGCGGCTCTGCGTGAGAGTCCGTTCGACGACATCTCATACCGCACGCTGGGCGACGCGGTCGGCGTGTCGGAGAGGACGGTCTACCGTCACTTCCCGACGAGATCGCATCTCCTGGAGGGCGTCGCGGGGTGGATCGAGTCCACCGAGTTCCCGTTGCCACCGTTCGTCACGATCCTGCAGTTCCAGGAGGCGTCGCGCGCCCGGTTCCTGGCCTTCGATTCGTCGCCGGCGTTCGCCTTCGTGTGCGCGCGCGCCGCATCCATCTCGCCTACCGGAGAGTCGGAAGCCACGTTCTTCACACGCGCTCTTGTGGCGATGCTGGCGACGAACCACCCCTCGGTGAACGAACGCGATCTGCGCCGGGTGGCGGCCGCGCTGCGCTACTTCGCGTCGGCGCAGTTCTGGGCTCGCATGCGGACGGGCTTCGACATGAGCGCACCGGAGATCTCGGATGTCTTCGATCGCACGGTCGTCCAGGTCTTGAGCCGCCTTCCCACCCTGTCACGGACATCGAGATGAATCGCTCCTTCTCGCGAGCGCGGGCGTGACGATGTCCGTCACATCTGAACGCGATGATCGATCGGCGGAGAACGTCAACCGCACCCAGGAGGCGATCCTCGCCGCCTACGCCGAGTTGATCGAAGAACTCGGCACCGACGACGTGTCGTTCCGGCTGATCGCGCGACGTGCGGGAGTCGGCGAGCGCACGATCTTCCGCAACTATGCGACACGGGTCGATCTGCTGCTCGCCGCGGCCGCATGGATCGAGCGCAGGATCTTCCCGCGCCAAGACTCTCCGAGCATCTTCGACATGCCCCTCACGATCCGGGCGGCGATGGAGTCGTACGACCATCGACCGGAACTGGCGCACGTCGTGGCCGAAACCACGATGCGAGGGATCAGCGGCGCGACGCCCAGCCCACGAAGGGCCATGCTCGAGGAGATTATCGATGCCGAGATCCCTGCGCTCGGAGATGCCGAGCGCAGGGCGATTGTTGCGGCCCTGGCTCACCTCGATTCGGCTGCGACGTGGGTCACCTTCCGTCGGGAGTTCGGTATGACCCGCAGCGACATCGCCGACGCTGCAGCGTGGGCGGCGGAGGCGGTGCTCGATCCGATACGTTCCCGCGTCGGCTGAGCCGAGTGAGTCCTCGACGGCGCCGGCTTCCCGCACGACCGGACAAATCCAGGGAAAGGCACACACGGAAGCGGCGGCCAACCGAATCACGAGTCACGACCACGCCGGAGCGCCAGCACCAACCCTGCCAGCCAGGCAGGCCCAGGCCAGCCACTTCGAGACATACAGCCGATTCAGATCAACGCAAGTTGGTCATCAGGGGTTTTCTCGTTCTTGCTCAGAAGAGATCCTCGCCGGGAAGTTCGGCGGCCTGGCGGATCCAGCTCGCAACGAGCGCTTCGTCGAACTCCTCACCCTCATGGAGGTCGAGGTAGCGCACGTGCTCATGCTTGGACTCACCCGGAGGCAGTGGATCCAACGATGAACCGGTGTGCCAGGTCACCTTCACGTGCTTGGTGAAGCAGTGGAAACTGAGGAACCACCCATTGCCCTCGATGCCGTAGAAGGGCGAGTTCCAGCGGACCGCCTTGCGCACGTCCGGGACGGTGCGCACGATGAGGTGGTCGAGCTGGCGGCCGACATCGCGCTTCCAGTCCGGCATCGCATCGAGATAGGCCTGGACGGGCCCATCGCCGTCGCCCTTCGGGATCTGCGGGTTGCCGCCTGCCAGCAGTCGCGGCTTCTCTGATGGCTGCTGTGCCATGCGCGTCATGTTAGCCGGTTCGTCGCCGCATTCGAAGGGTGCGCGCGTCGCGTCGGGGCACGGAAGTCACGCCCCAATAGGGTTGACCCACCCGTCCCCACACTCGCAACACCTTGAACGATTGCCGCGCACAGACCCGACATGCCCCGCTCCTCCCGAATCATCCCCGGCGCAATCGTCGCCTGCCTGCTCGCCGCACTCCTCATCTGGACCGGCGCCTGGAATCCGGTCGCCGACGCGCTCGACGACACCTTCGGCATCGAGGTCGAGGCGAGCGGTGAGGCCGCTGCAGCCCTCGCCGAACTCGACACGATCACTGTGAAGGGCAAGGCCCCGATGACGGGCTACGACCGCGAGGGCGTGTTCGGCTCTGCCTGGATCGACAGCGACCGCAACGGCTGCGACCAGCGCAACGATGTCTTGGATCGGGATCTGTCGGCCAAGACGTACAAGCCCGACACGGGCGATTGCGTCGTGCTCTCCGGCACTCTCGACGATCCGTACACCGGGGCGACCATCCCATTTGCGCGCGGGCAGGACACGTCCGCGGCGGTGCAGATCGATCACGTCTACCCGCTCGGCATGGCCTGGCGTCAGGGTGCGCAGCAGTGGACCCAGGAGCAGCGCATCGCGTTCGCGAACGACTTCGACAACCTCATCGCCGTCGACGGGCCGGTGAACGGCCAGAAGGGCGATTCCGGCCCGGCCGCTTGGCTGCCGCCGAACAAGGTCTATCGGTGCGAGTACGTCATCGACTTCGTCGAGGTCACCGCGAAGTACGATCTCTCGTTGCCGCAACCGGATGTCGACGCCGCCCGGCGCATCCTCGAGGCCTGCTGAGAACACGACGACGACGGGACGTATGCTGAAGCATGGACATTCGCGACATCCCGTTCACGACGATCGACGGCGACCCGACGTCACTGGCCGAGTGGGCCGACGACGTGGTGCTCGTCGTGAACGTGGCCTCGAAGTGCGGGCTGACGCCCCAGTACGAACAGCTCGAGGCGTTGCAGCGTGAGTACGGGCCGCGCGGATTCACGGTGCTCGGCTTCCCGTGCAACCAGTTCGCCGGGCAGGAGCCGGGCGGCGCCGAGGCCATCAAGGAGTTCTGCTCCATGACCTACGGTGTGACCTTCCCGCTCATGGAGAAGGTCAAGGTCAACGGCCGGAACCGGCATCCGCTGTATGCCGCGCTCACGGCCGTCAACGACGCCCGGGGCAAGGCCGGGCGCGTCAAGTGGAACTTCGAGAAGTTCGTGATCAACCCGGGCGGCGAGGTGCAGCGGTTCCGCCCCGACGTCCTCCCGCATGATCCGACGATCATCGCGGCGATCGAACGCGGGCTCGCCGACGAAGCGGCCGCCTGACCGATCATCGGAGCGGGTGACCCAGCCCACGGCGCGCTGCCTTGACCGCTCATGGCGCGCGGCCCACAATTGGGGGTCTACCGATTGCAGGGAGCGTGAGGAACGGATGTCAGACACGTACAGTCGTCCGATCATCGATGAAGGAGCCGCCACGGTCGTCATGGGCGCCCCGCAAAGCGAGGAAGGCGCGCCGTCGCAGCCCACCGGTGAGCCCGAGCGGCGCAGCGCGGGCACGTCCTGGAGCCGCGACTTCCGATTCATGCTCGTCGTGCTCGCTGCGATCGTGGTGCTGTTCCTCGCCTTCGCGCTGCTCATCGCGTTCAGCCCGACCGGCGCGGCGATCAGTGCCCTCGCGATCATCGCGGCACCCATCGCCACGATGGTCGCCGCCTACTACGGCATCTCGCTCGCGTTGCGCCAGGTCAGCGACGCACGCGAGACCGCCGACTCGTCGGAGGCGCGCGCACGAGCCGCCGAGGTCACCGCTCGCGAGTCCGACGCCTGGGCGGCCCAGATGGAGTCGGGGCTGCGCGTCGCCGTCGCCAAGCTCCGAGCAGCCGGACAGGACACCCGCGATGTGGAGCGTGCCGCGGGCACGCCCGACGAGTTCTTCTGAGCCGCCCCAGCTCACGGGCGGGCGAGGGGCATGGCCTCGGTGCGGGGCTAGAGCTCTGCGAGCACCGACACCGGGCGTTCGATGCACGTGCCGACGAACGTCAGGAACGCGGCCGCGTCGGCACCATCGCACACTCGGTGGTCGAATGAGAGCGTGAGCTCCGTGACGCGGCGCACGGCGAGCTCGCCGTCGACGACCCACGGTCGGTCGATGAGCCTGCCGATGCCGAGCATCGCGGCCTCTGGATGGTTGATGATCGCCGCCGAGCCGTCGACGCCGAGCGTGCCGTAGTTGTTCAGCGTGAAGGTACCGCCCGTGAGGGACGCGGGCGAGAACGCGCCCTTCTCGGCCTCCTCGGTGCGGGACGCGATGGCGTCGCGCAACTCGCGCAGCGACATCCGCTCGGCTCCGTGCACCACCGGCACGAGGAGTCCGCGGGGAGTCTGCGCGGCGAGTCCGAGGTTCACGGCCGAGTGGTAGACGATCTCCTCGCGCGCGGCGTCGAAGCTCGAGTTGAGAGCCGGATGCTTGTGCAATCCGGCGACGACGAATCGTGCCACGAGGGCGGTGATGCCGAAACGCTCACCCGTCGCCTCCTGCAGCTGTCTGCGCGCGTCGAGCAACTGGGTCGCGTCGACATCCATCCAGACGGTCGCCTCGGGGATCTCCCGGCGCGAACGCGTGAAGTGGGCGGCGGCGGCTCGGGCCATGCGGTCGAGCGGCACGCGGCGATCGCCCTCGATGCTCGCGAGAGGTGTCGCCGGGACCGGTCTCGGTGTGGCTTCGGGTGCCTCGAGGGCCTCGATCGGCGCGCCGGCGCGGGCGGCCATCTCCGTGCCGGCACGCTCGGAGATGAAGGACTCGACATCGCGGCGCACGACGAGATGATCGGGGCCGGAGCCCACGAGCTGACTCGCATCGAAGCCGTTCTCGCGCGCGATGCGCCGCACGATCGGGGAGACGACGGGGGAGCGCCGTGCCGGATCGAGTCGCGCCGGAGCCTGCTGCCGCTGGGGCGCCGGACCGCCCGGGGAGCGGCGCCCGAATCGGGCGGGCGTGCCGGGCGCCCGCTTCGTGATCGTCGACTCGCGCGTACCGTAGCCGATGAGCACGGCGCCGGAGCCCTCGGACGTGGGTGATGCTGCGGCGGCATCCGTCGCCTCGGCGACCTCGGCCACCGCGCGCTCTGCCGGTTCCGCCGAGGCGGCTTCGGCAGGTACGCCGGGCGGGGCCGCGTCACCGGCGCCGCCCGCCAGGGTCATGAGCACGCTGCCCGCGTGCAGTACCTGCCCGACCTCGCCGCCGAGCGTCTCGACGACGCCCGCAAACGGGCTCGGCAACTGCACGACGGACTTCGCCGACTCGAGCTCCACGACCGGCTGGTCGATCGCCACCTCGTCGCCGGGCTCGACGAGCCACGCGACGATCTCGGCCTCCGTGAGGCCCTCGCCGAGATCGGGGAGGATGAATGCACGGCTCATGACAGGTCCCATTCCCAGCTCGCGAGTGCGGCGAGCACGCGGTCGGCCGTGGGCAGGTGGTATTCCTCGAGCTTCGGCGACGGGTACGGGATGTCGAAGCCGGTGATCCGCAGCACGGGCGCGGCGAGATGGTAGAAGTTCCGCTCGGTCACGCGTGCGGCGACCTCGGCGCCGAAACCGCCGAACTGGGCCGCTTCGTGGATGACGGCCGCTCGCGAGGTCTTCCGTACGGAGGCCGACACCGTCTCGTCGTCGAACGGTGAGAGGCTGCGGAGGTCGATGACCTCGACTGAGAGTCCTTCGTCGACTGCCGCGTCGGCGGCCTCGAGGGCGGTGCGCACGGTGGGGCCGTAGCCGATGAGCGTCACGTCCGAGCCCTCGCGGACGACGAGCGCGCGGTCCATCGGCGCGGTGGTCACGGGCAGCGCGAGCGGCGCCTTCGCCCAGTATCGGCTCTTCGGCTCCATGAAGATCACGGGATCGTCGCTCGCGATCGCCTCGCGGAGCATCGAGTAGGCGTCTGCGGGGTTCGAAGGCATCACGACTGTGAGGCCGGGTGTGGACGCCCAGTACGACTCCGAGGAGTCCGAGTGGTGCTCGACGCCCCCGATCGCGCCGGCGCACGGAATGCGCACCACGAGCGGCAGGCTCACCCGCCCCTTCGTGCGATTGCGCATCTTCGCGACGTGCGAGACGATCTGCTCGAACGCGGGATAGCTGAACGCGTCGAACTGCATCTCGACGACGGGTCGCATTCCGTAGATCGCCATGCCGATCGCGGTGCCCACGATGCCCGATTCCGCGAGCGGCGAATCCCAGATGCGCTCGTCGCCGAACTGCTGCTGAAGCCCGTCGGTGACCCGGAACACCCCGCCGAGCGGGCCGACGTCCTCGCCGTAGACCACGACGCGGTCGTCCTCGGCCATCGCGTCGCGGAGCGCGGCATTCAGTGCGCCGGCCATCGTGAGCTGCGTGGGCGCGGATGCCGCGCCGCCACCGCTTCTCGTCTTCGTCGCGGTCATCGTGACTCCGCGGCAGCTTCGGCGAGTTCCGCCTCGAGGCGGGCGCGCTGTTCGAGCAAGGCAGCGCGTGGGTTCGCGTACACGTGATCGAAGAGCTCGAGCGGATCGAGCTCGGCCTCGGCGGTGATGACCTCGCGCGTGTGCGTGGCGAGCGCCTCGGCGGCATCCGTGATCTCGGATCTGGTCGCCTCGGTGAGGGCGCCCTCGGAGACGAGGTACTTCTCGAGCCGCTCGATCGGATCGCGCCGCTTCCAGTGCTCGACGTCACGGGCGTGGCGATAGCGCGTCGGGTCGTCGGAGTTCGTGTGCGCCTCGATCCGGTACGTGAGCCCCTCGATGAGCGTCGGGCCGCCGCCTGCTCGCGCGCGGTCGACCGCGGCGCGCGTCACGGCGTACACGGCGGCGACGTCGTTGCCGTCGACGTGGAAGCCGGGCATGCCGTAGCCGACCGCCTTGTCGGCGAGCGTGGCCGCGTGCGTCTGCCGCGAGAGCGGGACGCTGATCGCGAATTGGTTGTTCTGCACGATGAACACCGTGGGCGTCTGCCACACCGCGGCGAAGTTGAACGCCTCGTGCGCGTCGCCCTCGCTCGTCGCGCCGTCGCCCATGAAGGTCAGTGCGACGATCGGGTCGTGCCGCAACCGCGCGGCATGCGCGAGGCCGACGGCGTGCAGCGCCTGGGTCGCGAGGGGTGTGGTCTGCGTGGACGTGCGGTGCGCGCGCTGGTCGTAGCCGCTGTGCCAGTCGCCGCGGAAGGACTTCAGGATGTCGCCCGGATCGATGCCGCGCGTGAGCAGTGCGACGCTCTCGCGATAGGTCGGGAAGAGCCAGTCGTCGGCGGTGATCGCGGAGACGGCGCCGATCTCGCATGCCTCCTGCCCGTACGCCGAGGGATAGGTCGCGAGCCGACCCTGTTTCGTGAGCGCGGTGACCTGCACGTCGAACCGACGGGCGACGACCATCTTGCGGTAGAGGTCGAGGAGGGTCTCGGTGCCGGGCAGGCTGAACCCGCCGGTGGCGGCTCCGGTGACCGCGTGCCCGGCATTGTCGAGCAACCGGAGCGGCTTCTCGGAGGGAAGGGCTCGACGGGCTGCGTCATGCTCGACATTGAGGCTCATATGGCCATGGTGCGCCTCTCACGAGGCCGTCGCATCGCCTTTTCGGCAAGCGTGAACGATCGGCCCGGCGGGCACGAAACCGTTGCCGTGCGTCCGGTTCGCGG
Organism: Agromyces albus; assembly: GCF_030815405.1. Taxonomy (NCBI): domain Bacteria; kingdom Bacillati; phylum Actinomycetota; class Actinomycetes; order Micrococcales; family Microbacteriaceae; genus Agromyces; species Agromyces albus. The sequence continues at coordinate 1,737,871 of NZ_JAUSWX010000001.1, read as the reverse complement.
CGCTCAGGCGTGCCAGATGTCCAGGGTCTGCGCGGGCGGATGTCCGTCGAGTTCGGCGAGGATCAGGTGCGATCTCGTCGAGACGACGCCGGGCATGTCGTGGATGTCGCGCAGGATCGCCTGGCTCAATTGCTCGTGGTCGGGGGCGCTGACCGTGAGCATGATGTCGATGTCGCCGGAGACGGCCTGCACCTTCTCGACGAAGGGAAGTGTCGCGAGCTTCGCGGCGATCTCCTCCCAGGACACCTCGCCGATGCGGACGACGACGAGCGCGGAGATGTGCAGGCCGATGGCCTTGCGATCGATCTGCGCCCCGAAGCCGGTGATCACGCCGCGCTTCAGCAGCAGCTGCACCCGATTGTGGGCCGCGGTGCGCGAGATGTGCACGCGCTCGGCGAGGGTTCGCACCGAGAGTCGCCCATCACGGCTCAACTCGGCGACGATACGCCGATCGATGTTGTCGAGCGCCTCGTTCCGGTGCAGTGGTTGCTGGGTCATCGTCGTCCTCATGCTCAAGCTCAGCGTACCGGCTGCGGCGTCGCGCGCGTCGGAGAGATGCGTGCATCGGGGCGTGGCGGATCATCCGGGGCAGGAACGGCCAGACGGTCGCGATGGCGTCGAGCCATCCGTTGGCGACGTGTTCGACCCGGGGCGTCCACCGGAATCCGTACGCTTCTCGCACGTCAGGCGGCAGCAGCGCCGCGGTGATGAGTCGTACTGGGGGAAGGAACGCGGCGGTGCCGTACGGCAGCGCGGATGCTCCTGAGAGCAACGACCGGGCGACCGATCGGGCGTCGGCGCCGACCTCGAGCAGCGCGACCCGCTCGTCCCACCATGCGTCGAACTCGGCTCGGGATTCCGGCCAGCCGGCGGGTGCCGACTGCAGTCGGTGGCCGAGTGCCCCGTAGCTCCGTACGATCGCGTCTCCGGCCGCGGCGTCGAGCGGGCCCCAGAGCCGTTCGTGCAGTTCCAGTGCGACCGCGAGCAGCGTCGATGCGACCCAGCGCTGCGCATCGGCGTCGAAGGCGTTGTACTCGGGGGACTCTGCGGACGCGGGCCCCCGCACCGGCGCGTGCCGCGCGTTCACGGTGCGCACGGCGGCTTCGGCGATCTCGTCGTCGCCGAAGCCGATCGCGTAGACGTAGTCGAGGGTCCCGAGGAGGCGGTCGAGCGGCCGTTCGCGGAATCCGCTGTGCCGGGCGACGCCTCGGGCTACCCGGGGATCCGCGAGCTGGAGGAGGATCGCAGCCCCACCACCGAGGAGCAGCACGCCTTCCGCCCCGTGGCGGCGGAAGGCTTCGCGTTCGTCCTGATGTGGCATCAATACCAGTTGTACGCCTCTGAGTGCGCCCATGCACCGCACGGGGCCCCGTAGCGCGCCGCGATGTACGAGAGCCCCCAGTCGATCTGCGTCGCGGCGTTGGTGCGCCAGTCGGCGCCCGCGGCCGCCATCTTGCTGCCCGGAAGGGACTGCGGAATGCCGTAGGCACCGCTCGACGCGTTGTAGGCGTCGGCGCGCCAGCTCGACTCGCGCGTCCACAGGAGCACGAGGCAGCGATATTCGCCGTCGCCCCAGCCGTGGCGCGCGATGGCGCCGGCCGCATACGCCTTCGCTGCTGCCGGGTCGACGACGATGCCGGGCGGAGGAGCACCGCCGCCGCCGCCGGATCCGGCGTTGGCGGCCGCAGCTGCCGCTGCCGCTCGTCGTGCGGCCTCGTCGGCCGCCGCCTGCTGGCCGACCCGGAAGCTCCGCTCGAGCTCGACCGTGCGGTCGCGCAGGCTCGCGAGCTGGGCATACAGCGTATCGAGTGCGGCCTGCTGCTCGGCGACGCGAGCGGCGGCGGCCTCGTGCGCGATGCGAGCCGCTTCGGCAGTTGCGGCTGCCTCACGCGCGAGGCGGGCTCGCTCTCCTTCGGCGACCTCGGCTTGCGCGCTGAGCGCCGCCGCGTCCGCTTCGGCGGCGCGCGCTCGATCGACGACCGAGCCGTAGACGTTCGTCAGTTGCGCCGCCCGTGACAGGCCGATGAGGAGATCGTGGTCGTCGTCGGGTCCGAACAGGAGGCGCAACGTGACATCCGCGCCGCCTGATCTCGCGAGCACGGCCCCGACCCGGGCGAGCTGCCGGGCGGCCGAGGTGGCTTCGGCCTCGGCTGCATCGGCGCTCGCGCGCATCGTCTCGGCGCGTGCCGAGGCGTCCGCGTGCGCGGACTCGGCAGCTGCGGATGCGGCTGCCGCGGCGACGGCAGCGTCACCGAGTCGGCCGGATTCGGCCTCGAGCTCGTCGACGAAGGCCGTGATACGGCTCGCCTCGGCTTCACGTGACGCGACGTCGCGCTTGGCGGACTCCACGTCCTCCCAGCTCGGATACTCCTCGGCGGAGGCGGCGCTGGGCACGGTGAGGGTCGTCGCGAGCACCACGGCGAGTCCTGCCAGCAGACGGATCCCGGATCGCATCCCCACCCCCCTCGGGCCACGCGAGTCTACCCAGCTGCGGCGCAGCGTTCGTTCGGACACGCAGCGTAAACTCGGGCCGGTGCGAGTCAAGCGAACGGCTGCGCTGCCGTTCCTGATGACGGCGGTGCTCATCGGCTTGGCCGCATGCGCGGGCGGCGCACCGGCAGAATCACCCGAATCGAACACGCCGGCGCCTCCTGCGACGACAAAGCCGACGACAACGCCGCCCCCGGTCGACCCGATCGCCGCTTGGGTCGACGAGCGGATGTCGCAGCTCACGCTCGAGCAGAAGTCCGCCGCGCTGCTCATGCTGCATGCGCCCGGCACCGACCCGGCGCCGCTCCGCGCGCTCCTCGATGCCGGGGCATCCGGGCTCATCCTGATGGGCGACAACATGCCCGCCACGCCGGCCGAACTCGCCGCACTCACCACGGCTCTCGCGGTCGACCCCGAAGCCCCGCCGCTCATCGGCATCGACGAGGAGGGCGGTGAGGTGCAGCGGCTCGAGTGGGACGACGCGGCGGGCGCCGAAGGCCTGCGCGGCGAGCCGCCCGCGGCGACGCGCGACGCATTCGCCTCGCGTGCCGGGTACCTCGCCGAAGGCGGGATCTCAGCGAACTTCGGCATCGTCGCCGACGTGACCGCCGATCCCGGCTCGTTCATCTACGGCCGTGTGCTCGGCACCGATCCGGCGGGTTCGGCCGAGCGCGTCGCGGCTGCGGTGGCGGGGGAGCGCGGCGTCGTCGCGAGCACGCTCAAGCACTTCCCGGGCCATGGTGCCGCTCCCGGCGATTCTCACATGAGCGTCCCGAGTGCACCCCTGACGATCGAGGAATGGCGCGCCGGCCCTGCCCTGCCCTTCCGATCGGGAATCGACGCCGGCGCCGAGATGGTCATGACGGGCCACCTGGCCTATCCCGCGATCGATGCCGCCCCGGCCTCACTCTCCCCGGAGTGGCATCGGATCCTTCGAGACGAACTCGGCTTCGATGGCATCGTCGTCACCGACGACATGCTCATGCTGCAGCACAACGGCTTGCCCGAGTTCGCCGATCCGGGCGAGAACGCCGTGCGCGCCGTCGCGGCGGGTGCCGACCTGCTGCTGTACGTGCTGCCGGCGGACCCGGCAGAGTTCGGTATCTCGGTGCCCTCACTCGCCGGCGCGATCGCGGCGGCCGTGCAGAGCGGCCGCATCAGCCAGGAGCGCCTCGATGACGCCGTCACGCGCGTGCTGACGATGCGGCGAGCGCTCTCAACCTGAGTCGTATCTGGGTATTGGGAATACCTCCCGGATTCATGTGTTTGCATGTGTGTGGCCGATCGGCCGCGCGACATCGACCTGGAGAGAGACCGCTGAATATGACGAGCACCGCCCTGACGACCGAGATCCCCGGCTACAAGGCTGGCACCTGGAAGATCGACAACGCGCACAGCGAGGTCGCCTTCAGTCTCCGCCACCTCATGATCAGCAAGGTGAAGGGCAAGTTCGAGCGCTTCGACGCGACCTTCGTGACCGGTGAGAACCCGCTCGACTCGAGCGTGACCGCGTCGGCCGAGGTCGCCTCGATCAACACCAATGAGCCGGCCCGCGACGGCCACCTCCGCACGGGCGACTTCTTCGACGCCGAGACGTACCCGACGATCGACTTCGTGTCGACTGGCGTTCGCGTCGACGACGGCGACTTCAAGGTCGACGGCGATCTCACGATCCGCGGCGTCACGAAGCGCGTCACGTTCGACTTCGAGTTCGGCGGCTTCGGCGGCGACCCCTACGGCAACTACAAGGGCGGTGCGACGGCGAAGACCGTCATCAACCGCGAGGACTTCGGCCTCACCTACAACGCGGCACTCGAGACCGGTGGCGTGCTCCTCGGCGAGGCCGTGACGATCACCCTCGAGCTGCAGGCCGCGCTCGAGCAGTAATTCCACTCCATCGAACGGGCGGTCTCGCAGGTCGGGACCGCCCGTTCGCATGCCTTCACGTTCGTGCGGTGATCTCGCCGAGTTCGAGCCCCCAGAAGCGGGCCCACTCACCCAACGCCCGGCGGTAGGCCGATGGCTCGATGGCGGATGTCGCGTCGAAGCCGGCGAGCGCGACGGACTGCGGGCCGCGCCCGGGCGTGCGCTTCCACGTGCCCACGACGCGGCCGCTCGACACGAGGATCGGCTGGAAGACGCCGTTCGCACCCGGAACGACGCTCGTCGCGTGCACCGGATTGCACACCGCGGTGCGATCGGCGTAGCCGAGGAAGTACTCGTCGAACGCGGCGAGGGCCAGTCTGCTCCGCACGCGCGGTGTGTCGGAGTCGGTGTCGGCCGGCCACCCGGAGTCGGCAGCGACGAAGCGCTCGTCGTCGAACGGGGTGACGGCGTCTCCGGCGGCGAGGAGGCCGACGCGTGCATCGCTGAGCGTCAGGCCGCTCCACAACGCGAAGTCGCGAACGGTCGCCGGCCCGTGCCCGGTGATGTACGCGACGAACATGGCCGCGAGCGTCTCATCGCGGTCGGTGTGCCGAGCCGTGCCGGGTGCCCACTCGTCGAGCAGCACGAGTCGCTGTCCACGAGCCTCGGTCGGGCCCCAGCAGACCACCGCGTCGTTGGCGAGCCACCAGATGAGGTGATAGCCGCGCTGTCCGGTCGTCTCGATGCCTGCGGCGTTCCACGCCGCTTGCAGCTCATCGCGTGAGCGGGAGGCGCCGCCCGCGAGCTCCGTCTCGGCGACGGCGCGGGCGGACCGGTAGACGGCATCGTCGAGCTCGAGTTGCCGATGGCGCGTCGCCGCGCGCTGCAGCTCCCGCGGGCCGGTGATCGAGAGGATCGGGCGCAGCGACACGGTCGGAAGCAGATGGAGTGTGCCTCGCATCGGCCAGGACCGCACGATCTCGCGAGACGTGATCGCCGCATCGACATCGGCGGCGACCGAGCCCGGCACTCGCGCCCCGATCACCCATTTCGCGGCGGTGAGGTCCTGCGCCTGCATGGCGCCGAGCCTCGTGACCGCGGCGGTGACCGACGGCAGGCCGCTCCGCAGTCCGTGAGCGTCGAGGCGGGCGGCGCGAACGCGAGCGTCGCTGGCGAGCTTGGGCATGCCCCGAGTCTGGCGGATGCCGGTGACATCCGTCGCCCGCCGTACAGCTGCCGTCGATGTTCGGCCGCCCCGGACCGATAGACTGGGAGGCTGTGCCGCTCGGCACGCCATCCCACACCCGTCGCTCCGGAGGATTCCCGTGCTCGCCGTCCATGATCTCGAGATCCGAATCGGCGCACGAGTGCTCATGGAGCACGTCGACTTCCGCATCTCCCCGGGCGACAAGGTCGGCCTCGTCGGCCGAAACGGCGCCGGCAAGACCACACTCACGAAGACCCTCGCCGGCGAGACCCTGCCGACCGGCGGCCGCATCGATCGCGGCGGCGAGATCGGCTACCTCCCGCAAGATCCGCGCTCGGGCGACCCCGAGATGCTCGCCCGCACGCGCATCCTCGACGCCCGCGGACTCGGCTCGCTCGTGCTCGGCATGCACGAGGCCTCGATGCAGATGGGCAGCGACGACGCGGCCGTCGCCGAGCGCGCGATGAAGAAGTACGGCAACCTCACCGACCGCTTCACGGCGCTCGGCGGGTATGCGGCCGAGGCCGAGGCCGCCTCGATCGCCTCGAACCTGAACCTGCCTGATCGCATCCTCGACCAGCCCCTCAAGACGCTGTCTGGCGGCCAGCGCCGCCGCATCGAGCTCGCCCGCATTCTCTTCTCCGCCGCCGAGACGATGATCCTCGACGAGCCGACGAACCACCTCGACGCCGACTCGGTGGTCTGGCTCCGCGAGTTCCTCAAGGGTTATCGCGGGGGCGTCATCGTCATCAGCCACGACGTCGAGCTCGTCGGCGAGGTCGTGAACCGCGTCTTCTACCTCGACGCCAACCGCTCGATGATCGACGTCTACAACATGGGCTGGAAGCACTACCAGCGCCAGCGCGCCGCCGATGAAGAGCGTCGCAAGAAAGAGCGGGCGAACGCCGAGAAGAAGGCCGGCGTCCTGCAGTTGCAAGCCGCGAAGTTCGGCGCGAAGGCGTCGAAGGCTGCTGCGGCGCACCAGATGGTCGCTCGTGCCGAGAAGCTCCTCGCCGGCCTCGACGAGGTGCGCGCCGTCGATCGCGTGGCGAAGCTGCGCTTCCCGACACCCGCCCCATGCGGCCGCACCCCGATCACGGCGAGCGACCTGTCGAAGAGCTACGGCTCGCTCGAGATCTTCACGGCCGTCGACCTCGCGATCGACCGCGGGTCGAAGGTCGTCATCATCGGTTTGAACGGTGCGGGCAAGACGACCCTGCTCCGAATCCTCGCAGGGGTCGACCTGCCTGATACGGGCGTCGTCGAGCCCGGCCACGGACTCCGTGTCGGCTACTACGCCCAGGAGCACGAGACCCTCGACGTGCAGCGCAGCGTGCTGCAGAACATGGTGAGCGCATCACCCAACCTCACGGAGACCGAGGCGCGCAAGGTGCTCGGCTCGTTCCTGTTCACGGGTGACGACGTGCACAAGCCCGCCGGTGTGCTCTCAGGCGGCGAGAAGACTCGTCTCGCCCTCGCCATGATCGTGGTGTCGGGTGCGAACGTGCTGCTCCTCGACGAGCCGACGAACAACCTCGACCCCGCGAGCCGCGCCGAGATCCTCGACGCGCTCGCCCACTACGAGGGATCCGTGGTGCTCGTGAGCCACGACCCGGGCGCGGTAGAGGCACTGAACCCCGAGCGCGTGCTCATCATGCCCGACGGCACGGAAGACCACTGGAGCAGCGAGTACCAGGAGCTCATCGAGCTCGCTTGAGTCACCGCCGATCGAGGATCTCGTCCTCGATGTCGGCGTCGCCACGCTCGCGCCTCGGCTTGCGCGGCGGGGCCGGCGGGGCATCCGGTCCGGCTGCGAGCTCGGCGATCGCCCGCCGCTCCTGATTCGCCGACCACCCGAGTCCGATGAACCCGAGCAGGGCGAAGACGAACCACTGCAGGGCATACGACAGGTGCGGCCCCTCATCGCGTACTGGCCGCGCCGCGGCGAGCGGCGGTTCATCGCTCTCCGAACGCGACTCAACGAGCACGCCGTACGCGCCCGTGTAGCTCGGCTCGTCGATGCGAGCGGCGAGCTCGTCGAGGTCGATCGTCGCGAGCTCGATGCCCGTCGACGTGCGCCCGGCGATGCGGTCCTCGCCGGCCTTCAGCCGTGCAGTGATCTCGAGGTGCCCGTCGGGTGGGGGCGGCACTTCGCTCGGGCGCCCGTTGGGTGCTTGCGCGATCCATCCGCGATTCACCCAGAAGACACGCCCGTCATCGAGTCGGAACGGCGTGATCACCTCGAAGCCCGAGTTGCCCTCGAACGGGCGGTTTCGCACGACGACCTCCTCGTCGACGAGGTAGCTGCCCGACAGCTCGACCACCTCCCAGCGCTGGTCGACGTCGAACGCGGCCGGGTCGGGCAGCGCCTCGGAGAGCGGCACGGGCTCGGCGTCGTAGTTCGCGTCGATCCGCGCGACCTCGGCGAGCGCCTCGGCGCGGCGGTTCAACTGCCAGGTGCCGAGCGCCGAGCACGCGACCGCGAAGACGACGGTGAGGGCGAGGTACCCGGCCCAGCGCGGCGAGCGGAGGAACGACCACGACCTCACGAATCACTCCTCGTGGCGGCATCCGGAGTCGAACCGGCCTCGACGACGGTGTCGGATGCCGCGAACGGTCGCACCTCGACCGGGAACGAGCGCGCGTCGAGGAACTCGCGCAGGTACTCGACGTGCTCCTCGCACGCGAGCCATGTCTTGGATCGGTCGCCCGTGTGGATGCGCGGGTTGCGCCATTCGATGCGCCACGCGGCCGCTTCGCGGCATCCCGCGCGAGAACAGGTTGCCTGTGCGAGCTCGCCGCCCACACCGCCGAGACCGCCGATCACCGGCCGCCTCGCTCGGCGTCGGGTTCCTCGTTCGGCTCTGGCGCATCGGTCGTGGGCGCTTCGGTCATCGGCGCATCCGGCGTCGACGGCGCCTCGGCCGTGTCGGGACGCGCGCTCGGGCCCGCGGGGGTCGTCGGCAGCAGGTTGCCAGGGCGGAGCACTTGCGGCGCGCGCGTCGGGCCGCCCACGTTCGCGAGCACGACCGCGATGTACGGCAGGAAGATCGCCCCGGCTGCGAACACCACGAGCCACCATCCCTGTGCGAAGAGCATCGCGACGATGCAGAGCACCCGGATCGACATCGCGACCGAGTACTTGATCATGCGCGAGCGCCGCTCGGCCTCCGGCGAGGGCGGGAGCGTGGTGATCGACTGCTGCTTCATGATGCTCGCCGTGGGTCGCTCGGCGCTCCTCCGCCTCAAGCCTACGCCGCTGGGCACGGGCGGATACCCCGGAATGGACAGCCGTATGCTGGGACGGGCCGATCGGCCGCACGCACAGAAACGGAGTCCAGAATGACGACGAGCCGCACCGTCCTCGTGACCGGGGGCAATCGGGGCATCGGGTTCGCGATCGCCGGCGAGTTCCTCGCACAGGGCCATCGTGTCGCCGTCACGGCACGCTCAGGAGAAGGCCCCGAAGGCTCGCTCACGGTGCGGGCGGATGTCACGGATGCGGCATCGCTCGACCAGGCATTCTCCGAGGTCGAGGCGGCGCTCGGTCCCGTCGAGGTCGTCGTGGCGAACGCCGGCATCACCCGCGACACGCTTCTGTTGCGCATGAGTGAAGACGAGTTCACGAGCGTCATCGACACCAACCTCTCGGGCGCGTTCCGTGTCATCAAGCGCGCATCGAAGGGCATGCTCAAGGCTCGCTTCGGCCGGATCGTGCTCATTTCGAGCGTCGTCGGCCTCTACGGTTCGGCCGGCCAGGTCAACTACTCGGCGTCGAAGGCCGGCCTCGTCGGCATGGCCCGGTCGCTCACGCGTGAGCTCGGCGCCCGGAACATCACGACGAACGTCGTCGCGCCCGGCTTCATCGAGACCGACATGACCGATGAGTTGCCCGAGGCCCAGCAGGCCGAGTACAAGAAGAGCATCCCGCTCGGCCGATTCGCCTCGCCCGCCGAAGTCGCCAAGGTCGTCACCTGGCTGAGCGGCGACGACGCCGGATACATCTCGGGCGCCGTGATTCCCGTCGACGGCGGACTCGGGATGGGCCACTAGCGACCCACCGGTTCGAACCGGATGTCGCAGCCGACGGCCGATCAGCCGCCGGGTGCCGCTATCCGCGAAGTCCGAGGAGTGCGAGAACGCCCGACAGGTCTGGCCGGTCGATCGCGACGTGCGCGCGTTCGCGCACGATCGGCTTCGCGCAGAACGCCACGCCGAGGGCGGCGCGCCCGAGCATGAGCAGGTCGTTGGCGCCGTCGCCCACCGCGACGGTGCGACGCAGCGGGATGCCGCTGACCGCCGCCCATTCATCGAGCGCAGCGGCCTTGCCGTGGGCGTCGACGATCGGGCCGTCGACTCGCCCGGTGAGGCGACCGCCGTCGACTTCGAGCCGATTGGCCCGACAGAAGTCGAGCCCGAGGCTCTCGGCGAGCGGGTCGAGCAACTCATGGAAACCGCCCGACACCACGCCGATGCGCCCGCCCGCGGCGTGCACGCCGGCGATGAGCTCACCGAGGCCCGGCGTCGGCGTCATCCGCTCACGAGCCACGGCGAGCACGGCGACATCGAGTCCCGCGAGCGTCGCAACGCGCTCCCGGAGGCTCGCAGCGAAGTCGAGCTCGCCCCGCATCGCCCGCTCCGTGACCAGCGCCACGTGCGCGAGGCTGCCGGCGGCTTCGGCGAGCAGCTCGATCGCCTCCTCACGGATGAGCGTGGAATCGGCGTCGAGCACGACGAGCGGGCCGCTCGCGCGGTTCGGGGCGCCATCGGTCACGCGAGGGCCCGGACCCTGGAGCCCTTGCCGACCACCGTGATGCCCGTGTCGGTGACGATGAAGCCGCGTGCGATGTCGTCGGCGCGATCGACGCCGATGCGGGCACCCGCCTCGACCACGACCTCCTTGTCGAGGATCGCCCGCTGCACGGTGGCACCGGCCTCGATCCGCGCGCGGTCGAAGAGGATGGAGTCGGCGACATGCGCGCCGGAGCCGACGATCGCCCACGGACCCAGCACGCTGCGCTCGACGTGCGCGCCCGAGATGACCGAGCCGAGCGAGACGATCGAGTCGATGACCGTGCCGAGCGAGCCTCGCGCGTCGCGAGTGAACTTCGCGGGCGGGGAGTTCAGCTGCTGGCTGAAGATGGGCCATTCCCGGTTGTAGAGGTTGAACACCGGCAGCACCGAGATGAGGTCTTGGTGCGCCTCGAAGAATGAGTCGATCGTTCCGACGTCGCGCCAGTAGTAGCGGTCGCGGTCGGTCGAACCCGGCACGACGTTGTTCCGGAGGTCGTACACGCCCGCGTTGCCCTGGGCCACGAACGCCGGGATGATGTCGCCGCCCATGTCGTGACTCGAATCGGTGCGCTCGCCGTCGCGCAACACGGCATCGATGAGCGCGTCGGCATTGAACACGTAGTTGCCCATCGAGGCGAGCACTTCATGCGGCGCATCCGCGAGGCCCACCGGGTCGGTCGGCTTCTCGAGGAACCGGCTGATGTGGCTGGGACGCTCGGGATCGACCTCGATGACGCCGAACTGGTCGGCGAGCGAGATCGGCTGCCGGATCGCCGCGACCGTCGCGTCGACGCCCGACTCGATGTGCGCGTCGATCATCTGGCTGAAGTCCATGCGGTAGACGTGATCGGCGCCGACGACGGCGATGATGTCGGGCTGCTCGTCGTAGATGAGGTTGAGGCTCTGCAGGATCGCGTCGGCCGAGCCGGAGAACCAGCGCTTGCCGAGCCGCTGCTGCGCCGGCACCGACGCGACGTACGAGTTCAGCAGCCCGTTCATGCGCCAGGTCTGCGAGACGTGCCGGTCGAGACTGTGGGACTTGTACTGGGTGAGCACGACGATCTGCCGAAGCCCGGAGTTCAGCAGATTGGAGAGCGCGAAGTCGATGAGCCGATACTGCCCGCCGAACGGAACGGCGGGTTTCGCTCGGTCTTCGGTCAGGGGCATGAGTCGCTTGCCCTCGCCGCCGGCGAGGACGATGCCGAATACTTTGCGCGTCACCATGCCCCCCAGCGTAGCCAGAGCGAGGCCCCTGCGGGCACCGAAGTCGGAGCATGACGGATGCCGCTGCGCTAGCGTTGCACCATGCGCGTCGACCTGCTCACCCGCGAGTACCCACCCGAGGTCTATGGAGGAGCCGGCGTGCACGTCGCCGAGCTCGTGCGTGCCCTGCGTCGCGATCTCGAGGTCGTGGTGCGCTGCTTCGGTGCACCACGCGACGAGGCCGGCACGTTCGGCTATCCGGCACCCTCGGAGTTCGCCGCCGCGAACCAGGCGCTCGGCACGATGGGGGTCGACCTCCTGATGGCGAGCGACGCCGCCGGAGCCGACCTCGTGCACTCGCACACCTGGTACGCGAACTTCGCCGGCTTCACGGCGAAGCGACTGCACGGCGTTCCGCACGTCGTGACGGCGCACAGCCTCGAGCCGCTCCGCCCGTGGAAGGCCGAACAGCTCGGCGGCGGCTATCGGGTCTCCTCCTGGGTCGAGCGCACGGCGTTCGAAGACGCCGACGCGGTGATCGCCGTGAGCGAGGGGATGCGCCGCGACATCCTGCGTGCGTACCCGTCGATCGACCCCGCCCGCGTGGAGGTGGTCTACAACGGCATCGACCTCGAGGACTGGCGGCCGCTCGACGATCCCGACACGGTGCGCGCGCTCGGTGTCGACCCCGACCGCCCGGCGGTGATCTTCGTGGGCCGGATCACCCGCCAGAAGGGGCTGCCGTACCTGCTTCGCGCCGCGCGCCTGCTGCCTGAAGATGTGCAGCTCGTGCTCTGCGCGGGCGCGCCCGACACCGAAGACATCATGGCCGAGGTCACCGCGCTCGTCGAAGCCCTGCGCGCCGAGCGCAGCGGCGTCGTCTGGATCGATCGGCACCTGCCGCGTGCCGAGCTCACCGCGTTGCTCACGGCCGCGACGGTGTTCGTCTGTCCCTCGGTGTACGAGCCGCTCGGCATCGTGAACCTCGAGGCGATGGCATGCGGCGCACCCGTGGTCGGCACGGCGACCGGCGGCATTCCCGAGGTCGTCGATGACGGCGTCACCGGCGTGCTCGTGCCGATCGAGCAGGCCGACGACGGCACCGGCACGCCTCTCGATCCCGATCGCTTCGTCGAGGACCTCGCCGCCGCACTCACCCGCGTCGTCGCCGATCCGGCGCGTGCGCGGGCCATGGGCGAAGCGGGTCGACTGCGCGCCGAGGCGCGATTCGCCTGGGACGCGATCGCCGGCCGCACTCGCGAGGTGTACGCGGCCGTTCTGGCTCGATAGCCCGCCGGCGGAGCACGTGCGCGTCGGGAGCCCACTTCGTGCCCGATAGCATTGGGACCATGGCGAGTACGGTTCTGCAGTTCCGCGATGTGTCGGTGGTCCGCGACGGCAATTCGATTCTCGACGGGGTGACGTGGAGCGTCGACTCCGACGAGCGCTGGGTGATTCTCGGCCCGAACGGCGCAGGCAAGACGACCTTGCTGCAGATCGCCGCCGCCGGGATGCATCCCACGAAGGGCACCGCCGACGTGCTCCAGGAGTCGCTCGGCAAGACCGACGTGTTCGAGCTCCGGCCGATGATCGGCTTCGCGTCGACCGCGATGGCACGGAAGATCCCGCGCAATGAGACCGTGCTCGACGTCGTGCTCACGGCCGCCTATTCGGTGATGGGCCGATGGAACGAGGAGTACGAGGCCGTCGACCTCCGTCGTGCGCAGCGGGTGCTGAAGGAGTGGGGCCTCGAGGGTTTCGCCGAGCGCCGTTTCGGCAGCCTCTCCGACGGCGAGCAGAAGCGAGTCCAGATCGCCCGCTCGGTCATGACCGACCCCGAGCTGCTCCTTCTCGACGAGCCGGCCGCAAGCCTCGACCTCGGTGCGCGCGAAGAGCTCGTCGGGCTCCTCGGCGGTTACGCCTCGTCGCCCTCTTCGCCGGCAATCGTGATGGTGACCCACCACGTGGAGGAGATCCCGAACGGCTTCACGCACGCGATGCTCCTCGCCCACGGCGGGGTCGTCGCGGCCGGTCCGCTCGACGACGCGCTCACGTCCGACACCCTCACCGAGACGTTCGGGATCCCGATCGAGCTCAGCGAGGCCAGCGGGCGATTCGTCGCGCGCGCCGCTTGACGTACGCTTGCGACGATTCTGCTAGAATCGGTAGCTGGCCCGAGGGTCATCACGCTTTCCTGTCTGCGCGCGCTGCGTCTCGGCAGGTCCGAAGTCACCATCCGATCAACAAGGAAGTCTCCATGAAGACCGACATCCACCCCGACTACGCCGCCGTCGTCTTCCGCGACCTCGCTTCGGGTGCCACGTTCCTCACCCGTTCGACGGTCTCGAGCGACAAGACGATCGAGCTCGATGGCGTCACCTACCCGGTGATCGACGTCGAGATCTCGTCGGAGTCGCACCCGTTCTACACGGGCAAGCAGCGCATCATGGACTCGGCCGGTCGCGTCGAGAAGTTCAACAAGCGCTTCAAGGGCTTCGGCCAGTAAGAGCCGACACGAAAGGCGGGCGACCGAGGTCGCCCGCCTTTCGTCGTGCCTGCGAGCGATTCCGCTGCTCAGCGCACCGGCCACTCGCCCGATGTGGTGAACTCGGGACTGCCGTTCGCCCGCCGCCACGCCTGGTAGTTCTCGGCCTGCTCGCGGCTCCAGTCGACCTGCCGGGCATGCAGCGCCGCCACGGCGGTCGTCGCCAGCTCGGGAAAGGCTCGGGCGATCGCCTGGGCGACCCGGCCGGCGGCCACGGCGTCGGCGCCGGCGTCATGGGCGTCGATGAGGGAGACCCCGTAGTGCTCCGCCGTCGCGGAGAGGGTGCGCTTGCCGCGTCGATACCGGTCGACGGCCTTGTCGATGACGAGCGGGTCGACGACGGCACCGGGCACCGGCAGCGCGGTGAGGCCGTATCGCAGCGCTTCGCGATCGAGCAGGGTCAGGTCGTAGGCGGCGTTGTACGCGACGATCGGCAGGCCGCGGCCCGCGACCCCGGTGAGGGCCGCGATGATCTCGGCGACGGCGACGGGCGGTGCCTGCCCCTCGAGGCGCGCGCGCTCGGTGGTGACGCCGTGGATGATCGATGCCGCCATGGGGATCTCGACGCCGGGGTCGATGATCCAGTCGCGCTGCTCGATCACCTCGCCGTCGCGCCCGAGCACGCCGACGTACGCGGTGACGATGCGACTCGTCTCGACGTCGATGCCGGTGGTCTCGAGGTCGAAGACGGCCAGCGTGTCGGCCCAGGGAGCTGCGGTCGTGTCATCCATGTCGACAGGCTAGGGGCGGCCACCGTCAACAGCGGGGGAGCCGCTCGCGTGTCCGCGGCATCCGCTGCTGAGCGGGCGCTGTCGTCCAGCTCGCGCCCGTAGAATGGCGAGGATGATCGCTTCCCCGTACGCAGAGCAGCTCGCTCGCATTCCCGTGCGGGAGCACCGCACCGACGTGGCCGGCACCGAGACCGCCTGGTGGGAATACGGCGACGAGCGCGCTCCCGTGCTCGTGCTCGTGCACGGGTTCCGCGGCGACCACCACGGCCTCGAGCCGGTCGTCGCGCAACTGACCGGATTCCGCATCGTCTCGCCCGACCTGCCGGGCTTCGGCGGCTCAGCCAACCTCACCGACCGGCGCCACGACATCGACGGCTACGCGGCCTGGCTGACGGGGTTCCTCGCCGCAGTCGGCATCGAGGGCCGCTTCGCGCTGCTCGGCCACTCATTCGGCTCCATCGTCGCTGCCGCGGCGGTGGCCGGGGGTCTCGCGCCCGAGCGACTCGTGCTCGTGAACCCGATCGGCGCACCGGCCCTCGAGGGTTCCCGCGGCGTCATGACCCGACTCGCCGTGTTCTACTACCGCATGGCGGCCGCTCTGCCCGAGCGCGCGGGCTTCGCACTGCTGCGCAATGGAGCGATCGTCCGGGTCATGAGTGTGACGATGGCGAAGACCCGGTCGAAGACCCTGCGCCGCTGGATCCACGACCAGCACGATCGCTACTTCTCGGCGTTCGGCGATCGCGACGCCGTGCTCGAGGCGTTTCAGGCCTCCGTGAGCCACGACGTGCGCGAATACGCCCCGCAGATCGAGGTGCCGACGCTCCTCGTCGCCGCCGAGCGCGACGACGTCACTCCGATCGCTGCCCAGCACCGGCTCGCCACGCTGTTCCCCAATGCCACGCTCGAGGTCATCCCCGAGGTCGGCCATCTGATCCACTACGAGACCCCCGGCGACGCCGCGGCGCGCATCCAGAAGTTCCTGCGCTCCGGAGCACGCGCGTGAGGCTCGTCGTCGACTGCCGGTACATCCGCATCGGGCAGCACGACGGCATCAGCCGGTTCACGGCCGGCATCGTGACCGAGCTCGGCAAGCGGCATCCGCTCACCATGCTGATCAGCGACCACCGGCAACTCGAGATGCTGCCGCCGTTGCCGTGGCAGCTCGTGAGCCCGGTCACGAGCATCCGTGAACCGTTCGTGGCGCTGCAGGTGAACAAGCTCCGGCCCGATCTCGTCTTCACGCCTATGCAGACGATGGGCTCGTGGGGGCGCGACTACCGCCTCCTGCTCACGGTGCACGATCTGATCTACTACGAGAACCGCACCCCGCCGCGCGACCTGCCGCTCGCCGTGCGCCTGTTGTGGCGGCTCTACCACCTCGGTTGGTGGCCGCAGCGGATGCTGCTGAATCGCGCCGATGCCGTGGTCACCGTCTCGCAGACGACCGCCGACCTCATCCGTGAGCATCACCTCGCCGATCGCCCGGTGACGGTCGTGCCGAATGCCGCCGACGGCCTCGGCCGCCCAGAGCTTCCCCGGCGCAGGCCGGCCGCGAATCGGCTCCTCTACATGGGTTCGTTCATGCCCTACAAGAACGTCGACACGCTCGTGCGCGCCGTCGCCGCGCTGCCCGACCACGAGCTGCACCTCCTGAGCCGCATCACGCCAGTCGAGCGCACCAGGCTCACGAGGCTCGCGCCGCAAGCGAGACTCGTCTTCCATGACGGCGTGACGGATGCCGAGTACGCCGAGCTGCTCGCCGGCGCCACCGCCCTCGTCACGGCCTCGCGGGCGGAGGGTTTCGGCATCCCGCTCGTCGAGGCCATGCGACTCGGCACGCCCGTCGTCGTGAGCGACATCCCGATCTTCCGCGAGATCGGCGGCGCGGCGGCCCTGTTCTTCGATCCCGACAATCCCGAGGGGCTCGTGGCCGCATTGTGGGCGCTCGAGCGCGAGGGGGAGTGGGAGCGTCGTTCGGCTGCAGCAGTCGAAGCCGCTGCGGGGTACACCTGGAGCGAGTCGGCCGAGCGGCTGCTCGACCTCATGCGGCGCACGGTCGCACCCCAATCACCCCGGCGCCGACGCACCAGCGCCTGAACTCCCCGCGCACAGGTGGCGCGGCGCGGCGTCACGCCAACAGCGCGTCGGCCATGGCGGTGAGCGTCTCGCTCGCGCCGGCGTCGATCTTCACGACGGCGCGGCTGTCGCCCTTCGTGATGCCCCGGTTCACGACGATGATGGGCAGCCGTCGCCGGCGTGCCTGCTCGATGAGCCGCATGCCCGAGTTCACGACGAGCGACGAGCCCGCGACGAGCAGGACCTCGGCCGATTGCACAAGCGACGCCGCGGCCTTGAAGATGTCGGCCGGCACGAATTCGCCGAAGAAGACGACGTCGGGCTTCAGTACCCCGCCGCATACGGTGCACGCGGGGATGGCCATGGCTTCGACGTCGTCGACCTGCACGTCGCCGTCGGGAGCGAGCCGGATCGTGGTGCCGAGGTCGATCTCGGGGTTCAGCTCGGTGAGCCGGTCGGCGATCGCCTGGCGCGCATAGTGCTGGCCGCAGCTCAGGCACAGCACGCGATCCATGCTGCCGTGCAGTTCGACGACGTGACGACTGCCGGCGCGGCGGTGCAGTCCGTCGACGTTCTGCGTGACGACGCCTGAGACGACCCCGCCCGCTTCGAGCTTCGCCAGGGCCAGGTGTCCGGTGTTCGGCCGGGCGCTGCCGAAGCTGCGCCATCCGAGGTGACTGCCGGCCCAGTACCGCTTGCGCGAGTTCTCAGAGGCCAGGAAGGCCTGCACCGTCATCGGCGTGCGCACGGGCGCACCCTCGCCGCGATAGTCGGGGATCCCCGAGTCGGTGCTCACGCCGGCGCCCGTGAGAACGGCCACGCGCGCGCCCCGCATGAGGCCGATCGCCTCTTCGAGCAGGGCGTCGGTCGATACGGGTACTCCGGTGCCGATTGACACGCGTCTCCCTTCGACGGTGGTCTGATTCTAGACGTGTCGGTTTACCGGAATGTTTCGTGCACTGGCAGGCTGGAAGCGAGGAGACCCATGCACATCGAACGAGTCCGCGACGCGGCATCCGACACCGTCGCCGACTTCGCGCGGCTGACCGACGTGACCCTGCGAAGTGCCACCGAGCCCGAGCGAGGGCTCTACATCGCCGAGTCGGCGAAGGTCATCCGCCGGGCGGTCGCCGCGGGGCACCGGCCGCGCTCGGTGCT
Organism: Agromyces albus; assembly: GCF_030815405.1. Lineage (NCBI taxonomy): Bacteria > Bacillati > Actinomycetota > Actinomycetes > Micrococcales > Microbacteriaceae > Agromyces > Agromyces albus. The sequence continues at coordinate 1,719,798 of NZ_JAUSWX010000001.1, read as the reverse complement.
GATGGAGGAGAAGTGGCTGCCCGGATTGCAGGAGGCCCTCGCTCCGTTCGACATCCCGGTGCACCTCGCCGACCCCGACCAGCTCGAGGCGATCACCGGGTACCGCGTGCACCGCGGGGCCCTCGCCGCGTTCGAGCGACCCGAACTGCCCGATCCAGCGGAGCTGCTCAGGGCCGCCCGCCGGGTCGTGGTGCTCGAGGACATCGTCGACCACACGAACGTCGGCGCGATCTTCCGCTCGGTCGCGGCGCTCGGCGCCGACGCGGTGTTCGTCAGCCCTCGCTGCGCCGACCCGCTGTATCGCCGGAGCGTTCGCGTGAGCATGGGCACGGTCTTCCAGGTGCCGTGGACCCGACTGCCCGACTGGCCTGAGGCTGAGCGGATGCTGCGAGTCCACGACTTCGCCATCGCCGCGCTCGCCCTCGCCGACGGGGCCGTCTCGCTGAGGGCACTCGCGGCCGATCCGCCCACCCGACTCGCCGTCGTGTTCGGCGCCGAGGGCGACGGGCTCAGCCGGAACGCACTCGCCGCGGCCGACACGGTCGTCACGATCCCGATGTCGCACGGTGTCGACTCCCTCAACGTCGCGGCGGCGGCCGCCGTCGTGCTCTACGCGCTCAGCGCCGACGATTAGGCTCGAACGGATGTCACCGCAACTGCCGACCCTCGAACGCGAGCGCCGACCCGATCGCACCACGACCTACCGGCGGCGACGCATCGTCGTCTTCGGCTCGCTCGCGGTGGTGCTCGCCCTGCTGCTCACCGGCGGTATGTACGCGGGCAACACGCTCGGCGCTCCGATCCCCGCGGCGCAGCCGGCGGTGTCGGCTCCCGAGCCCATCGTGGCAGCCGCGCAGCCGCTCGCACTGCCGAGCTTCGGCGGCTACGCGGTCGGCGCCGTCGGCTTCGACGGACTGCTCGCCGCGAGCCCCGACCAGTCGCTCATGCCCATCGCGAGCATCACGAAGATCGTCACGGCACTGCTCATCCTCGAGGCCAAACCGCTCGCCCCGGGCGAAGAGGGCCCCGGCATCGAGTACACCGAGGCCGACGTCGATCTCTACTGGCAGGTCGTCGCCGAGAACGGCTCGGTCGCACCGGTGAGTGCCGGCACCACACTGAGCGAGCGGCAGAGCCTCGCGGCGATGCTCCTCGCATCGGGGAACAACTACGCGATCTCGCTCGCGACCTGGGCCTACGGGTCGATGGAGGCGTTCCTCGATGCCGCACAGGGCTGGCTCGACGAACACGGGCTCGAGAACACCCGGCTCGTCGATTCGAGCGGCATCTCCCTCGACAACGTCAGCACCCCGGCCGAGCTCGTCGAACTCGGGGAGATCGCCCTCGCCGATCCCACGGTCTCCGAGCTCGTCGCGACGCAGAGCATGGACCTGCCTGTGATCGGCACCGTCAAGAACTCGAACAAGCTGCTCGGCACCCATGGCGTCGACGGCATCAAGACCGGTACGACCGACGACGCGGCGAACCTGCTGTTCTCCGCGGACTACCCGGTCGGCTCGCAGGTCGTCACGGTCGTCGGCGTGGTGCTCGGGGGAGAGAACCACACCGTGCTCGATGAGGCCATCGCCGCGCTCCTCGACAGCATCGCACCCGGATTCCAGGAGGTCACGGCACTCGAGGCCGGCCAGGAGTTGGCGTCGTACTCCACGGCGTGGGGCGACACCGCCCGCGCACGCGCGGTGGAAGGGGCATCCGTCGTCATCTGGAGCGACACCCCGGTCGACGTCGAGGTCGTGGCCGCTCCCGTCACCGTCGCGGCGAGCGGCGCCGAGGTCGGCACGGCGACGGTCAGAGCCGGCACGCAGGAGATCGTCGTCGCGCTCGAACTCGACGCGGCGATCGAGGATCCGGGCGCCTGGTGGCGACTGTCGAATCCCGGCGCACTCGAGGCCGGGGCTCAGTCGCCGCGCGAGTAGGGCCCGGCGTCTGGCCGCTTCGCCGTGACGAAGTCGCCCGACGACTGGTGCCGCACCCGGCGGAGCACCCAGGGCACGAGGTACTCCCGGGCCCAAGCGAGATCTCCGGCGCGAGCCTGGCGCCACGTGCTGAGGGGCAGGGGCTCGGGCTTCAGCGGCTCGAGCGAGTTCTCGACGTTGAGCGCGGCGAGCACCATGCGCGCGACCGTGTGGTGGCCCAGGGAGTTGAGGTGCAGGCGGTCGGGCGCCCACATGCGCTGGTCTTGAATGGTGGTGAGCGCCCACAGGTCGGCGACGATGCAGTCGTACTTCGCGGCGATCGTGCGGAGGTTCTCGTTGTAGATCGCGACCTTGCCGCGGATGCCGCGGAACACGGGGGAGAAGCCGACATCCACTCCCGTGAAGATCACGATCGTCGCACGATCGCGTGAGAGCCGCTCGATCGCGTACTGGAACCTGCCGGCGATCTCGTCGGGATCGGTGCCAGGGCGAATGACGTCGTTGCCGCCGGCGGAGATCGTGATGAGGTCGGGGTGCAACGCGAGCGCGGGCTCGAGCTGTTCGTCGATGATCTCCTGCATGAGCCTGCCGCGCACCGCGAGATTCGCGTAGGCGAAATCCTCGACGCCCTGGCCGAGCACCTCGGCAACCCGGTCGGCCCAGCCCCGATGGCCGCCCGGCACGTTGGGATCTGGGTCGCCGATGCCCTCGGTGAACGAATCGCCGATGGCGACATAGCGAGACCAGGGGTGCTGCTGCGTGACCATGGTTCCATTCTGCACTCGTCGTGGTTCGAGGATGTCGGCCGCCTCGGGTAGCCTCGAATCCAGTGAGCACCGCGACCCCTTCCGGCCCCCTGCCGGGCACCTCGGCCGCCGAGCACCTCTCCCCGTCCTTCCCCGAGCGCGCCGCCTGGGGCACGGCGAGCAAGCTGCGCGCGTGGCAGGCCGAAGCCCTCGAGCTCTACCTGGCCGAACAGCCCCGAGACTTCCTCGCTGCCGCCACGCCGGGCGCCGGCAAGACCACGTTCGCCCTGCGCCTCGCGGCCGAGTTGCGCGCCCGCCGGGTGATCGACCGCATCACGGTGGTCGCGCCCACCGACCATTTGAAGCGACAGTGGGCGGATGCCGCGGCGCGCGCCGGCATCCGCCTCGATCCCGGGTTCCGCAATGCCCACGGCCGCAGCGCCCGGCACTTCCATGGGGTCGTCGTGACCTACGCCCAGGTCGCCATGCGGCCGGCCCTGCATCGGGAGCTCACGCTCTCGGGCCGCACCCTCGTGATCCTCGACGAGGTGCACCACGGTGGCGACGCGCTGTCGTGGGGCGACGCGATCCGTGAGGCGTTCGAGCCGGCGACGAAGCGGTTGTCGCTCACGGGCACGCCGTTCCGCTCCGATACCGCGCCGATCCCGTTCGTGCAATACGAGCCCGACGCCGCCGGGGTGCGCGTCTCGAAGAGCGACTACAACTACGGCTATGCGCGAGCACTGCACGACGGTGTCGTGCGGCCGGTCCTGTTCATGGTCTATGCCGGCCACATGCGGTGGCGCACGAGGGCCGGCGACGAGATGGAGGCGAAGCTCGGCGAGGACAACACGAAAGACATCACCTCGTCGGCGTGGCGCACGGCCCTCGAACCCACCGGGGAGTGGATTCCGGCCGTGCTGCGCGCAGCCGACCGGCGGCTCACCGAGGTGCGGCACGGGATCCCCGACGCCGGCGGGCTCGTGATCGCGACCGACCAGTCAACGGCGCGCGCCTACGCCAAGATCCTCGAGGAGATCTGCGGCGAGCCCGTCACGGTCGTGCTCTCCGACGAGAAGGAGGCGAGCTCGCGCATCGAGGAGTTCTCGGGCAACACGAGGCGGTGGATGGTCGCGGTGCGCATGGTGTCCGAGGGCGTCGACGTGCCACGGCTCGCCGTGGGCGTCTACGCGACGAGCGCCTCCACGCCCCTCTTCTTCGCGCAGGCGATCGGCCGCTTCGTGCGGGCGAGGCGGCGCGGTGAGACCGCATCGGTGTTCCTGCCGAACGTGCCCGGGCTCATGGCGCTCGCGGCTCAGCTCGAGCTCGAGCGCGATCACGCGCTCGACCGTCGGGGCGGCGATGAGGACGACGACGGGCTCCTCGACGACGAGCTGCTGAACGCCGCGAACCGCGAGGAACGCGCGTCAGAGGAGGCCGGGCTCGGCGCGTGGGAGGCGATCGGATCCGACGCGTCCTTCGACCGGGTGCTCTACGACGGCACCGAGTTCGGCACGCTCGCGGAACCCGGCAGCGACGAGGAGTTCGACTTCATCGGCATCCCCGGGCTCCTCGAGCCCGAGCAGGTCGCCGAGCTGCTGCGGCACCGGCAGTCACGGCAGTCCCGGCGAGCGGGCGAGCGACGACGACAGGTCGCTGAAGAAGAGAAGCCCGAACCCGTTGCGCTGTATCGCACGCTCAAGGAGCAGCGTTCGCTCCTCAACAGCCTCGTCGGACTCTGGGCGAGGCACACCGGAGAGGCACACTCGCAAGTGCACGCCGAGCTTCGGCGCGTCTGCGGGGGGCCTGCCGTCGCGCAAGCGAGCGTCACGCAATTGCAGGCCCGCATCGAGCTCTTGCGACGTCGCCTCGGCAGTCGCTGAGACGGCCGGCGGGAGTCAGCGAGCGGCCGCCGCTTCTCGTACGGTGCCGATCGACGCATCGGGCACGACGGATGCCGCAGCTCGGCCTGGGCCAGGAACGTCCAGTTCAGCCGCTGCATCGAGCGCCGTCATGAGATCGGCCGTGAGGTCGTCGACGTGTTCGAGGCCGATCGAGAGACGCACGACGCCCGCACCGGGCTTGGCTTCACCCGCGACAGGCCGGTGCGTGAGGGAGGCGGGGTGCTGCACGAGCGAGTCGACACCGCCGAGCGAGACCGCGTGCGTCACGAGGTCGCACGACTCCGTGAATCGTGCGGCTGCCGGATATCCGCCCACGAGCTCGAGCGCGATGATCGATCCCGGTCCGTCGAGCTGCGTACCGATGAGTCCCGAGGGGTCCTGGCCCGGCAGCCCCGGGTAGCGCACGTGCGCGACCGCCGGGTGTTCGAGGAGTCGCCTGGCGAGCACCTCGGCGGTGGCCTGCTGGGCGCGAACTCGCAGCGGCAGTGTGCGCAGGCCACGGTGCAGGAGATAGGCGCCCATCGGATGCAGCAGTCCGCCGGTGAGCGCTCGCACCTGTCGCAGCCGCCCCATCCACTCCTGGTCGCCCGCGACGATCCCGCCCATGACGTCGCCGTGGCCGCCGAGATACTTCGTCGCGCTGTGCAGCACGAGCGTCGCGCCATGCTCGACCGGCCGCTGCAGCACCGGGGTGGCGAAGGTGTTGTCGACGAGCACGGGCACCGAGCCGGCGGCATCCGCGATCGCACGCAGGTCGAGCAGTTCGAGTGTGGGGTTCGCGGGCGTCTCGACGATGACGAGACCCGTGTCGGGTTCGATCGCATCGGCGATGCCCGCGGCATCCGCCCACGTCACGCGAGTGCCGAGCAGACCGCTCGCGAGCACATGGTCGGTGCCGCCGTACAGCGGACGCACGGCGACGACGTGTGGTCGGCCCGCCGACGCCGTAGCGATGAGCGTCGCCGCGAGCGCGGCCATACCGCTCGCGAAGGCCACCGCACCCTGGGTGCCTTCGAGGCCCGCGAGTGCGTCTTCGAAACGTGCCACGCCGGGCTGCCAGAGGCGCTGGTAGACCGCCGAACGACCTTCGCCGAGCTCATGACCAGTGGCGAGTTCCTCGTAGGAGAGGCCTCCGGCCTCGACCGATCCGAGCGGATTGGTGGTCGAGAAGTCGATGACGGGCACGTGGGATCCGCTTTCTCGAACGCCCGCCATGCCGCCGTGCACGGCGCGGGTCTCGAGGTGCGACGACGATGTCTGCATGGGTCGAATCAAACAGATTCTGCACGATTCAGCAAACAGACTTGCAGGATCCATACGATACGCTTCAAACCTCGAATGTTCTGCATTCAACTTCCCAGGAGGCCCGCCGTGGCGCAGAAACCCGAACTCGATCGCGTCGACCGGGCGCTCCTCCAGGCGCTCTCCGCGAATGCACGCGCCTCGGGTGCTGCTCTCGCCGCCGAGGTGGGCGTCGCCGAGTCGACCGTATCGCTTCGTCTGCGGCGGCTGCAGGCGCTCGGCACCGTGCGCGGGTACCGCGTCGAGGTCGACCTCGCCTCGCTGGGCGTGTCGCTGCAAGCGCTCATTGCGATCCGGCTCGTGAAGCACGATCGCAGCGAGATCGACGCGTTCCGCGCGCAGGTACCGCACCTGCCCGGCGTGATCGGGGTCTTCCACATGGCAGGCGCCGAAGACTACCTCCTCCACGTTGCCGCTCGCGATGCCGAGGAGCTGCGCCAGTTCGTGCTCGATCACCTCACGGGACATCCGGCGGTGGCACACACCGAGACGAATCTCATCTTCGAGCACGTCGACGGCGACGGGTGGAATCGCCTCGTCGGCTGACGTGCCGCCGTTCGGCATTCCGAAAACCTGCCAGTTCTGCCCAGCGGGCGCGCCCCACCATGATCGCGCCGATATCGTGGCTGACGGCCGCGAACGCGGCGTGAACGCGACGGGGCGGGCGGGCGCCGAGCGGACCGCCCGAGCCTCCGGTGAACGGATGGAGCACGAGTGACCGAGCAGCCGAACGGATCGGCGGGCGACCGCGCCAGGTGGCGCCGCTACCTCGCCGACGAGCGCGCCGAGGCTGCGGTCTACCGCGAGCTCGCAGCGCGCCGCGATGGCGAGGAACGCGAGATCCTCCTCGCCCTCGCCGCCGCGGAGGGACGCCACGAGGCGCATTGGCTCGCGCTGCTCGACGGCGATGACGCCGGCACGCCCCGCGCCGACATGCGCACGCGCATGCTCACGGCCCTCGCCCGTCGCTTCGGCTCGATCTTCGTGCTCGCGCTCGCGCAACGCGCGGAAGCGCGGTCTCCCTATGCGACCGATCCCGATGCGACGGCGGCGATGGCCGCTGACGAACGGATCCACGGCGAAGTCGTGCGCGGGCTCGCCTCGCGCGGCCGGCGCCGCCTGGCCGGATCGTTCCGCGCGGCCGTCTTCGGCGCGAACGACGGGCTCGTCTCGAACCTGGCTCTCGTGCTCGGCATCGGGGCGACGGGCGTTCCCGCGGCCGTCGTGCTGTTCACGGGGATCGCGGGCCTCCTGGCAGGAGCGCTCTCGATGGGCGCCGGCGAGTACGTCTCGGTGCGGTCCCAGCGTGAACTGCTCGAGGCATCCGCCCCCGATCCCACCGCTCGCGAGGCCCTGCCCGACCTCGACATCGACGCCAACGAACTCGCCCTCGTGTACCGCGCGCGCGGCATGCAGGAGCAGGAGGCGATCGAGCACGCCGCTCTCGTCGTCGCTCGCGTCCACGCAGCCGAGCAGTCCGCGGCTCCCACCGACTCGCTCACCGTCGTCCACCACGACGATGAAGCCATCGGCACGGGCCTGTCGGCCGCAGTCTCGAGCTTCCTCTTCTTCGCGTCGGGTGCACTCATCCCAGTGTTGCCGTACCTCTTCAGCCTGACGGGTACCGTCGCCATCGTCACCGCGACCGTGCTCGTCGGCATCGCCCTGCTCGCCACTGGTGCGACGGTGGGCCTGCTCTCGGGTGCGTCGCCGCTGAAGCGAGCGCTGCGGCAGCTGGCCATCGGACTCGGCGCCGCCGCGGTTACCTACCTGCTCGGGCTCGCCTTCGGAACGACGATCGCCTGAGTCAGCGCGCCGTCGTCACGAAGTCGATGAGCTCCTCGACCCGGCCGAGCAGCGCCGGTTCGAGGTCGCCGTAACCACGCACCCTGCCGAGGATGCGCTGCCAGGCGCGGGCGATGTCGGCCTGCTCCTCGTGCGGCCAGCCGAACGCCTCGCAGATGCCGTGCTTCCACTCGATGCCGCGGGGAATCTCGGGCCACGCATCGCGGCCGAGACGTGCCGGCTTCACGGACTGCCAGATGTCGATGTACGGATGCCCCACCACGAGCACGTGCGCGCCATGCGGCCCGCGCCGGGCGGCGTCGGCGATGCGCTGCTCCTTCGATCCCGGCACGAGGTGGTCGACGAGCACGCCGACGCGGCGGCCGGGACCCGGCCGGAACTCGTCGAGCACGTCGGCGAGCACGTCGACACCCTCGAGGTACTCGACGACGACACCTTCGATGCGGAGGTCGGCGCCCCACACCTTCTCGACGAGCTCGGCGTCATGGCGGCCCTCGACGAAGATCCGGCTCGGCAACGCGACCTTCGCCGGAGCCGATGCGACCGCGAACGAGCCCGAGGCGGTGCGAAGCCGGCCCGCCGGCGCCTTGGGCTTCGGCATGACGAGCTCGACCAGGCTCCCCTCGACGAGGAATCCGTGCCCGAGCGGGAACATGCGCCGTGCGCCGAACCGATCTTCGAGGGTCACGGTCTGCTTCTCGACGGCGACGACCGCACCGCAGAAGCCGCTGCTCGCGAGCTCGACGACGAGGTCGCGCTCGGCCTCGATGACGGGGATCGTGCGGCGGCCGCGCGCCCTCCAGTCGCCGGCGAGCACATCGCCGCCGTACCGGTCGTGGCCGATGGGGTCATGGGGCGTAGCAGGCACCGGTCGAGGCTAACGGACGTCGGCGACCGTTGTCGTGACGACGCGCTCAGGCGACGTCGACCGGTTGCCGCTGACGGGTGCGGCGCTGCAGGAACAGCGTCCAGATGCCACCCGCGAAGGCGATGGCCGCGCCGACGCCGAAGGCCCACGGGATCCCGAATGGGCCGGCGACCAAGCCGAGCGCGATCGGCCCGAGCCCGAGCCCCAGGTCGAGGGCCGCACTGGCGGTGCCGGAAGCGGCACCTCGCTGCGATGGCGTCGCCGTCGAGAAGATCGCCGAGAAGAACGCAGGGGTGCAGAATGAGACGCCGACGGCCATGATGACGACGCCGACCAGCATCCCCGCCGGAGCCTGCCAGACTGCGATGAGACCGAGCCCGGTGCCGATCACGCCGAGTGCGGCGGCGCCGAGCGGGAGCGAGGGCAACCGGTCGGGCACGCGCGCGAATACGATCCGGCACACCACGACGACGCCGCCGTAGACGAACAGCGCAAGGCTCGCCTGACTCAGGCCGACGCGCACCGCATGCAGGGAGGCGAAGGCGAGGAACCCGCCGACGGCGACGAGCGACGTGATGAATCCGATCGAGATCGGGATGGAAGGCCGATGGATGAACCGGCGAGGCGAGAGATCGGGCGACGAGTCGGCCGAGGTGTCCTCCCGGGTCTCCCCGATCAGCAGCGTCAGCGCTGCGGCGAGCACCGCGAGCACTGCCGCGCCCAGCCAGGCGATGCCGAATCCCCAAGTCTGCACGAGAACCTCGCCGAGCGGCGGGCCGAGCGCGATGCCGAGATAGAGGCGGAGGGAGTTGTAGGACAGCGCCTCGCCCAACCGCTTGGCCGGTGCGAGATCGGCGAGCGCTGCGAAGCCGGCGACGAAGAAGGCGGCCTCGGCAACCCCGGCGAGCAGGCGCAGCGCGATGATCGCGACCAGGTTCTCGGCCATTGCGATGAGCGCGAGGCTGCCGGCAGCGAGCAGTGCGCCCCCGAGAAGGAGGGGCAGACGGCCGTAGACGTCGACGATTCGGCCGGCGAAGGGTCGCAGCACGAGCGCGGACACCGCGAACACGCCGAAGGCGAACCCGGCACCGATCTCGTCCCCGCCGACGGGACCGGTCACGTAGAGGGGCAGGGCGAAGATCGACACGCCCACAGCAGTGAAGTACGCGAGGTCGGAGACCCCGAGCGCGATGAACTGCGGCGTGAACAGCCGCTCAGTCGGCGGCGGGCGCTTCATGGTTGGCCCCGGGGGGTGTTCGCGGCAGATCGTGTCTCAGCCACACGCTCACTGTATTCCTGATGCACCCGCGCCGCCGGTCTTCTCTGGTCAACGGAAGTCGCGCGAGCGCCCGGGCGCCGACACGACGAGCCGCTCGAATCGATCGGCGACGAGGTTCGTGACGCCCTCGGGCGATCGCTCGAGCATGCCGCGCACGATCATCGCGGGCGCTTCGCGTGCCACTCGCCGGTACCGGTTCCATACGCCCACCCCCGCGATGACGTTGAGGGTGCCCGATTCGTCTTCGATGTTGAGGAAGGTGATGCCGCTCGCCGTCGCCGGCCGCTGGCGATGGGTCACGACCCCGCCCACTTCGATGCGCCGGCCGGTCTCCGCGTGCTGCAAGCGGTCGATGCGGATCGCGCCGCGTTCGTCGAGTCGCTCGCGCACGTGCCGGATGGGATGGTCGTCGGGGGAGATGCCCGTGGCCCAGAGGTCGTAGACGACCTGCTCGGCGGGGGTGAGCATCGGCAGCAAGGGAGGCTGCACCACGACGACGGAGCCCTGAAGGTACTCGGCACGGTCTTCTGCAGCCTCGCCGGCGAGCCAGAGGGCTTCTCGGCGCTCGAGGCCGAAGCCGGAGAACGCACCGGCCGCGGCGAGTGCCTCGAGCTGTTCGGCGCTGAGCGCCGCGCGACGTGAGACGTCGGCCATGTCGCGGTACGGCCCGCGTGCGTCACGTTCGGCGACGATGCGTTCTGCGACGGCGGTGCCGATCGACGAGACGTCGGCGAGGCCGAGCCGCACCGCGAAGGCCGCATCGCGGCGATGCTCGGCGGAGCGATCGGGTGCGTGCCTATCGAACCTTCCGACGGGCGGTTGTGCCGGGTCGATGCACGAGTCGAGGCCGCTCGGCGCGCGCGATCCGCGCTGCCGGTCATCGGCGGATGCCGCGGCCGCGCCTGTCGCGGCATCCGTCGCGACCGCCTCGAGTCCGGCGTGCACGCCGGAGTGCAGGATGTCTGGCCGGAGCATCTCGACGCCATGCCGCCTCGCGTCGGCGGTGAGCGTCTGCGGCGAGTAGAACCCCATCGGCTGGGCGCGCAGCAGCGCGGCGAGGAATGCCGCGGGATAGTGGAGCTTCAGCCACGAGCTCGCGTAGACGAGCAGGCCGAAGCTGATCGCGTGGCTCTCGGCGAAGCCGAAGTTCGCGAAGGCCTCGATCTTCGCGTAGATCGAGTCGGCGACGTCTGGTTCGATGCCGTTGCGCTCCATGCCCGCGTAGAGCTTCGACTTCAGGCGTTCGATCTTCTCGACGCCGCGCTTCGAGCCCATCGCCCGGCGCAAGAGGTCGGCGTCGGCAGCGCTGCAGTCGCCGACCGCGACGGCCATCTGCATGAGCTGCTCCTGGAAGAGCGGCACCCCGAGCGTGCGTTCGAGCACCGGCTCGAGATTCGGGTGCAGGTAGCTCACTTCTTCTTCACCGGTGCGGCGGCGGATGTAGGGGTGCACCGCACCGCCCTGCACGGGCCCAGGACGGATGAGCGCGATCTCGACGACGAGGTCGTAGAAGCAACGTGGCTTCAGGCGGGGGAGCGTGCCGATCTGCGCGCGGCTCTCGACCTGGAAGACGCCGATCGAGTCGGCACGGCACAGCATGTCGTAGACCGCCGACTCCTCTTTGGGGATGGTGGCGAGCTCCCACGTCTCGCCGGTGGTCTGCTGCACGAGGTCGAAGGTGTACTGCAGCGCCGCGAGCATGCCGAGGCCGAGCAGGTCGAACTTCACGAGGCCCATCCACGCGCAGTCGTCTTTGTCCCACTGGAGCACCGTGCGGCGCTCTTTTCGGGCGTGCTCGATGGGGCACACCTCGCCGACGGGGCGGTCGGTGAGCACCATGCCGCCGGAGTGGATGCCGAGGTGGCGTGGGAAGGTGAGCACCTGCTCGGCGAGCTCGACGACGGAAGCGGGGATGTCGTGGTCGTCGGTCGAGACCATCGCACCCCAGCGCTCGACCTGGCGCGACCACGCGTCCTGCTGGCCGGTGGAGTAGCCGAGCGCCTTCGCCATGTCGCGCACGGCGGCCTTCGGCCGGTAGCTGATGACGTTCGCGACCTGCGCGGCGTTCTGCCTGCCGTACTTGTCGTAGACGTACTGGATGACCTCTTCGCGCCGGTCGGAGTCGAAGTCGACGTCGATGTCGGGCTCCTCGTCGCGGAGCGCGGAGAGGAACCGCTCGAAGGGCAGCCCGTAGCCGATCGAGTCGACCGCGGTGATGTCGAGCACGTAGCAGACGGCGGAGTTCGCCGCCGAGCCGCGGCCCTGGCAGAGGATGCCGCGGCTGCGGGCCTCGCGCACGATGTCGTACACGATGAGGAAGTAGCCGGGGAAGTCCTTCTGCTCGATGACGTCGAGCTCGCGGCCGATGCGCTCCCGCACGTGCTCGGGCATGCCGGGATAGCGTCGTTCGGCACCCGCCCATGCGAGCTCGCGCAACCAGCTCATCGGCGTGTGGCCGGTCGGCACCTTCTGCTGCGGCAGCCGCGGCTTCGCGCTCCTCAGCCGGAAGCCGAGCTCTTCGGCGAGTCGTACCGAGTGCTCGACCGCGCCGGGATACCTCGCGAAGCGCTGCGCCATCTCGGCCCCGCTCCTGAGGTGCAGCCCATCGGATGCCGGGAGCCAGCCGTCGAGCTCGTCGAGGCTGCGCCGTGCCCGCACGGCGGCCAGCGCGCTCGCGAGCCGGTGCTCGGAGGGGCTCGCGTAGTGCACGGCGTTCGTCGCGAGGAGCGGCAGCCCCGCGCGTTCGGCGAGCCCGGCGAGGGCGTCGTTCGCCTCCTGGTCGAGCGGATGCCCGTGGTCGAAGAGCTCGACGACGACGTTCTCGCGACCGAAGAGGGCGACGAGACGGTCGAGCTCGCGCCACGCGGCATCCGGCCCCTCGGCAGCGAGCGCACGCCTGACGGCTCCCTTGCGACATCCCGTCAGCACCGCCCACTCGCCGCCCGCGCGCTCACCGAGCTCGTCGAGCGAATAGGCGGGACGGCCCTTCTCACCGCCCGCGAGCTGGCCGGCGGTGATCGCGGCCGCGAGGCGGTGGTAGCCCTCTTCACGGCGGGCGAGCACGAGCAGGTGCTCGCCCTCCGGGTCGGCCGAACCGTTCTGCGGCGCGCTCAGACCGAGCGAGAGCTCGGCGCCGAACACGGTCGCCAGTTCGGGGAAGCTCTCGGCCGCCTCGGCGAAGTGCACGATGCCGTAGAAGCCGTCGTGGTCGGTCATGGCGAGCCCCGTGAGGCCGAGGCGCTGCGCTTCTTCAACGAGTTGCTCGGGCGTCGAGGCGCCGTCGAGGAAGCTGAACGTCGAGTGCACATGCAGCTCGGCGTAGGGCACGACCGGGCCGGTCGGCGTCTCGAGCCCTTCAGATGGGCGGTACGGATGCCGCTTCCGGCTCCACGCCGGACTGTCGCCGCCGTCGGCGATGAGCGGGGGCCCGCCCGGCCGTCGCGCGTCGGAGAGCTTGCGCTCGAGCTCCGACCACGGGATGGCGGGATTGTTCCAGCCCATGGCTAGTCGTACCTCGCTTCGGCCCACCAGCCCTCGTCGTCGCGCACGAGGAGCCAGGCGCAGCCGTCGTCGTCGACGATCTGGAAGCGATGCACGCGCTTCGCACGCTCGGGGTCCCACCAGCGCTCCACGACCGGCCATGGGCCCGCCCAGGCCCGCACGGGGGCCGGCCTGCCGCCGTGGACGGCGAAGACCTCGGGGGTCGTGGTGATCGCACCTCGCCCGTCGATCGCGACGGTGACCCCGCCGGCCCCCTGGAGCGCGATCGGCAGTCGTTCGCGGAAGACGCTCGCGGGGGCGAGTGCGGGCAGGCTCCCCGGCCAGGGCGCGTCGCTCGGGCGCTCGGGCGCACGATCGCCCCACGGCACGAGCACCTGCCGGTCGGTGAGCATGCGCCCACCGCCGATCGTCGCGGTCACGACACTCTCGTGCCCGAGCATGCTCTGGACGCGCGTGAGTCCGTGATGCACGCGTTCGTCGGGCCCGCCGCCCCAGAGTCCCTCTTCGTGGTTGCCGGTGGAGTCGATGCGTTCGGGCACGACCCGCAATCGCACGATGGGGGAGGCGAGCCCGCTGGCGGTGCCAGCGCCCTGCAACTGCCAGCGCACCCGGTCGACGACGTCGGCGGGCGTGAACCATTGCGGGTGCAGCCAGCTGCGGCTGGAATGCCCGCCGCCCTCGTCGTCGAGTTCGACGCGGATGCCGGTGCACACGAGCCGCACCGCCCGCATGCGCTCGATGAACTCCTCGGCGAGCACGCGGAAGGCGAAGGCGAGCTGGTCGACGCGGTCGAGCGGCGGCTCGAACTCCTGCTGCACGGAGAACTCGGGCGGCGGCGTGCGGGCGATCACCCTGGCCTGCTCGCGCCCGGCGGCGCGGTCGTGGGCGAAGGCCCCCGCCGCGCCGAAGCGCCGCCGCACGTCTTCTCGCGGCAGTTCGGCGAACTCGCCGAGCGTGCGCACCCCGAGCCGATTGAGCAGGGTCGTCGTGCGGGTGTCGGTGACGAGACCGACGGGCAGCGGTGCGATGAACGCAGCGGATGCCCCGGGCTCGACGATGCCGACGGGAGACGCCGTGGCGGCCCGCGCCGCCTGCTCGGCCGCGAACGGCCCGTCGGCGATGCCGACCCGTGCTCCTGGCACCCCGAGCTCGGCGACGGTGGTGAGGAGGGCCGCCGCCGCGGCATCCTCGCCGCCGTAGTAGCGGGCGGGACCTCTCGCCCGCATCGCGAGCGAGCCGGGGCGGATGAGCTGCACGCCAGGCACGGTCTCTTCGACCCGCCGCACGACGGGCTCGAAGATGCGCGCGTCGAGCGCGGCGTCGTAGTCGAGCACCACGACCGTGGGGGAGCGGTACTGCGCCTCGCGGAGCTTCAGCCCGCGGGTGACCCCGTCGCGGCGGGCCGCTGCCGAGCAGGCGAAGACGAGCTGGGATTCGATGAGGGCGATCGGCTGCCCGGGATCGAGCTCACGCTCGTGGCACGCCGCGAGGATCGGCCAATCGGGGCACCAGAGCACGATCGTGCGGGAGAGCTCGGAGGTCATCCGGTGGCCCGCCGTTCGATGTCGCCGAGGGGAACCGGCTCGGCCCACTCGGGTTCGACCCGGGTCGGCCGGGTGCGCGCCCGCTCGGGGAGTGGCAGCGCCTCGCCGGCAATCGCGAACCCGAGGGAGCGATCGGGCAGGCGGAGCCGCGATCGGGCACGCCGGCCGAACCCGCCTCGACCGGCGGCACTCACGACGACCTCGCGTTCACGCAAGTGGCCGTGCCCGCGTTCGAGCCCCTGCCACTCGCTCTCTTCGAGGCCGAGTCTCGCGTCGCTGCCCGGCCACTCGCCCGCGACGAGCAGGGTCGAGCCGCGCTGGCGGAGCCTCGCCGAGAGCCGGGACGCCTCGGCGGGCGACACCCGGCCGACGGGCCGTACGGCGACCATGGGGATGACGTCGGCGAGGGCGGCGACGACGGTGAGCCATTGCCCGCCGGGATCTGGCACGAGCACCAGGCGATCGAGCGCGATGCCGAAGCGGGCCGCGGCCTCGACGCCGAAGTCGGGCAGCCCGACGACCGCGACCCAGCGCCCGCTCGCCGAGGGGGTCGCGAGCAGCGCCATGAGCAGCGTCGTGGACCCCTCGACCTGCACGACCGTGCCCTCGCGGAGGGTGCCGCCCGGCAGCACCGATTCGAATGCCGGATGCGTCGGCACGGCCTTCGACTCGAGCCGCGTGGCCTGCATGCCGCTGATTCGGGCCTGCAGCTCTTCAACACGCTCCAGCCGCGCAGGTGCGGGCGAGTCCGTGGTGAGGGGAGCGGTCATGGTCATACCCCAGTTTCGAACATATGTTCGAAGAGGGCAAGTCGGGAATGCCGACTGTCCACGTCGTGCGCATTAACGCGAGAAGGGCCGGATCTCGATGATCCGGCCCTTCTCGACACATCGTGCGCGAGGGGGGACTTGAACCCCCACGCCCGTTAGGGCACTAGCACCTCAAGCTAGCGCGTCTGCCATTTCCGCCACCCGCGCATGTGTCTGGCCACCCGATCGCTCGGAGGCCCGAGAGAAGACATTAGCACGGATTACTGGGTGCCTCGAACGCCGGCAGGGCCCCGGTGGTCACCGCCAGCGGTGGCCGATACCGTGAAGTCCATGGCCGAGTCATCCGCAGTCCAGCCCCCGACCCCCGAACTCGATGAGACGGCCGAGATCGCGCGCGACCTGATCCGCATCGACACGAGCAACTACGGCGAAGGACGGGCGAACGGCGAGCGGGAGGCGGCCGAATACGTCGAGGCGAGGCTCACCGCGCTCGGCCTCACCCCGAAGCTCTACGAGCCCGAATCCCGCCGCACGAGCGTCGTGGCCAGGGTGCCGGGGCGCAACCCCGCCAAGCCCGCGCTCGTGCTGCACGGGCACCTCGACGTCGTGCCCGCCGACCCCCGCAACTGGAGCGTCGACCCCTTCGGCGGGGAGATCCGCGACGGCATGCTCTGGGGACGCGGCGCCGTCGACATGAAGGACATGGACGCCATGATGCTCACGGCGCTCGGCGACATCATCGGCTCCGGGTCGCAACCCGAGCGCGAGCTCATCGTCGCGTTCTTCGCCGATGAAGAGGCCGGCGGCGGTCTCGGTGCGAGCTGGCTCGTCGACGAGCATCCCGAGCTCTTCGCGGGCGCCACCGAGGCGATCAGCGAGGTCGGCGGCTACTCGATCGCCGTCGACGGGCAGCGCGCCTACCTCCTGCAGACGGGGGAGAAGTCGCTCATCTGGGTTCGCCTCGTCGCGCGAGGGGTCGCGGCGCACGGCTCGCGCCTCGTTCGCGACAACGCGATCACGAAGCTCGCCGAGGGCGTGGCGCGGCTCGGCCGCACCGAGTGGCCGATCCGCCTCACCGACACGACTCGGGAGCTCCTCGGCGAGATCGCCGCCGTACTCGGCGTCGACCCAGAGCAGGTCTCGCCCGATGAGCTCGCCCTCGCGACCGGATCCGCCTCGGGATTCATCACCGCGACGCTCCGCACGACGTCGAACCCCACGCTGCTCGGGGGCGGCTACAAGCACAACGTCATCCCCGACCGGGCCGAGGCGCTCGTCGACATCCGCACGCTCCCGGGCGAGGAGGACGCGGTGCTCGCCGAGATCCGGGAGCTCCTCGGGCCCGAGATCGACGTCGAGATCGTGCACCGCGACGTGGGACTCGAGAGCCCGACGTCCGGCCCGCTCGTCGATGCCGTGAGGCGCTCGATCGCCGTGCACGACCCGGGCACGCCGGTGTTCCCCTACCTGCTCTCGGGCGGCACCGACAACAAGTCGCTCAGCCGGCTCGGCATCGCCGGCTACGGCTTCGCACCGCTCAGGCTGCCAGAAGGCTTGGACTTCCCCGCGATGTTCCACGGGGTGGACGAACGCGTGCCGCTCGACGCATTAGTCTTCGGTAGGCATGTTCTGCGGGACCTGCTCCTCGACTACTGACGGTCTCGATCCTCCGGCGTTCCGCGGAGGCGGAAGGCGGAAGCCCACGTGTTCGAAGCGCTCATCCTCGGCCTGGTGCAAGGGCTGACCGAGTTCCTGCCGATCTCCTCGAGCGCCCACCTGCGGATCCTCGGCGAGTTCCTGCCCGGAGCGCAAGACCCGGGGGCGGCGTTCACCGCGATCACCCAGCTCGGCACCGAGACCGCCGTCGTGGTGTTCTTCTGGCGCGACATCGTGCGCATCGTCTCGCACTGGTGGGGCTCGCTCTTCGGCAGGGTGCCGCGCAGTGACCCCGACGCTCGCATGGGTTGGCTCATCATCATCGGGTCGCTCCCGATCGTCGTGCTCGGCATCCTCTTCCAAGACGAGATCGAGACGAGCCTGCGCTCCCTCTGGATCGTCGCGACGATGCTCATCGTGTTCGGCATCGTGCTCGGCCTCGCCGACTGGGCCGGGGCAAAGCGGCGCACGCTCGACCAGCTGACCGTTCCGCACGGCGTGGTCTTCGGGTTCGCTCAGGCGCTCGCGCTCGTGCCGGGCGTGTCCCGCTCCGGCGGCACGATCACCGCCGGCCTGCTGCTCGGCTACGAGCGTCCGGCGGCCGCGCGCTACGCGTTTCTGCTCGCGATTCCGGCGGTCTTCGGCAGCGGCCTGTTCCAGCTCTTCAAGAGCTGGGGGCAGCCGACCGTGTACGGCCCGATCGAGACGGCCGCGGCGACGATCCTCGCGTTCTTCGTCGCGATCGTCGTGATCGCGTTCTTCATGAACTACATCTCGAAGCGCAGCTTCCTGCCGTTCGTGATCTACCGCATCCTCCTCGGCGGGCTCATCTTCGTGCTGCTCGGCACGGGAGCCATCCAAGCCTGACGGACGACGGATGCCGCGGCGCCGCGGCATCCGCTCGCGTCGGACTTTCAGCGGCAGCGCCGCATCATTCGCGCGGCCGCCATGGCTCATCGCGCGGTCCCTCGCCCCGACCGTCGGCGCGCCCCTCGGGGCCCTCGCCGCGTCGCCGCAGGTACCGCTCGAACTCCTGGGCGATCGCCTCGCCGCTCGCCTCGGGGGCATCGACGGCGTCGCGCGCCTGTTCGAGTTGCGTGATGTAGCCGGCCATCTCCTCGTCGTCGGCGGCAAGGGCGTCGACGCCAGCCTCCCACGCCTTCGCGTCGGACTCGAGGCTGCCGCGGGGGATGCTGAGCCCCGTGAGCTCCTCGAGCTTGCCGAGGAGGGCGAGCACCGCTTTCGGCGATGGCGCGTTGTGCACGTAGTGCGGAACCGAGGCCCACAGCGAGACGGTGGGGATGCCCACGCGCTCCGCCTGGTCGGCGAGCACGCTGAGGATGCCGACGGGCCCTTCGTAGTTGGAGCGGTCCACGCCGAGGGCGGCCCGCACGTCGGGGTTCTCGCTCGAGGCGAACACCGAGAGCGGCCTCGTGTGCGGCGCATCGGCGAGCATCGCGCCGAGCAGCACGATGCCCTCGACGTCGGCGGTGAGCGCCGCGTCGATGAGCTCGGCCGCGAAGCCCTTCCAGCTGCGCGCCGGCTCCGCGCCGATGAGCACGTGCAGCGTGCCGGCGCCGGGTCCGGTGACGCGGTCGTCGTCGAGCGCGTCACCGCTCGGGCCGAGGATCGCGGCACCCGGCCACTCGATGCGACGGACGCCGTCGTCTCCGACGACGACGGTGGGTCGCGTGAACTGGTAGTCGAAGTACAGTTCGGGGTCGACGGCGGCGATCTCGACCAGGCCGAGTCGCTCGACGAGCAGCCTCGCTGCTCCGGTCGCCGCCTCGCCGGCGTCGTTCCATCCCTCGAATGCCACGACGAGCAGCCTTCCGCCCTCGAATCCGGCCGGCTGAATCACTCCTGGTGCCCCGCTTCCCGCCCCGGATCTCCGGGTTCCTCTCCACAATAGGCCGTGCCCGTAGACTTGCGGGTTGTGACTACACGCCTGCCCGCCGCCGTCCTCTGGGATATGGACGGAACCCTCGTCGACACCGAGCCGTACTGGATGGCCGCCGAAGAGGAGCTCGTGAGCTCCTTCGGCGGCACCTGGACGCACGAAGACGCACTCGCCCTCGTCGGAAGCGGCCTGTGGGAGGCGGCGACGGTGTTCCAGTCCTTCGGCGTCGACCTCGATGCCGACACGATCGTCGCGCGCCTCACCTCGCGCGTGAGCGAGCAGCTCGTCGCGCACGGCGTGCCGTGGCGCCCGGGCGCGCGCGAACTGCTCGAGGCGCTGCGCGAGGCATCCGTGCCCACCGCGCTCGTGACGATGTCGATCCGGTCGATGGCCGATGAGGTCGTGGCCGCGATCCCGTTCGAGGCGTTCGACGTGATCGTCACGGGCGATTCGGTGACCGAGGCAAAGCCGCACCCCGAGCCCTACCTCACCGCCGCCGCCGAGCTCGGCGTCGACATCCGCGATTGCGTGGCCATCGAGGACTCGCCCGCCGGCGTCATGTCGGCGTTCAGTGCCGGCGCCGTGGCGGTCGGAGTGCCGAACATCCTCTCGCTCGACGATTCGCCCGCGAGCGTGCTCTGGACGACCCTCGCCGGCAAGTCGGTGGCGGATGTCGCTGCCCTCGTCGGTGCGCGCGAGGAGAGCCGATGAGCGAGCCGACCGACGAGCCGACGCACGAGCCCGTGAACGAGCCGACGAGCGAGCCCCGGCGCGAGAGCCGCGGCCAGCAGAGCGGCCCGTTCCGCGTCGGCGACCGCGTACAGCTGACCGGCCCGAAGGGCCGCATGCACACGATCACCCTCCAACCGGGCGCCCTCTTCCACTCGCATAAGGGCCCGATCGCGCACGACGACCTCATCGGCCTGCCCGACGGCTCGGTCGTCGCCAACCGGGTCGGCATCCAGTACCTCGCCCTGCGGCCCCTGCTCAGCGACTTCGTCATGTCGATGCCCCGCGGTGCGGCGATCGTCTATCCGAAGGACGCCGCGCAGATCCTCGCACAGGCCGACATCTTCCCCGGTGCGACCGTCGTCGAGGCCGGAGTGGGCTCCGGCGCGCTGTCGCTCTGGCTGCTTCGCGGTATCGGCCCAGCGGGCCGCCTGCTCTCGTTCGAGCGCCGCGAGGAGTTCGCCGACGTCGCGCGCGGCAACGTCGCGACCTTCCACGGTGCCGATCCCGAGAACTGGTCGATCACCCTGGGCGATCTCGCCGAGGTGCTGCCCGACGTGGCGCCCGAGGCATCCGTCGACCGCGTCGTGCTCGACATGCTCGCCCCCTGGGAGTGCCTCGACGTCATCTCGACGGCCCTGAAGCCCGGCGGCGTGCTGCTCTGCTACATCGCGACGGCCACCCAGCTCTCCCGCGTCGCCGAGGCGATCCGGGCGACTGGGGAGTACACCGAGCCGAGCTCGAGCGAGACGATGGTGCGCGGCTGGCATGTGCAGGGGCTGGCGGTGCGGCCCGACCACCGCATGATCGCGCACACCGGATTCCTCATCACCGCCCGTCGGCTCGCTCCGGGCACGGTGCTGCCCGAGCTCAAGCGCCGTCCGTCGAAGACCGAGTTCAGCGACGACGACTTCGAGGCGTGGACCCCGGGCGCGCTCGGCGAGCGAACGGTCAGCGACAAGGCGTTGCGCAAGCGCGTCAGGGCTGCGGATGCCGCGGCTGAGCGCTCCCGCGCGGCCGACGGCCCCGCCGCCGAACCGCAGGACACCGAGCCCCCGGCCGGAGGCGGGTAGGCTTTCAACGACTTTTCACCGCCCCCGCGACCCATCGAAGAATCGAGGATCAGTGCGCTCGTCTCTCGCGCTCATCGCCACGGCCGGCCTCGTCGCCGTCTCCCTCGCCGGTTGCGCCACGGCGCCCGATCCGGAGGCCACTGCGGGCGACTCGTCCGAGGCCATCACCGTCTCGGGCGATTTCGGCGAGGCGCCGAAGGTCGAGTTCCCGAAGCCGCTTGCTCCGGGCGAGACGCAGTGCACCGAGGTCATCGCAGGCGAGGGTCCGCGGATCACCGATGGCGAGCAGGCGCTCGTCGGCCTGGCCGTCTACAACGGCGCCACCGGCGAGGAACTGTCGGTCGCCGGATTCGACGACGAGGAGCGAATCCCGATCACCGCCGCGAAGGGCGCCACGATGCCGGGCCTCCAGAAGGCCCTGACCTGCGCGCGGACCGGCTCTCGCGTGGTGGCCGTCGTGCCGCAAGACGACGGCTTCGGACCCGACGGCAACCCGTCACTCGGCATCGAGCCCGGTGACAGCCTCGTGTTCGTGATCGATGTCGAGAAGACGTTCCTGGCGCGAGCGAATGGCGCCGTGCAACTCTCGCGCGACGGCTTCCCGGCGGTGGTGCTCGCGCCCGACGGTCGCCCCGGCATCACCGTGGCGAAGTCTGACCCTCCGAAGCATGAGCAGTCCGAGGTCGAAGTGCTGAAGGCGGGGTCCGGTCCGGTCGTCGAGTCAGGCGACAATGTCGTCGTTCACTACACCGGCGTCACATGGGCCGACAACGGGGTCTTCGACTCCAGCTGGGAGAATGGTGCGCCCGCGAACTTCGAAGTGACCGAAGGCGAGGGCTCGCAACTCATCCCCGGCTTCTCGAAGGCGATCATCGGCCAGAAGGTCGGATCGCAGGTCGCCGTGATCGTGCCGCCCGAGGAGGGCTACGGCGACCAGGATCAGCCGAACATTCCGGCAGGCTCCACCCTGTTCTTCGTCATCGACATCCTGGGCACCTACTGAGTCCGCGCAAGGAGCCGTTGGTCGCCCACGGGCCAGTATGATCGCACGTGTGGCGAGTGGAGGGGGCAAGGGCGAGTCGAGGATCCCGGTCGAGGATCGTCTCTTCAGTCTTGTGCTCGCGCTGCTCGCAACCGAGACCGGGCTGCTGAAGGCCGAGATCCTCTCGACGGTGCGCGGCTACGCCGAGCGTTTCGACACCTCAGGGCAGAACTCCAACCTCGAGCGCCAGTTCGAGCGCGACAAAGACGACATCCGCGAGCTCGGCATCCCGCTCGAGACCGTGGAGTCGCCTGATCGTCCCGGCGACAACCAGGCCCTTCGGTACCGCATCCCCAAGGGGCAGTACGACCTGCCCGACGAGGTGCGCTTCACGCCCGACGAGCTCGCGCTGCTGGGCCTCGCGGCCGAGGTCTGGCGCGAGGCATCCCTGTCAGCCGACTCCCAGCGCGCGCTCACCAAGCTGCGATCACTTGGAATCGAGCCTCGCGACCCGGTCATCGGCTACGCGCCCAGGCTCCGTGTCAGGGAGGCCGCGTTCGAACCGCTCCGTCAGGCGCTCGACCGCCGCCAGACCGTGCGATTCCGGTACTTCAAGCCGGGGGAGCCCGAGGCGAGGCTCCGCACGGTCAACCCGCTCGCCGTCGTCCTGCACGAGAACCGCTGGCATCTGCACGCGTTCGACCTCGATGCCGACGGCCCTCGCACCTTCCTGCTCTCGCGCATCATCGGAGCGGTGACGCCCGTTGCTGGCTCAACGTTCGACGCGCCGCCGGCCGGCATCCAAGACCGGGTGATCGCCGAGCTCAACGAGCTCCGGCTGCGGAACTCCACCGATCTCGCCGTCACCGCGGGCAGTGACGCCGAGGTGCGCCTCGGCAAGCGAGCCGTCGAGGGCGACGAAGACGCGGGCGTCATCCGGCTCCATTACACGGATGCCGCGGTGCTCGCCGATGAGCTCGCCGCCTACGGTCCCGAGGTGCGCGTGCTCTCACCCGAGTCATTGCGCGAGGCGGTGCGCGAGCGCTTGCGTGCCGTCGCCGCGGCCCACCGCGACGGCGTGGAGGAGGCATCCTGATGGCCAAGCGCACCAAGCCCCTGAAGGCACCCGACAAGCTCGTCTTCCTGCTCTCGTTCGTGCCCTACCTGCTCGAGCAGCGGGTCGTCGACGTGGCGGAGGCCGCCCAGCACTTCGGGATGACCGAAGAGGAGATCCGCGACGCGGTGCGTCTCATCGCGACTTCCGGGCTGCCGGGCGCCACGGGCACCTACCAGCCGAACGATCTCTTCGACATCGATTGGGACTCCTTCGAAGACGACGACGTGATCGTGATCGTGCACCATGTCGCGATCGACGACGCCCCTAGGCTCTCGGCGCGCGAAGCGTCCGCGCTCATCGCGGGCTTGCAGTACCTCTCTGCCTCGCCCGAGAACGCGAGCAGCGCATCCCTCGCCTCGCTCATGGCGAAGCTCACGGCCGGGGCCTCCGCAGCACCAAGTCGACTCGCCGTCGCCGAGACCGAGGCCGACTCGTCGCTCGCCGTGATCCGCAGCGCGGTGACCGGCGGCCGACAGCTCGAGTTCGACTACCGCAACGCACTCGGGCAGGCGGGTCGCCGTCGCGTCGATCCGCTGCGCATCCTCTCCCAAGACGCCGACTGGTACCTGCAGGCCTACTGCCACACGCGCGAAGACGTGCGCAACTTCCGTGTCGACCGCATGAGCGGTCTCGCGGTGACCGAAGTGCCGATCGACGACCATTCCGATCGTGAGGTGCCTGACACGCTCTTCCAGGTCTCGGACTCCGACCTCGACGTCGTCGTCGATGTCGCCCCCGAGACGATTCCGTTGCTCGCCGACTACCTCGCCGACTCCACATCCGTCGAGGTCGACGGGCGGATGCGGGTGACACTCCGGCTCGCCCACGTGCACGGGCTGAAGCGGCTCGTGGCGGGCCTGCCCGGCCTCGTGACGGTCGTCGCACCAGCCGAGGCGCGCGCCGTCGTAGCCGAGTGGGCGACCGCCGGACTCGCGGGATATGGTGGCGAGGCGCCCCCGCTCGGCGACGAGAACGGCGCGGAGACCCCCGACAGGTAGACTGTCGTCACCCATCCTCCGAGAAACGGACCAACACTTATGTGGCAAGGCTTCACTGGTTGGCACGCGCTGATCATCCTCGTGGTCATCCTGCTGCTCTTCGGCGCGCCCAAGCTCCCCGCGCTCGCGCGCAGCCTCGGCCAGTCGATGAAGATCCTGAAGAGCGAGGTGCGCTCCGACAAGGTTGACGGCGAAGCGCCCGCCGCAGGCGACGCGCCGGCCAGCTCCGAAGAGCCGGATTCCGGCAAGAAGTCCTGACTCCGGTGACCGCGATGAAAGATCGCGGCGAGAAGAACCGCGAGAAGCGGATGTCGCTCGGTCAGCACCTGATCGAGCTCCGCAAACGCCTCTTCATCTCCGCGATCGCAATCGTCGTCGGCGCGGGTCTCGGGTGGTGGCTCACCGACCTGTTCGTCTGGGACGCGATCCAGGAGCCCGTGCAGCGCGTGGCCGAGGCGCAGGGCTCCGACACGACGATCATCTTCCCGACGATTTCGAGCGGGTTCGACCTGCTCCTGCAGATCGCGTTCACGCTCGGTCTCGTGATCTCGAGCCCGGTGTGGCTGTACCAGATCTTCGCATTCCTCGTGCCGGGGCTGAACAAGCGTGAACGCCGCTTCACGCTCGCCTTCTTCGCGACGGCGATCCCGCTGTTCTTCGCTGGCTGTGCGGCCGGATGGTTCGTACTGCCGAACATCGTCAAGCTCATGACGGGCTTCGTGCCCGAAGGTGCATTGTCGCTCCTGACCGCGAAGGAGTACATCGACTTCGTCCTGAAGCTCGTGGTCGCGATCGGCGTCGCCTTCGTCGTGCCGGTCTTCATCGTGCTGTTGAATGCCGCGGGCATTCTCAGCGCCGCGGCGATCATCAAGTCGTGGCGGGTCGCGATCCTCGTGATCGTGCTTTTCACGGCCATCGCGACGCCGTCGGCCGACATCGTGTCGATGTTCATGCTGGCGATCCCGATGATCGCGCTGTACTTCGCGGCGTGGTTCATCGCCCATTTGCACGATCGCCGTGTCGAACGGCGCAACGCGCGCGAATTCGGGGCGGCTGTCTAGGCTGGAGGGGTGATGAGCCTCTCGCCGTCCGAGCGCTACGCGCTTTCGCGTCAGGAACGCCGCCAGCCTCGGCTCGCAGAGTTCGCCGCCGGGCTCCGGTTCGAGCTCGACCCGTTCCAGCGCGCGTCGTGCGCATCGCTCGACGAGGGGCGCAGCGTCCTCGTCGCGGCGCCCACCGGTGCCGGTAAGACGATCGTCGCCGAGTTCGCCCTTTACCTGGCTATGCAGGCCCGCGACGAGAAGGTCTTCTACACCACGCCGATCAAGGCGCTCAGCAACCAGAAGTACCAGGAGTTCGTCGACACGTGGGGTGCCGACAAGGTCGGCCTGCTCACGGGTGACACGAACATCAACTCGAGCGCGCGCATCGTGGTCATGACCACCGAGGTGCTCCGCAACATGCTCTACGCCGACTCGCCGCTCCTCGATCGGCTCGCGTATGTGGTCATGGACGAGGTGCACTACCTCGCCGACCGATTCCGCGGTGCCGTTTGGGAGGAGGTGATCATCCACCTCCCCGAGGCCGTGCGGCTCGTCTCACTGAGCGCGACCGTGTCGAATGCCGAGGAATTCGGCGACTGGTTGCAGGCGGTGCGCGGCGACACCGACGTGATCGTCTCCGAGGAGCGACCGGTGCCTCTTGAGCAGCATGTGCTCGTGAAGGCGAAGCTGCTCGACCTCTTCGATTCTTCAGGCCCGGTGGCGACGCATCGGGTGAACCCCGAACTCCAGCGCCTCGCGCGTGCCGGCGGCCGCTCCATCACGGCGCGATCCGAGCGCGGCCGCCGCGGCGGCGATCGTGGCCGGTACCACCAGCCTGGCCAGGGCAGCGGGCGCGCCGACCGGCCAGAGGTGGTCGCGCTCCTGCAGGGCAAGAACCTGCTCCCGGCGATCGTGTTCATCTTCTCGCGGGCGGGCTGCGACCAGGCCGTTCGTCAGGTGCTGCAATCCGGCATCCGGCTCACCGAATCGCACGAACGCGCCGAGATCAGGGCGATCGTCGAGGAGCGGGCACGGATGCTGCGCGACGAGGATCTCGCCGTGCTCGGTTACTGGGAGTGGCTCGAGGGCCTCGAACGGGGCGTCGCAGCGCACCACGCGGGCATGCTGCCGGCCTTCAAGGAGATCGTCGAAGACCTCTTCCAGCGGAAGCTCCTGAAGGTCGTGTTCGCGACCGAGACGCTCGCGCTCGGCGTCAACATGCCGGCGCGCTCCGTCGTGCTCGAGAAGCTCGAGAAGTTCAACGGCGAAGCGCGAGTGCCGATCACACCGGGGGAGTACACCCAGCTGACGGGCCGCGCAGGCCGGCGCGGCATCGACGTCGAGGGGCACTCGGTGATCCAGTGGGTCGACGGGCTCGACCCCGAATCGGTCGCCTCGCTCGCCTCGCGACGAAGCTACCCGATGAACTCGAGCTTCAAGCCGACGTACAACATGGCTGTCAACCTCATCGACCAGTTCGGGCGCGAGCGCACCCGCCAGATCCTCGAGCTCTCGTTCGCGCAGTTCCAGGCCGACCGCGCCGTCGTCGACCTCGCTCGCACCCTGCGCAAGCAAGAGGAGTCGATGGTCGGATTCGAGGAGGCGATGCGGTGTCACCTCGGCGACTTCGGCGAGTACGCGGCACTGCGGCGGCGCATCGGCGAGCTCGAGCGGCAGGCGTCGAAAGGCAACCCCTCGCACGGCCAGCGCGAACGGATGCAGCGTGAGCTCACGGCTGCACGCAAGGCGATGCGCGGGCACCCATGCCATGGGTGCGCTGAGCGCGAGCAGCACGCACGGTGGGCCGAACGATGGTGGCGACTGAAGCAGGAGCACGAGCAGTTGTCGCGACAGATCCGCACCCGCACCGGGCAGGTCGCCAAGCGATTCGACCGGGTCGCCGAGGTGCTCGAGGCCCTCCGGTACCTCGAGTACGACAAGCACGGCGCCCTCGTGTCGACCTCGGCGGGCCGCATCCTGAAGCGCATCTATGGCGAGCGTGACCTGCTGGTGGCCGAGTCGCTGCGCCGCGGGTTGTGGGACGGTCTCGACACCGCAGGCCTCGCCGCAATGGCCGCGGCGCTCGTCTACGAGCCGCGCCGCGACGACCGCGGCGAGCAGTTCCGTTTGCCGCGCGCCGGATTCCGTGAGGCGTTCGAGCGAACGCTCGACGTCTGGAGCGACCTCGACCAGCTCGAGCGCGAACATCGACTCGCGGGCAGCGAGCAACCGTCGCCGGCCCTCTCGTCGGCGATGTACGCGTGGGCGCGCGGCGCCGCACTCGGCAACGTGCTCGACGACACCGAGCTTGCTGCGGGCGATTTCGTGCGCCTCACGAAGCAAGTGGTCGACTTGCTCGACCAGGTGTCGATCGTCGCCGATGCCGAGCTCGGGGCGACCGCTCGCGCCGCGATCGACACGGTGCGGCGCGGCGTCGTGGCGTACGGCTCGCTGGGCTGATCACGCCCGCGCGTCGCTTAGGCTGAACGAGTGCCCGAGAACCTCCAGCGTCCCGTGCTGCCGACTTGGGCCGCCGTTCTCGTGGCAATCGCCGGCGGCGCCGTCTACGACCTCGGCTTTCCCGGCGCGAGCGCCTGGCCGCTCGCATTCCTCGGCATCGCCCTCGCCCTCGTCAGCCTGATCGGCCGTTCTTCGTGGTCGGCGCTGCTCGTGGGTTTCGCCTTCGGCTTGACGTTCTACCTGCTGCAGGTGTCGTGGACCTCGCTGTACCTCGGGCCCGTGCCGTGGCTCGCGCTCTCGTTCCTCGAGTCGACCTTCGTCGCGGCGGGGGCGGTGCTCATCACGCTCGCCTACCGATGGCTGCCGCAGGCCAGTCCGTCGCGATGGGTGCGACTGGTGTGGCTGCCGCTCCTCGTCGCGGGCCTGTGGTGCGTGCGCGAAGCTGCGACGGGATCAATACCCTATGGCGGCTTCCCGTGGGGCCGAGCCGCGCTCAGCCAGTCCGAGAGCCCGTTCGCCGACGTGGTCTCCTGGATCGGCTCGACCGGGCTCAGTCTCGTGATGGTTGCGATCGTTGCCGCGCTCATCGAGTGGGTGCGGTTGCGAGGCTGGCGCGACCTGCGCACCGCCGTGCCGGTTGCGGCGGTCATCCTCATCGCGATGGTGATCCCCGCGTGGCCGACGACGCCCAACGGAGAACTCACGGTGGCGAGCGTGCAGGGCGACGGGCCTGCCGGATACTTCGACGAACGGTCACCCGGAGGCGTCCTCGCCGCGCAGCTCGAGGCGACCGAACCGATCCTCGATGAGTCGGGAGTCGACGTGCTCCTGTGGCCCGAGGGTGGCTCAGACGTCGATCCCATGCGAAGCACGGAGGCCGCGCGCATCTTCGATTCGCTGAGCGAGCGCCTCGATGCTCCCGTCATCCTCAATACCGTGACGAGCATCGACGAGAAGTTCTTCAACACCTCCCTGCTCTGGCGCGCAGGGGAGGGGGCGGTCGCGAGCTACGACAAGCGCAACCCAGTGCCCTTCGGGGAGTACATCCCGGATCGGTGGTTCTACGAATCGCTCGCCCCCGACCTCGTCGGGCTGATCCAGCGCGGCTACACCCCAGGCACCAACCCGCCCGTTTTCGATCTCGGCGATGCCGTGACCGGACTTGCGATCTGCTTCGACGTGATCTACGACGAGCTCATCTGGCAAGGGGCGCGCGAGGGTGCCGAGCTCTACATGTTCCAGACCAACAACGCCGACTTCCGCAACACCGACGAGAACCAACAGCAGTTGGCGATCGCGCGGCTCCGTGCGATCGAGACCGGGCGCTCCGTCGTGAACATCTCGACCGTCGGCACGAGCCAGGTGATCGATCCGTCGGGGCGCACCATCGACTTACTGCCCGCCTACAAGCCGGGGGCGATGGTGACCGAGGTCGAGCTTCGTGAAGGCCTGACGCCCGCGGTCGCGATGGGCGGCGGCATCCCGTTCCTCGTCATCATCAGCGCGCTGGGCGGGCTGGTCGCCGCGGCAGCCCTCGCGAAACGGCGAGCTGCCGCGGCGTGGTTCGCGTCTACGCGCCGATCTTCTGCTGACCCCGACGGGCTCGCAGGTAGTTGAGCCGCTCCTCGAGCAACTCTTCGAGCTCGGCGCGCGTGCGGCGCTCGAGCAGCATGTCCCAGTGGGTTCGGGCGACCTTCTCACCCGAACGGTCGATCTCGACCGGCTTCGAGTCGACGAGCAGCGTCGCGGCTGCACCGCAGAAGCGACACTCCCAGGTCTCGGGGAGCTCAGCCTCGGTCGAGAACGTCATCACCGTCTCGCGGCCGCACACCTCGCAACGGTAGGTGTAGTCTGCACGGTCGGCGAAGACGACGCCGTCCTCACTCTGCAGGCTCTGGGCGCCGATTCGCATGCCCCGAAGGCTCCTGTCCGCCATGGCGTACTCCTCTCGATCCTCTCTAGGTATAGACGATCAAGCTGGGCATTCCCTTCCCGCGGGCTGATGGATTGCCGGGGAATTCTCAGCTTCGAGAGGCGACGACGTCGAGCGCGAGGTCCGCGCGATCGGTGACGAGTCCGTCGATGCCGAGATCGAGCAATCGCGCCATGTCCGCACCGTCGTTGACCGTCCACACGTGCACCTCGCTGCCGGCGCGTTGGACCGCCGCCACGAAGCGGGCGGTGACGAGCCGAACCCTGCCCGAGCGCTCGGGAATCTGCAGGGCGCCGGCACCGCGCAGCGCGCGAATGAGTCGAGCCTCCGGCCCGGCGAATGCGGCGACGCGGGCACGGATGACCCCGGCGCTGCCCGCCGACGTGGCGACGCCGGGCACGAGCGACGCGAGCCGGAGCCGGCGCCGCTCGGAGAAACTCGTCAGCAGCACGCGCGACTCGGCTCCGGTGCGCTTCACCGCAGAGACCACGGGCTCGACCGCCCGCTCGACTTTCACATCGATGTTGAAACGCGTCTCGGGGAAGGCGTCGAGTGCCTCTTCGAGCGAGCAGAAGCTCTGACCTCGACCGAGGTCGACTCGGCCGAGCTCGGCCATCGCGAGTTGCGCCACCGCGATGTCTCGACCGGCGACGCGCTGGAGCGATGGGTCATGCGCGACGACCGCCATTTCGTCGCGACTGACATGCACGTCGGTCTCGATGTACTGCACACCGATGGCGACCGCATTCTCGAACGCGAGGAGCGTGTTCTCAGGCGCGTCGACCGCGAAGCCGCGATGAGCGAGCACCCGCGGCCCCGGTGGTTCGAAGTACGTGGAGGCCACGCGCGACGTCAGCTCCGCGGCGGCGCTGGGTCGTTCGGGCCGGCCTGCGGCGGCACGAACGCCCGCCCGATGCCCTTCAGCGCCTCGGTGAGCTCGCTCGGCACGATCCAGAGCTTGTTCGACTCGCCCTGCGCGATCTGGGGGAGCGTCTGCAGGTATTGGTAGGCGAGGAGCTTGGGATCGGGGTCGCCCTTGTGAATGGCCTCGAAGACCTTGAGGATCGCCTCCGCCTCACCCTGCGCCCGAAGCACGGCCGCTTGCGCATACCCCTCGGCCTCGAGGATCGCGGCCTGACGGGCACCCTCGGCGGTGAGGATCGCAGACTGCTTGGTTCCCTCCGCAGTGAGGATCAGTGCGCGGCGGTCGCGCTCGGCGCGCATCTGCTTCTCCATCGAGTCCTGAATCGAGTGGGGCGGGTCGATCGCCTTGAGCTCGACACGGGAGACGCGGATGCCCCACTTGCCGGTGGCTTCATCGAGCACGACGCGAAGCTGCCCGTTGATGTTGTCGCGTGACGTGAGCGCCTCTTCGAGATTCAATCCGCCGACGACGTTTCGGAGCGTCGTGGTGGTCAGCTGTTCGACCGCACCGAGATAGTTCGCGATCTCATACGTCGCAGCCCTGGCATCCGTGACCTGGAAGTAGACGACGGTATCGATCGACACGACCAGGTTGTCTTCGGTGATGACCGGCTGTGGAGGGAACGAGACGACGGTCTCACGCATGTCGACGAGCGGACGCACGCGATCGATGAACGGCACGAGGATGTTCAAGCCCGGCATGAGGGTCTTGTGATAGCGGCCGAGCCGCTCGACGACGCCGGCGTATGCCTGCGGGATGATGCGGATCGCGCGAACCAGCACGACCAATACGAAGATCCCGACGACGATCAGCAGCGCGATGACGAAGATCTGGCCGACGAATCCCTCGATGCCGATCATGGTGAACTCCTCTGCGGTTGTACGAACGGGACTTCAGGCGCTGTCGCGCTCGAGCGGAACGATGACGACGGTCGCGCCGTCGACGAGGACGACCCGAACGGATGCCCCGGTGTCGATGAGGCGCTGGGCGGATTCGGGTGCGAGGCGCGCCGTCCACGTCTCGCCGTTGGCAAGCTTGACGAGCCCGGTCGTGTCTGCCACGGGGGAGACGACTCGCCCCGACATCCCATGCAGTGCCGCGATGTTGCTCAGTGCCGGGTCCGCCCCCCGGCGCAAGTAGCGGAGCATGACGGGGCGGATGGTGAGGAGGAGCAACACCGAGACGGCGGCGGCCACGAGGAACTGCACCCACCATTCCCAGCCGAGGAGATTGGCGCCGAGGCCGGCGACCGAACCGAAGGCGATCATGAGGAAGGTGAACTCGAGTGTCAGAAGTTCGATGATCACGGCGATGAGGATCAGGATGAGCCACGCGATCCAGACGTACTGGGTGAGGTCCACCATTCGATCGCCCCTTCGACATCTCTGTGCTGAACCTATCACCGGAGCTCCGGCGGGGACCCCTATGCGTTCGGCGTGCTGCGCTCGATGGGGACGACCACCGCGGTCGCGCCGTCGACGCCGGTGACGAGCACGCGGTCGCCCACGGAGACATCCGGCTGCTCGGTGATGGGGGACAGGCGAGCCGTCCAGACCTCTCCATTCTGGAGACGAACCTGGCCGCCCGACGGGGTGACGGTACGCACAACCGATCCGTCGGCACCGATGAGCGCGTCGACATTGCTGCGCGCCGGATCGCCGCCGCGGCGGAGGAGCCTGAGCAGCGGCGGCCGAAGGGTCACCATGAGTGCCACAGAGACGACCGCCGCGATGAGGAACTGGGCCCACCAGGGAACGCCGAAGAGGCCTGAGAGGAGGCCGGCGACGCTGCCGAACGCCATCATCAGGAACGTCATCTCGAGCGTGAAGACCTCGATCGTGGCGAACGCGAGGATCAAGACCAGCCAGACGATCCAGGCGTACTGGGTCAGCACATCCAATTGCCCTCCTTCGCACCCGCCACCGTTCCGAAACTAGCAGGGCGGAGAGGCGACCGGGGGAGTTGATAGTCTCGGTTCGGCGTCCTGCCCGCGGACCGACGGTCCCAATTCCGAAGCTTCGAGGAGTCGACTCGTGACCAACCCACTCGCCCCCGATTCGCTCACCGGGCGTGTCGCCCTCGTGACGGGTTCGTCGCGCGGCATCGGCGCCGACACGGTGCGCTACCTCGCCGGCGCAGGTGCCGCCGTCGTCGTCAACTTCCGCAACAAGGAGGCCAGGGCAGCGAAGCTCGTCGACGAGATCGTCGCTGCCGGCGGCCGGGCGATCGCGGTGGGGGCCGACCTGACGGATCCCGCATCCGTCGCTGCGATGTTCGAGCGCACAGTGGCCGAACTCGGCCCCATCGACATCCTCGTCTTGAATGCCTCCGGCGGCATGGAGTCCGGCATGGGGGAGGACTACGCGATGCGCCTCAACCGCGACGCGCAGGTGAACGTCGTCGACGGAGCACTCCCGCACCTCGCCGACGGTGCTCGCATCGTGTTCGTCACCAGCCACCAGGCGCATTTCATCCGCACGACGCCGACAATGCCCGAGTACGAGCCGGTCGCGCTGTCGAAGCGTGCCGGTGAAGACGCGCTGCGCGAGAAGATCCCCGCCATCGAGGCGGCCGGATTCGAGTTCGTGGTCGTCTCCGGCGACATGATCGAGGGCACGATCACCGCGACCCTGCTCGAGCGAGCCAATCCCGGTGCGATCGAGGCTCGCAAGCAAGACGCGGGTCGTCTCTTCAACGTGTCGGAGTTCGCCGCCGAGGTGGCTTCCGCTGCGGTGGAGCCGGTACCGGCCGAGCACACCCGCTACGTGGGGGACACCTCGGGGTTCAACCGCGAAGTGTGACCCGCTGACGTGCTGAGGCCGGCCCGGAGCATCCGGCCGGCCTCATCTTCGTTCGCCGAGCGTCACACCGTCGCCGGTGCCCCGCGACCGAATGTGAACGCCCGCACGAGCTGCATGATGCCGAGCACGATGAGGCTGATGCCGGCGATGATGAACAGCACGATCGCAGCCCAGAGCGGCGAGAAGAGCAACACGATTCCGGCGATGATGCTGAGGATGCCGAAGAAGATCGCCCATCCCCTCGACGGGGCATCTCCGAGCTGTGCGAGGGCGACGACGCCTTCGACGATCCACAGGACGCCGATGAGCACGCCGATGAAGATCGCGAGGAAGACGGCGGTCGCGGCGAGATTCGCGAAGGCGAGGATGCCGCCGACGATGAACAGGATGCCGAGGATGACGTCCAAGGCCCTCGCGCCGCCGGAGATGCCTCTCGAGAAGATGCCGAGACCCACGTAGGCGATGCCGACGATCACGAGGTAGATCGCGAGCATCACCGTGAGGACAACAGCCGAGTCCTTCGGCCAGAACGTGATCAACAGGCCGATGATGAGCGCCGTGGCGCCGGTGATGCCGAGCATCGTGCGCACCGTGTTGATGACGGGCTTCGACAGGTTGGAGGCGTCAAGAGAGAACGAGGCGAACATCGCGCTGGGCTGCGGAGCAGACATGGAGTGTCCCTTCTGGCGACAACATGAGACGTGCAGCATCAGGGTATTGCTCACCATCGGCTGCTGGGTGGATGTCTGCCCCGAGCCTCGCCGCGTGTCGGGGCGGGGGACGGGTCACCCTGAACCGGCCACTTATTTCGCGGTGACTCATGTAAGTCGGATCGCATGGAAGACTGCACGAGTGGGACATCGTGTCGCGTGCATCACCGGCGTCGGACGCAGCAAGGGAATCGGGCGCGCGATCGCGTTGCGGCTCGCGTCCGAGGGCTGGGACATCGCGATCAACTACTGGCGACCGTACGACGTCCGAGAGGGGCTGGGCGACGGCACCGATCCGCAAGAGATCGACGACGAGCTCAAGGCAACAGGTCGGCGAGTACTGGCGGTGGAAGCCGACCTTGCTGACGCACGCGCTCCAGGCGAACTGATCGACCGCGCGAACACCGACCTTGGTCCCGCGTCGGCGCTCGTGCTGTCCCACGCCGAGTCGCACGATTCGGGCATCCTCGATACCTCGCTCGAGAGCTTCGATCGGCACTTCGCTGTGAACACGCGAGCTGCGTGGTTGCTCATCGGCGCGTTCGCTCGTCAGGTGCCCTCTGACGGGGGAGCCATCGTGGCACTCACGAGCGACCATGTGGTCGGCAACCTTCCCTATGGGGCGAGCAAGGGCGCGCTCGACCGTATCGTGGTCGCCGCAGCACGTGAACTCGGATCGCTCGGCATCAGAGCGAATGCGTTGAACCCCGGACCGATCGACACGGGTTGGATGAGCGACGAGGTTCGCGACGCATTGACGGCTCAGCAGCCGAGCGGGCGGCTGGGAACGCCGAACGATACGGCCGACATCGTGAGCTTCCTGGTGTCGCCACAGGGGAGATGGATCTCGGGCCAGCTCATCAAGAGCGATGGCGGGTTCTCGGTCTGATGCGGCTGTGGGGGAGACCCACCCGGGGTCAGGCTTCTCCGTCGAGCAGCCGTACGAGAGAGGCAAGGTCAGTTTCGAGGCTGTGCTGCACATCCTGTCCAAACCGGCGGGCCAGTTCTCGTTCTCGCGGTCCTTCCACCTTGGCGAGCAAGACGATGTGGCTCCCATCGCCGAGAGGATGAGCCTCGTGACGGACCGTGAGGTCGGCCCCGTCCAGGAACGTCGTGTCGGCATAGATGCGGCCGCTTTCGACGGCGTGATCATGAATGGGGCAGGGTCACCACCTTCGGCCTTGAGCAGTCCACGCGCCCCAATGGCGAACGGTTCATCAAGCCGCAGGAACTCCATGCTGGAGGACCACTCGGGGTGTGTCGCGAGATCGCACCATCTCGCGAAGAAGCGCTCCGGTGCAGCGGAAGAGTACGCCGTCGTATAGGCAACCTGAATCATCGCAGCACGGCGGCGACCGCGCTGATCTCGACGAGCGCGCCGGGCACGCCCAGCCCGGCGACACGAGCCGCGGTCACCAGGGCCGGCTGATCGGACGCGAGATCGGATGCGATCGCTCCGTACCCCGCCGCGAGATCGACGCCGTCGACGAAGAGCACCGTCCACTGGACGACGTCGCCGAGGGTCGCACCGGCCGCGGCGAGTGCGGTCTTCGCGTTCTCGAGGGCGCGGACAGACTGCGCGGCCACGTCGCCCTCGCCGACGAGCGAGCCGTCGGCGTCGACCGCGTTCTGACCGCCGACGTAGATGGTGGTCGCGCCGGGCGGCACGATGGCCACGTGGCTGAAAGCCGGGCTCGAGACGAGCCCTTCGGGACGGATGCGCTGGATGGCTGCCATGCCCGTACGATCGCACAGACCACCGACACCGGGGGCGGCCCCCGCCCTCGGCGTACACTGACTCGCATGTCGAGACGGCCGACCAGCATGAGAGCCGTGGTCTATGACCGGTACGGCTTGCCTGACCAACTGAGGGTCGAGGAGGTGCCGGTGCCGTCGCCGGGCGCGAAGCAGGTGCTCATCGAGGTCGCCGCGACATCCGTCAATCTCTCGGACTGGGAGAGCCTGACCGGAAGCCCGGCATACGCGCGGTTCGGGGGACTGCGAACCCCTTCGCATCGCGTGCTCGGATCGGACATCGCCGGTCGCGTCGCAGCCGTCGGCTCGGGCGTCACCGGTTTCGTGGTGGGCGACGAGGTGTACGGAGACAACCTGGGACTCATGGGCGGTTTCGCCGAGTTCGCGGTGGCACCCGAGGCGGCGCTCGCTCGCAAGCCTCGGGAGTTGACGTTCGCCGAGGCCTCGACCCTGCCCCAGGCCGGCGCGATCGCCCTTCAGGGCACTGCCCGTTCTCGCCCCGGGCTACGCGTGCTGATCAACGGGGCAGGCGGCGGCGCAGGCTCATTCGCCATCCAGCTCGCCTCGCGCTCCGGGGCACACGTGACCGGCGTCGACAACGCAGGAAAACTTGACTTTATTCGAGAGCTCGGCGCCGACGAAGCGATCGACTATCGCAGCGAGGACTTCACCCGGTTCGAACCGTACGATCTCGTGCTCGATCTCGTCGCCCACCGATCCGTGTTCGCCTACCGAAGGGCATTGGCGCCCGGCGGCCGCTACCTCTGTGTCGGTGGATCGGTTCGAGCACTGCTGCGGGTCGTGACGGTCGGGGCGGCGATCGCACTCCTCACCGGGCGCCGGATGGGGGTCATGGTTGCGAGGCAGGGGCCCGAGCACTTCGAGCCCGTCGCTGGGCGGTGCGTCGCCGGCGACGTTCGCATCCACATCGACCGTGTCTTCCCGCTCGACGAGGTGCCGCAGGCGCTCACCCACGTTGGTGAGGGGCGCGCACTCGGCAAGGTGGTCGTCACGCCATAGAGCCCCATCGAGTTCGTCGGCTCAATACAAGGTTCAATTGCTGATCGCGGGTGCGCGATTGAGGTAGGTGTCGTTGCTGACCTGCGAGGCGGCGAACGCGGCGATGTCAGCGCGGGTGACGGCAACTCCGATCTTGTATCTTGTCGGTTACGTCGGCCGGACCTCACTCGTTCTCGTAAGGGGTGTACGTCGGCCTTCGCCACCCTGTCGAGGCAGCCACGACGAGCTGCTGGCCGACGTCGCCGACTACGGTGTGGGCTCCGGTGAGGACTGCGGAGACGGGGCGGGCTCGGGTGCAGGTGTGGGTTCTGGAGACGGGGCCGGCTCAGGTGCCGGCGTGGTCTCCGGAGACGGGGCCGGTTCGGGTGCAGGCGTCGGCGGCGGCGCGCTCGGGTCAGAAGTCGGTGACGGAATGCCCGTCGAGGGTTCCTGCGTGGAGGGCGCCGGCGTTTCCGCGGGTGGGGGATCCGCTGCCGACTGGACCGGCGGTGCGTCTTCGAGGATTTCGACGATCTCCGTACTGAAGGCTTCGAGCTGTTCGATGATCTCGGTGAGCGTGTACGACGTGATGCCCTGCGCGAATTGGACAAGTTCATTCCAGACTTCGCCGAGCGCATTGAGCTGCTCATCGCCCGGCTCGCCGGCAACGGACAGGACGAGCTGGTTGGCGATGGCTGCGGTGATGCAGTTGTAGCAGTCGTAGTTCGCCGCGACGGCGAGGTTCTGCGGTACCACGACCTGCGCGTCCTCCATGATCAGCACGACCTGGAATGCGACCGCGACGGCCACGCAGTCCGAACAGGACGCATAGGCGTGCGCTTCGTTGACGTTGAGGACCTCGTCACCATCCGCCCAGACCAGTGCGAACGCGAGGTCGTAGATGACAGAGCCGTCCTCCGTGGCCACGGCGAGGGCCTGATTGTCACCTTCGGCAGGCGGAAGTGGCTTGTTGAAGGGGAAGACCCAAGTGTCCTCTGGTGCGCTGCCGGAGCCGTTCGAGTCGTCTGTTGGGACGAGCACCATGGCGAGCACCGGATCCTCATTGGTGGGCAGTGCCGTGCCCTCCTCGAATACTGCAACGAGTGACTGATCGCTGGACAGCCTGGTCTCCGCCGCCGTGCCTGGCGGGGCACTCGAGCTCGAGGGCGGGCCGACCCCGTCGCGCTGCGCCGTGGGCTGCCACGGGAGGAGCGCAGTGAGGGTTCCCCGCTCGTCTGGCTGGATGGGCCGGTAGGTGCCCGGGTCGGGCCACCAGGCCCAGGCCAGGCCGCCGATCACGACCGCGCCCAGGGTAGCGGCCGCGACCCGCTTGCGCGCCGAGCCGCGGCTCCATCCGACCAGTCGGCCAGCGAGCCGGAACCCCATTCGTCCGAGCACGAGGGCGCAGGCCAGCACAGGCAGAACGACCCCCAGTGCCTCGAGCCCGTGGCCTGCAACGTCGAGGAATCGACCACCGCCGGCCGCTTCGGCGACGGCGGTCGCGTCTTCCTCCAAGGCGGCCCCGGCACTTCCCAGCAGGCGGGGCACGGCCCGCACCATGGCGTAGAGCATGAACGCCATCAGAGGAACGGTCACGAGCACCCACAGCGTGATGAGCACCCGCGCACGGGGCGTCAGTATCCGCTGATCAGGGGAGTTCCAGCGGTGGGGCAGCAGCCCCATCAGGGTGGGCTTGATGCGGTGGTAGAGGTCAGGGACACCCGCCACGTCGGCGAGCACGTGATACCCATCGAATCGCAGCAGGGGCAGCAATTGCGTCACCATCTGCAGGATCTGCGTGGCCACCAGCAGAAGCAGGGCCTCCCAGCCTGTGACCCACCACCACGCGAAGGTGAGCACCACGACGACCGCGTTGAAGTACAGACCGCCGAGGTCGGTTCGGAGCCGTCCCACCCGATCCAGCCGGTAGCTGTCGGTGACGTCGGTGTAGAAGGCAGGCCAGACCAGGAAGAAACCGGCCCCCATCGAGCCGGGCACGCCACCGCTGTAGCGGTTCGCAGCGGCGTGCCCGAACTCGTGCAGGCCACCGGAGATCACCG
Organism: Agromyces albus; assembly: GCF_030815405.1. Lineage (NCBI taxonomy): Bacteria > Bacillati > Actinomycetota > Actinomycetes > Micrococcales > Microbacteriaceae > Agromyces > Agromyces albus. The sequence goes on along the minus strand of NZ_JAUSWX010000001.1, from coordinate 1,681,000 downwards.
TCACCACGAAGACCAGCACGAGCAGGTGCGGGCGCTCGAAGGCCTCGTACGCTGAGGCGCCCAGGCCCCGCTCGAAAAACACCCAGATCACTACAGCGAAGAATGCAACCAGCACGGGCAGGACCACCACGGACCGGAAGAGGAACCGGAACGGATCGGTCAGCCGGCGGGTGACGCTCGGGCTGGTCACCGCAACCTTGGGCTTGAGGCCGAGAAGCGGGTCCGAGCGTTTCAGCTCGGGCGCCGAGCCGTCGGCCCCGAGCACAAGACCGAGCGGCCGCAGGTGGCGGTTCACCAACGCGACGACGTCCGCTTCGGAGACGCTGCGGCCCAGTGCGCGACCGACTACCGCCGCGATCTCCGCAGAGCTGCGACTGCCGTCGGCGGCGTTCAGCACGAGGTAGAGCAGCGGGGTGAGTTGGAGAACCTGCCCGTCTCCCCGCCTCACCAGGGCAGGCGGGGTCCGGTATCCGGACCCCACCATGTCCCCGATGAGCTGGACGCCGTCGACGCGGGTGGGGGCGTCGATCAGCGTGGTCACGGCGTGGTGTCGTCAGCCGGGTCGACCGTCTCGGCGGCAGGGGCCGGCTCCTGCGCCACCGGTGCACTGGCGATGGCGGGATCGTCGGTCGACGCGGTATCGGTGTCGACCGGCTCCAGCGACGACTGGTCGATGTCGGAGATCTGGTCGGAGAGGCCGTCCGCGTTCCCGGTGATGCTCTGCGTGATGATGGCGGTTTGCTGCGCGATCGCGGTCGCTTCCGAGTTCTCCGACAGGATGTTCGCAGCCACCGACGCATCGATGGGCGCCGCGACGTTGGCGTTCGCCGCGATGGCGCCGTTGATCGGCGCTGCCAGATCGGCGTCCAGGTCGACGTTGACGTCGACGTTGAGCAGGTCGCCCTTGAGCAAGTCGCCAGTGTTGAGCCTCGTCAGTGCGTCGGTGACGTCGTCGACCACCTCGCCGATCGTTCCAAGGATGTTCCCCGCCGCGTCCAGGACTTGGCCGGTGATCGGGTTCAGCACACCGATGACGTTGCCCAGCGAGTTGACCACGTTGCCGGTCGCACCGTCGAGGATGCCGATCACGTTGCCAGCGGAGTCCAGGACGGTGGTGCCGTCCAGGAAGTCGGTCACCGTGCCCAGCACATTCCCGACCGTGTCGAGCACCTGGCCGGTGAGCGGGTCCAGCACACCCACGACGTTGCCGGTGGCGTCGAGCACGTTGCCGGTAGCCGCATCCAGGATGCCGAGGACGTTGCCGTTCAAGCCAACCACGGTGGCACCATCGACGAGGTCGGTGACCGTTCCGATCAGGTTGCCCGCCGAGTCGAGAACGACACCTGTCGTCTCGTTCAGCGTGCCCAGGATCGAACCGTCAGGGGCCACCACGTTGCCGGCCGCGGTATCCAGCGTGCCGATGATGTTGCCGGCCGAGTCGATCACGACGCTGCCGTCCACGGGCGCGGCAGACGCAGCGGCGAGCTCGGTGGGCGCCATCAGCGTGGATGCCTCGCCGACGCCCTCCGCGGGGACCGCACCGCCCACGACGGTGTCGCTCTGGTCGATGGTGCTGTCCTGCAGCGCGGTCGCTGTCGCGTCGGCGGCGACCGTCTGAGTGATCTGCACACCCTGGTCGGCCATCGCTTGGGCGGTCGAGCCGTCGGCAAGCAGGTTGGCGCTGACAGCTGCATCGATCGGCGCCACGACGTTGGCATTGAGGGCCACGGCCAGGTCGATGGGCGCCGCGCCGTCGATGGCCAGGTCGATGTCGGCGGCGAGGTCCAGGATCGAGACGACTTCCTTGTCTGGCAGGGCTACGATGCCCTCGTCGGCCAGTTCTGCGGGCGTGAGGGGCTCACGCTTTTTCTCGTCCATGATGATTTCTCCTCCACGACGCACGGTCAGTCAGCTCGGCCGGAACGTCGCTGTCGTCGATTTGGGTATAAACACCACACCTATCACGCACCCCGGACTGCCGTAGGAGGCTGCATGGTCGTGCGAGCTGTGCTACACTTCACGCTTCAACTCGGCGAGAGCGGCGAGGACACCAACCGGTGCCGATTGGTTCAACCAATCGGATCGACGTGGGTTCAACGTCTACCAGGACATCACCGTGCGTGTGCTCGACCTTGTCTCGGATGACGAAGGCCACCACGTCGGCGGCTGGTGCTTGGGTGAGCGCATGTCAGAACGACGTGGCGGTGCGCCTTCCTCTTAGACCACGTCGACGATCAGCGACGAGGATTGATACGCCCGCGAGTTCGACGGTGCGGAGTACTCCGACGTGCGATTCGTCGACATCGACCTCACCGAGGCATCGAGTTCCGGCGCGACCTTCACCAACTGCGTCTTCGTCAATGTGAAGTTCAACATCTCCAAATCACGAATCCACCGCGTTCGTGAACTGCACCTTCCGCAGCTGCAACTTCTTCGACGCGACCTTCACCGGCTGCAAGCTCGTCGGCTGCGTTTCGACAGCTGCGACTTCAGCATCCTGAAGGAACACGCATCGGCCTTATAGCCGATAATGCACATTATGTCCGTTTGCTCGAACGGGCCTGTTAGGGCGTCTCCCCTGAGCCCACCGACGAACGCGGTGACCGGGTGGTGGGCTCAACCGCTTCGCCCAAAGTGCTTGCAAGCACTACCGTCAGCCAATACGGTCTCGACAAGCGGATGAGACCACAAGCGGAAGGCATTTCATGCTGAAGCAAGTCGCTGAGGGCGTGCTCGTTCACGAGAGCGAGTTCATCCAGAGTAATTCCGTTGTGGTGCAGGGCCGGGACGGCGTGTTGCTCATCGACCCCGGCATAACGAGCGACGAAATGGCCGCCCTCGCGAACGACCTTCGTGAGCTGGGCCAGCCCGTCGTGGCAGGCTTCTCGACGCATTCTGATTGGGACCACGTGCTCTGGCACGCGAACTTCGGCGACGCGCACCGTTACGGTACAGCCCGCTGCGCGGCCTCTCTCCAAGATCTGCTGTCGAACGCGGACTGGAAGGACCGCGTAGCCGAGGGGCTCCCGCCGGAGTACGCCGAGGAGATCCCAATGGAGCTGCTCGGTCTCATTACCGGTCTGTCCACCGAAGCTGCGCAGATCCCTTGGGATGGCCCCGAAGTAAGGATCATCGAGCATCAGGCCCATGCCCCAGGCCACGCGGCCCTGTTGATCGAGGAGCGCGGTGTCCTCGTCGCCGGCGACATGCTGTCTGACATCCTGATGCCGTTCCTCGATCTCGAGGCCGCGAATCCGATCGAGGACTACCTCGCCGCGTTGCGGCTGTTCGATGGTGTGGCCGACCATGTTCATGCCGTCATCCCCGGTCACGGCTCGGTCGGCGGAGCTGAGCAGCTACGAGCACGAATCAAACTGGATCGCGCGTACGTGGAGGACCTGCGAGACGGCGGTGTTCCCGACGACCCGCGGGTCGGTCCATCTGCCCCATTGGATTGGCTGCCCGACGTGCACAGATGGCAACTCCATCGGCTCGCCGAGAGAGAGCAGAACGAGACGCCCGCATAGCGGTCATCCACCGCGACGCTCGTCGAGCCGCTGAAATTTCCGGACGCCCAGCGGAACCGGATTCCTGTTTGAGCCGCCCACAAAGTGCCCGGCCAAGGTGCCCAAACCGCAGCGAATCGGTTCGGCTCGGCTCGGTAGCATGCAACGCATGGCCATCAAACTTGAGAACGTCGGCATCGCCGTTCGCGACCTCGAAGCAACGATCTCCTTTTTCACCGACCTCGGTCTCACGGTCGTCGGCCGTGACACGGTCAGTGGTGAGTGGACCGACACTGCCGTCGGCCTTGATGGCAACCACGCCAAGATTGCGATGCTCCAGACGCCAGACGGCCATGGTCGCCTTGAGCTCTTCGAGTACATCCACCCCGAGGCGATCGAGTCGGAGCCCACTCGGCCCAACGAGATTGGCATGCACCGCGTTGCCTTCTCAGTCGACGACATCGACGAAGCCCTTGAGGTCGTCGCGAGGCACGGATACCGTCCGCTTCGCGGCGTGGCGACCTATGAAGACGTCTATAAACTCACGTACGTCCGCGGTCCCAGTGGCATCCTCGTGATGCTCGCCGAGGAGCTGAAGAAGAACTGACGCCACTCCCCCGATTCGGTTGGCTCGTCCCTCGACAGGTAACCACGTGGTTACCTATAGTGGTCATGTGGATCCGGTATTCAAGGCAATCTCCGACCCGACGAGGCGAATCCTCGTCGAGGAGCTCGCCGAGCGCGATGAGCAGACGCTCTTCGAACTGTGCGTACGACTCATGTCGCGGCACGGGCTCGAGGTCTCACGGCAGGCCGTCGCGAAGCACCTCGATGTGCTCGAGCAGGCCGGGCTCGTGACAATACGACGCGAGGGCAGGTACCGCCTCCACTCCCTCGATCGCGCACCGCTGCGCGCCACGTGGGACGAGTGGTTCCGGCCGCTCGTGACATCCGACGACCAGATGACCGACCAAGAACAGGAGTGACCATGCGCATCAACCTCACGAGCGTGCTCGTCGACGACCAGGCCAAGGCTCTCGACTTCTACACCGACGTGCTCGGGTTCGAGAAGAAGACCGATTTCGCGGCCGGCGAGGCCCGCTGGCTCACCGTCGTTTCTCCCGACGATCCCGACGGCGTCGAGCTCGTGCTCGAGCCCGACGAACACCCGGCAGCGGGGCCGTTCAAGCAGGCGCTCGTCGCCGATGGCATCCCGTTCACCTCGTTCGCTGTTGACGACGTCGAGGCCGAGCACGCGCGCCTCGTTGCCGCGGGCGTCGAGTTCACGCAACCGCCGACCGCGATGGGTCCCATGACGACCGCGGTCTTCGACGACACGTGCGGCAACCTCATCCAGATCGCGAGCATGGCCGCCTCCTGACGAGACGGAAGACGGCGTTGTGCTCCGGTCCCTGTCACCGATGCAACGTCGTGAGAATGACGAGCTGCTGCGTTGCCCGGGTCATCGCGACATAGCGGTCGACGGCTCCTTCGATGCCGTTGCCGAACGCATCAGGGTCGATGAGGACGACCAGGTCGAACTCGAGTCCCTTTGACAATTCCGGCGTCAGAGAACGGATCCGGGATGTCCCCTCGAATGTCGGATCGCCGATGACGCAGGCGATGCCGTCGGCGTGTGCGGCGAGCCATGTTCCGAGGATCGAGTCCAGGTCCGAAGTCGATCCGCGCACGATGGGGATGCCGCTGCGGTGTATGGAAGTCGGCACGTTGGCGTCCGGCAGGACGGCCCGGATGACGGGCTCTGCTTGCGCCATCACCTCTTCCGGCGTCCGGTAGTTGATGCTCAACGAGGCCAGGTTGATGTGGTGGAACCCGACCCCCTCGAGCCGTTCCTGCCACGACTCGTGGAACCCGTGTCTCGCTTGGGCGCGGTCCCCACGATGGTGAAGCTTCGCGAGGGGCAGCGGCGCAACAGCATCTGACACGGCGATCGGCTGCCCTCGTGTCTCTCGCCCATAGGGTGGAGCGATGATCCGTCACACCGTCGCGTTCCGTCTGCGTCACCCCTCGGGTTCCGAAGCAGAACGATCGTTCCTCGAGACCGCGCAGGTGCTCGCCGGCATTCCGGGTGTCGAGCGATTCGAGCAGCTCCACCAGGTGAGCGCGAAGAACGACTTCACGTTCGGATTCTCAATGGAGTTCTCCGATGCCGCTGCGTACGCGTCGTACAACGAGCATCCCGATCATGTCGCCTTCGTCGCCGCACGATGGGTGCCCGAGGTCGAGGAGTTCCTCGAGATCGACTACGCGCCGTACGCTGCGTAACCCAGCACCACTCCCCCGGCGACTCTCGCGACTCAGCGCGGCTCGCCGCGCTCTTCGTATCGCTCGAGGCGCCGTCCGGTTGCGGGCATGCCGAGCTCGTTGAGTGGTCCCGCTCCGTCGCGCTCGGGAATGCGCTCGTCGGTGGGACACGTCATCACGGTGTTGGGCGTGGAGTGATCGAACGAGTGCTCGAACATCGGGTGTCCACACAATGGACACCTCTGCTCATCGAGCGAACGCTCCTCTGGCTCGCTCTCGGTGATCGGTGGCGGACCGAACATCGGGAAGAGCGCTCGATCCACCCTCTCGAAGAAGTGCGTGAACGCGTTGCCCTCTTGGCGGCTCGCCGCGTCGCGTGCCATGGCACGATGGTACGCCCGTACTGCGCGTTCCCGCCAGAGGCGACTGTGGGCACCTAGGCTTGCCGGCATGGAAACGGATGCCTCGTCACGGCCGGTCACGATCATCACGGGAGCGAGCCGCGGCATCGGTGCGGCGATCGCCGAACGACTGGCCGCCGACGGACACGACCTCGTACTGACGTTTCGGGACAGGGTGGCGGATGCCGATGAGGTGGCACGCCTGTGCGAGGCATCCGGTGCCCGTGTGTTCTTCCTGCAGGTCGACCTCGCCGACCTCGACGTGGCCGCGACGGTCGTGCCGACGGCGATCGACGAGTTCGGGACGATCACTGGTCTCGTGAACAACGCCGGGATCACGGGTCGGATCGGCGGATTCCTCGACGCATCCATCGAGGAGTCCGAGCTCCTGTTCCGCGTGAACGTGCTCGCGCCGATCGTGCTCACGCGCGCTGCGATCGCGCACATGGCGACGGATCGCGGCGGCGCCGGCGGCTCGATCGTGAACATCTCCTCGGGCGCAGCGACGACGGGTTCGCCGAACACCTACATCCCCTACTCGATGAGCAAGGCCGCGCTCAACGCGCTCACGACGGGCACGGCGAAGGAGTTCGGCCCGGTCGGGGTGCGGGTCAACACCGTGTCGCCCGGCACCACTCGCACCGAGATCCATGCGGCCGCGGGTCGCCCGAACGCGCCCGAGGAACGCGCGCCGCGCATTCCGATGCGCCGGCCGGGCGAGCCCCACGAGATCGCGGGAGCCGTCGCGTACCTCTTCTCTCCCGACGCGTCCTACACGTCGGGCGCCGACATCCGCGTGGCAGGCGGCAACTAGAGGGGAACGCCCATCACGCCTCGCCGAAGCCGGACTCGGCGAGTTCGGCGATGGCGTCGACCGCTTCGCGTCCGTCGGGATCGGCACTCGCGATCTCGACGGCAGCTCCCTTCGTCAAGCCGAGCGACATGATGCCGAGCAGGCTCTTCGCATCCGTGCCGTTCACGGTGATCTTCTGCTTGAATCCGCTCGCGAGCTTCACGAGCTCCGCAGCGGGACGCGCGTGCAGGCCGTCGGCGTTCACGAGTGTAATCGAGCGGGAGTAGACGGAGCCGGATGCCGCTGAGCCGCCGGTGGTCGCGGCATCCGTGCCGACCGTGGCCTCGGCCGCCGCGCCGACCGGCTCTGCTCCCCCACGTGCGGATTCCGCCGCTGCCACGACCGCATCGAGCCCATCGCCCGACTCCGCAGACACCGCGGCAGCGACGCCGCCTTCGACGAGTGGGGCGTCGACGATGCGAACCCGTTCCCGCACTTCGTCGTCGAGGAAGTCGAGGGCGGTCTCGGCCGTGAGGATCGCGGAGCCGAGGTCGCAGAGCACGGCCACGCCCTCGCCGGCATCGGCGTCGGTGATCGCCGACGACACGAGGTCGAAGCTCGTGCCGATCCGGCCGTCGTCCGTGCCGCCTGCAGCGGCGAGCGTCGCCGTCGGCGCCATCTGGCGAGCGAGATCGACGAGGCCTGCGGCGATCTGCTGGGAGTGCGACACGAAGACGACGCCGACCTTCCCGGCCGTCGCCACGTCAGGCACCTGCCGACGCCGCCGCTGCGTCGGCCGCCGCCTGCAGGAGGAGGGCGCTCGATTCGGCGCCCGGGTCGCGATGTCCGGCGGAGCGCTCGCCGAGGTAGCTCGCGCGCCCCTTGCGCGCAACGAGCGGTTCCGTCGCCGCGGCGCCCTTCCACGCGGCACTCGCCGCGGCCTCGAGGGCGCCGACGGCATCCGCTCCGTCCGCGGCAGCGGCCGTGGCGGCGTCGACGGCGGGCGTCCACGCGTCGACCATCGTCTTGTCGCCGGGTTCGGCCTTGCCTCGCAAGACGATTCCGTCGCGAGCCGCCGTGAGGATGCCCGCGATCGCCTCGCCGTCGAGCGAGACCGAATCGCCTGCAGCGACCGCGGCCTTCAGGTACGCGGTGCCGTAGAGCGGCCCTGCCGCACCGCCGACGGTCGAGATGAGCGTCGTCGCGACGAGCTTCAGCACGTCGCCGGGGGTGGATCCGGCATGCAGGTCGTCGAGTTTCGGGAGCACTGCCTGGAAGCCGCGATCCATGTTCTCGCCGTGGTCTCCGTCGCCGATCTCGCGATCCAACGTGATCAGCTCGATTCGGTGGTCCGATACGACCTGCGCGCTCCGCCTGACCCAGTCCACCGCCCAGGTGATATCCAATCCCACCGACATGCCCCCTTCTATCGTCCCCACCGGAGTGCAGCAGTCTGCACCGGTGCATCCCACAATTCGACCATCTCGTCGTCGAGTCTCAGCAACGTGATCGACATGCCCTGCATCTCGAGCGATGTGATGTAGTTCCCGACGAGTGAGCGGGCGATCTCGATGCCGCGTTCGCCGAGCACCTCGGCAGCTCGACGATAGGCGATGTAGAGCTCGACGAGCGGTGAACCGCCCATGCCGTTGACGAAGAGCAGCACGCGGTCGCCGGACTCGAATGAGAGGTCTTCGAGGATCGGTGCAAGCAAGCGGTCGACGAGCCCGTCGGCAGGTTCGAGTTTGATCCGCTCGCGGCCCGGTTCGCCGTGGATGCCGATGCCGATCTCGATCTCGTCTTCGGCGAGCGTGAAGCTCTCCTCCCCGGCGTGCGGGACGATGCACGGGGTGAGCGCGAGGCCCATCGACCGCGCGTTGGCGTTGACGCGCTCGGCGACCTCGGCGACCTCGGCGAGCGAATCGCCGCGTTCGGCAGCTGCACCTGCGATCTTCTCGACCAGCACGGTGCCGCCCACGCCGCGTCGTCCGGCGGTGTACAGCGAATCCTTCACGGCGACATCGTCGTCGGTCACCACGGAGCGCACGTCGATGCCTTCGGCGGATGCCAGGTCGGCGGCGGTCTCGAAGTTCAAGACGTCGCCCGTGTAGTTCTTGACGATGTGCAGCACCCCTGCGCCGCCGTCGACGGCCTTCGTGGCCGCGAGGATCGGATCGGGCGTGGGCGACGTGAAGACGGCGCCGGGCACGGCGGCATCCAGCATCCCGAAGCCGACGAAGCCCGCGTGGAGCGGCTCGTGACCGCTGCCCCCGCCGCTGACGATGCCGACCTTGCCGGCGATGGGCGCGTCGGCGCGCACGATGTGGATCGGATCCATCTCGACCCGCACGAGATCGGCGTGGGCTGCACCGAAACCTGCGACGGATTCGTCGACGACACGTTTCGGATCGTTGATGATCTTCTTCACGGACATCCCTTCCCCTCGGCTGCCGGACGCCGTGCGACCGTGCATCGGCGCCGACGCAGCACTCCCGGCAAACCTACGCCCGCGGAGAGGCCGGCCGTAAGAGGCGGAGGGAAATCCCCGGCGCGCCCTTTCCGGGGGGCGCACCATCTGAGTATCGTGGGCTCTGTTCCGCCCCTGGGCGAAGCCCATCGGGCTCGGCGAAAAGGATGGAAGGTCAGCGTGGACAGTCTCGGAGTGTTGTTCCTCAGCGAGCTCATCGGCACCGCGATGCTCGTGCTTCTCGGTTGTGGTGTGGTCGCGAACGTGGCGCTCGTCAAGAACAAGGGCTTCGGCGGCGGATTCCTGATGGTGACCTTCGGCTGGGGCCTCGCGGTCTTCGCCGGTGTCACCGTCGCATTGGCTTCCGGCGCCCACATCAACCCCGCGGTCACGCTCGGACTGGTGGCCAACGGCGCTACCGAGTTCGGCAATCCCGCTTTCGGCACCGTCCCGGTCGAGTTCCTGTCGGTGATCGCCTACATCGGGGCGCAGCTCATCGGTGCGATCATCGGTGCCGTCGCCTGCTGGCTCGCGTACAAGCAGCACTTCGACGAGGAACCACAGCCGGCCGCGAAGCTGGGCGTGTTCTCGACCGGTCCGGCCATCCGCTCGTACGGGTGGAACCTCGCCACCGAGATCATCGGCACGTTCGTGCTCGTGTTCGTGGTGATCGGCTTCGGGCGCCAAGGTGACGCCTCCGGCCTCGCCGCGCTCGGCGCGCTGCCGGTGGCGCTTCTCGTCGTCGGCATCGGCGCCTCCCTCGGTGGCCCGACGGGCTACGCCATCAACCCGGCACGTGACCTCGGACCCCGCATCGCGCACGCGATCCTCCCCATCCAGGGCAAAGGAAGTAGCGACTGGTCGTACTCGTGGGTGCCGGTGGTCGGACCGATCATCGGCGGACTCATCGCCGGCTGGGCGGCGATTCCCCTGCTCCCCCTTATCGGCTGAGCACTCGGGGGGCCCAGGGCCGACATCGGCCCTCCCTCGAACACTTCTGTGGAATCAGGTGTCGGCTCCGGCCGGCGGAAAGATTGAGAGAACTGCATGGCCGACTACATCCTGGCGATCGATCAGGGCACGACGAGCACACGCGCGATCATCTTCGACAAGTCGGGATCGATCGTCGCCAGTGGACAACTGGAGCACGAGCAGATCTTCCCGCGGGCGGGCTGGGTCGAGCACGACCCCGCCGAGATCTGGCGTAACACCCGTGAGGTGATCGGTCAGGCTCTCGGCAAAGCCGATCTCACTCGTCACGACATCGCCGCGGTGGGCATCACGAACCAGCGCGAGACCGCGGTCGTCTGGGACCGCACCACGGGCGACCCCGTCTACAACGCCATCGTGTGGCAGGACACCCGGACCCAGCCGATCGTCGACCGGCTCGCGGCCGACGGCGGCGTCGAGCGCTTCAAGCAGCAAGTGGGCTTGCCGCTCGCCACCTATTTCTCGGGCACGAAGATCGTGTGGATCCTCGAGAACGTCGAGGGTGCACGTGCGAAAGCCGAGGCCGGCGACCTGATGTTCGGCACGACCGACACGTGGGTGCTGTGGAACCTCACTGGCGGGGTCGACGGGGGCGTGCACGCGACGGATGTCACGAACGCGAGCCGCACGATGTTCATGGACCTCGAGACGCTCGCGTGGGATGACGACATCCTCGCCGCCTTCGACGTGCCGAAGTCGATGCTGCCCGAGATCCGTTCGTCGTCCGAGGTCTACGGAACGGTGGAATCCTCGAGCCTCCTGCGGGAGGTGCCCGTCGCGGGCATCCTCGGAGACCAGCAGGCCGCCACGTTCGGCCAGGCCGCGTTCGACACGGGTGAGGCGAAGAACACCTACGGCACGGGCAACTTCCTGATCTTCAACACGGGCGAGGAGATCGTCCACTCGAAGAACGGGCTGCTCACGACCCTCGGCTACAAGCTCGGCGACGACGCGCCGCACTACGCCCTCGAGGGCTCGATCGCGGTGACCGGTTCGCTCATCCAGTGGCTGCGCGACAACATCGGGCTCATCTCGAGCGCGCCCGAGATCGAGGACCTGGCGAAGACCGTCGACGACAACGGCGGCGCATATTTCGTGCCGGCGTTCTCAGGGCTCTTCGCGCCGTACTGGCGGCCCGACGCCCGTGGCGCTCTCGTGGGCCTCACGCGATTCGTGAACAAGGGTCACATCGCCCGCGCCGCGCTCGAGGCGACCGCGTTCCAGACCCGAGAGGTGCTCGACGCCGTGAACGCCGACGCAGGCGTCGACCTCACCGAGCTCAAGGTCGACGGCGGCATGATCGCGAACAACACGCTCATGCAGTTCCAGGCCGACATCCTCGGCGTGCCGGTCATCCGCCCCGTCGTCGCCGAGACGACGGCGCTCGGTGCGGCGTATGCCGCCGGACTCGCCGTGGGCTTCTGGGCCGATCTCGACGAGCTCCGTGCCAACTGGCAGGAGGATTCCCGCTGGGAGCCGAAGATGGATCCCGCCGAGCGCGACCGGCAGTTGCGGCTCTGGCGCAAGGCGGTCACGAAGACGTTCGACTGGATCGACGAAGACGTCAACTGAGCCGACTCGAACCAAGCTGAAGGGCCCCGCGGATGCCGCGGGGCCCTTCAACTGTGTGGCGTACCGGCGATCACGACCGAGTCGCCGCGATCCACTCCTCGAGCTTCCGCGCGGCGCCGCCGCTGTCGATCGCCTCTTCGGCGACCGCGAGCTTGTCGCGGAAGCGGTCGAGGATGCTCCGGTGGAACTGGCTCGGATCCTTGGCGAGCTCGAACGAGACGAGACCCGCGGCGGCGTTGAGCACCACGATGTCGCGCACGGGACCGCGCTCGCCGCCGAAGACCCGATGCACGATGCGCGCGTTGTACTCGGCATCGCCGCCCTCGAGCTGGTCGATGGTCGCTCGCTGGATCCCGAGCTCGCGCGGATCGATGTCGTGCTCCTTGACCGTGCCGCGTGAGACCTCCCACATGTGGCTGTGCCCCGTGGTCGTGAGCTCGTCGAGCCCGTCGTCGCCACGGAACACGAGCGCCGTCGCGCCGCGCGTCTGGAACACGCCCACGATGAGCGGCACTCGGTCGAGGTGGGCGACGCCCACGGCCGACGCCTCGGGTCGTGCCGGGTTGCAGAGCGGCCCGAGGAAGTTGAAGACCGTCGGCACGCCGAGTTCCGCGCGCACTGCGCCGGCGTGCCGGAACCCGGGGTGGAATGCGGCGGCGTACGCGAACGTGATGCCGGCTTCGCCGAGCACCGCGGCGACTCGCTCGGCCGGCAGCGCCAGGTCGAGTCCGAGTGCGGCGAGCACGTCGGACGAACCCGACGACGAGCTCGCCGCCCGATTGCCGTGCTTGATGACCGGGACACCGGATGCCGCGGCCACGACCGAGGCCATCGTCGAGACGTTGACCGTGCCGAATCGGTCTCCCCCGGTGCCGACGATGTCGAGCGCCATCGGGTCGACGGGCAGCGGGATGGCGTGCTCGAGCACGGCGTCCCGGAATCCGACGATCTCATCGACCGTCTCGCCCTTCACGCGCAGCGCGATGAGGAATCCGGCCAGTTGCGCCGGTGTGACGGTGCCGGTCATCACCTGCTCCATGCACCATGCGGCATCCGAGACGCTGAGGTCTTCACCCTCGAGGAGGGAGTGGATCACATCGGGCCAGGTTTGATGCGCGGGCATGAGATCGATCCTATCGGCCCGATTCACGGCGGATTCCCGGCCCCTACGCAGCTCGTTTAGGGTTGCCTTACTTCGAAGGCGGCGACATAGCTCCCCCAGATGACGAAAACTCACGCAAGGTTTCGGCCATAATGGGATGGTGACGAGCACCTCAATCACTACTCAGGCGAGCGCGCCCGTGATCAACCGACCGAACACCGTTGCGGTGGGCACGATCGTCTGGCTCGGCAGCGAGGTCATGTTCTTCGCAGGCCTCTTCGCGATCTACTTCACGCTGCGATCGCAGTCGCCAGATCTCTGGGCGTTCGAGGCCGATCGCCTGAACTTCCCGTACTCGCTGACGAACACGATCATCCTCGTGCTCTCGTCGGTCACGTGCCAGTTCGGCGTGTTCGCGGCGGAGCGACTGCAGCCGTACGCCACGGGGTGGAAGCCCACGCAATGGGGCATGGTCGAGTGGTTCTTCCTCACCTACGCCATGGGCGCGGTCTTCGTCGCCGGCCAGGTCTGGGAGTACGCCACGCTCGTCTCCGAGGGCATCGCCCTCGACTCGAACTCCTACGGCTCCGCGTTCTACATCACCACCGGGTTCCACGGCCTGCACGTCACCGGCGGCCTCATCGCGTTCCTGCTCGTGATCGGCCGGGTCTTCTCGGTCAAGCACTTCGGCCACCGCGAGGCGACGAGTGCGATCGTCGTCTCCTACTACTGGCACTTCGTCGACGTCGTCTGGATCGGTCTCTTCTTCATCATCTACGTCCTCAAGTAAGCCCCAGCAGGAGCGCCAGCAGAGCATGCCCGTGAACAGGAAGAATCACATGACCCGAACGAAGCGACGCACCGGACGCCGGCATCCGCTCGCCGCGGCCGCGCTCCTCGCGCTCGGACTCGTCTTCACCGGGGGCGCATATGCTGCGCTCAGCACCGGAACGGCGCAAGCTGAGGTCGACCCGAATTCGCAGCAGACCATCGAAGAGGGCAAGAAGCTCTTCCAGGCCAATTGCGCCACGTGCCACGGCCTTGATGCGCAGGGCACCGGCAACGGCCCCACCCTCATCGGCGTCGGTGCGGCCTCGGTCGACTTCCAGGTGGGCACCGGGCGCATGCCGATGCAGATGCAGGGTCCACAGGCACAGCAGAAGCCCGCACAGTTCACCGATGACCAGGTCAAGCAGCTCGCCTACTTCATCGCCTCCCTCGGCCCGGGTCCCGAGATCCCCTCCGACCATCTCGCGAGCGGTGGCGGCGATGCAGCGAACGGCGCCGAGCTCTTCCGCATCAACTGCGCGATGTGCCACAACGTCGCCGGTGCCGGTGGCGCCCTCACCGAGGGCAAGTTCGCTCCCTCGCTCACGAACGTCTCGGGCGTGCACATCTACGAGGCCATGGTCACCGGCCCGCAGAACATGCCCGTGTTCAACGACCTGAACATCTCGCCCGAAGACAAGCGCGACGTCATCACCTACCTGAAGTACGTGCAGGACAACCGCTCACCCGGCGGCTTCGAACTCGGCTCGCTCGGGCCGGTTGCAGAGGGACTGTTCATCTGGATCTTCGGCCTCGGCACGATCGTCGCCATCACCGTGTGGATCACGGCGAAGTCCAACTAGCGCCCGCCTGGCATCGAAGAAGAAGTTGAAGAAGGAGAACCATGGCCCAGGACGACCACAGCGGCGCTGAGCTCGCCGCTGCCGACTCGTCGCACGCCGCGCAGGAGTTCGCAGGCTCGACCGGCACGGCGGTCGTACCCTACGACGCGTTCGAGAACCCCGGCTTCGAGCCCCACCGGCCTCGCGTGACCGACCAAGACCCCCGCCGCGAGAAGCGGGCGCAGCGCACGGTCTACACGCTGTTCTACCTCTCGATCCTCGGCAGCGTCTGGGCGGTCGCCGCCTACATGCTCTTCCCGATGGAGTCCAACAACGTCGATGCCGTTCGCCTGAACAACATGTTCATCGGCTTCGGTGCCACGCTCGCGCTCCTCGGCATCGGATTCGGAGCCGTGCACTGGGGCAAGTCGCTGATGACCTCGGCCGAGTCCGTCGACATCCGCCATCCGATCAGCACCAGCGAAGCCACGCAGCGGGGCGCCGTCGAGGTGTTCCGCCAGGCCGATGAGGAGTCTGGCTTCAGTCGGCGCACGGTCATCCGCAACAGCCTCATCGGCGCGCTCCTGGCCTTCCCGCTGCCGGCCGTCGTGCTCTTCCGCGGCTTCGCCCCGCAAGATGAGCTCCCGGTCGAGCTCCTCAGCCACACGATGTGGAAGAAGGGCACGCGTCTCGCGCTCGACCCGTCGGGCGTCGCGATCAAGGCCTCCGATGTGACCATCGGCAGCGCCTTCCACGTGATTCCCGAGGGCCTCACCGATCTCGAGCACGGCAAGCTCGAGGAGAAGGCAAAGGCTGCCGTGCTGCTCATGCGACTCGAGCCCGAGGAGCTCAACCAGGCTCCCGAGCGCGAATCGTGGTCGTACGAGGGCATCGTGGCGTACTCGAAGATCTGCACGCACGTCGGATGCCCCGTCGCCCTCTACGAGCAGCACACGCACCACCTCCTCTGCCCCTGCCACCAGTCGCAGTTCGATGTCGCGAACCACTGCAAGGTCATCTTCGGTCCGGCCAAGCGCCCGCTGCCGCAGTTGCCGATCGCCGTCGACGACGAGGGCTACCTCATCGCGCAGAGCGACTTCACCGAACCCGTCGGCCCGAGCTTCTGGGAGCGAAATTGAGCACCGCATCGACCCGATCACCCGCGCCCGTCAAGCGCTCGTTCACGGCTGGGGCGTCCGAGTACATCAACGACCGCACGGGTCTCGCCGTCGCGATCAAGGGGCTCGGACGTAAGGCGTTCCCCGACCACTGGTCGTTCCTCCTCGGCGAAGTCGCCCTCTTCAGCTTCATCGTCATCCTCGTCTCGGGAACCTTCCTGACGTTCTTCTTCCAGGCATCGATGGCCGAAGTCCACTACGACGGGTCGTACGTGCCGCTCAAGGGCGTCGAGATGTCGGTGGCGATGGCATCGACCCTCGACATCTCCTTCGACATCCGCGGCGGGCTCTTCGTGCGCCAGATGCACCACTGGGCAGCGCTGCTCTTCGTCGCCGCCATCGGCCTGCACATGCTCCGCGTGTTCTTCACCGGCGCATTCCGCAAGCCTCGTGAGATCAACTGGGTGTTCGGCTTCACCCTCTTCGTCCTCGCCCTGGGCGAGGGATTCACGGGCTACTCGCTTCCCGACGATCTCCTCTCCGGCAACGGCCTTCGCATCATCGACGGCTTGGTCAAGGGCATTCCCCTGATCGGCACGTGGACCTCGTTCCTGCTCTTCGGCGGCGAGTTCCCAGGCACCGTGATCGTCGGCCGCCTGTACGCGCTGCACATCCTCCTTCTCCCCGCGCTCCTGGTCGCGCTCATCGGAATCCACGTGGTGTACGTGTTCATTCACAAGCACACCCAGTTCGCCGGCCCCGGACGCGAAGTGACGAACTCGGTCGGCCCGCCAATCCTGCCGATCTACGCGGCGAAGGCCGGCGGCTTCATGTTCATCATCTGGGGTGTGATCTCGCTCATCGCAGCGCTCTTCACGATCAACCCCATTTGGAACTACGGGCCATACGACCCCTCCCCCGTCTCGGCCGGTACCCAGCCCGACTGGTACATCGGCTTCGCCGACGGCGCGTTGCGTCTCATCCCGTCGGGCTGGGAGTTCGTGCTGTTCGACCGCACCTGGTCGTTCAACATCCTCGTACCGCTCGTCGCGATCGGCATCTTCCTCCTCCTGGTGGTCGCCTATCCGTTCATCGAGGCCTGGGTGAAGGGCGACACGCGCGAGCACCACATCGCCGACCGTCCCCGCAACGCACCCACCCGCACCGCGATCGGTGCCGCGGGCGTCACGTTCTACGCCGCCCTCTGGGCCGCCGCGAGCTCCGACATCCTCGCGACGCACTTCTCGCTCACGATGGAGGGCGTGATCTACGCGCTCCAGGCCATCACTGTCCTTGGCCCGTTCATCGCCTACTTCATCACGAAGCGCGTCTGCATCGCGCTCCAGAAGAAGGATCGCGAGATCGTGCTGCACGGCTACGAGTCGGGTCGCATCGTCAAGCTGCCGGGCGGCGAGTTCATCGAGGTGCACCAGCCGCTCGACGAGTACGACCGGTGGCGGCTCGTGAGCTACGAGAGCTACCAGCCGTTGATGCTGCGGCCCAACGCCCGTGGCAAGATCACGGTCGGCCAGCGCGTTCGCGCTTCGCTGTCGCGCTGGTTCTTCGAGGACCGCATCGCTCCGGTGACACAGGGTGAGCTCGAGGCGTCGCACTCCGCGCACCACTGATCATCCACCGTTAGGGCACCGGACCTTGCCGATCGATTCGACATGGCTCCGGTGCCCGAACTGTCTCCTCGAGCTGGAACCGCACGGCGCACAGGTGATCGGCTGCGCGCACGGCCATCGCTTCGATCTCTCCCGGCACGACATCGCCACGCTCCTCCCGCCGCGCGCCCCGCGAACCATCGGCGACGATCGGCCGATGCTCGAGGCGCGCCGGCGCCTGCTCGAATCCGGAGCCTACGATCCGGTGGCCGATGCCATCGTGCATTCCGCTGAGCACGCGGTGGCAGACGAAACGGAACCGCGAAGCGCGGATACACCCGAACGCCCGCTGCGGATGGTCGACCTCGGCTGCGGCACGGGCCAGTACGCTCAGCGGCTCGCCGCTCGATTCCCAGATTCCGTACTGCTCCTCGCAGATCGCTCCCCCGACGCCGTCCGCATGAGCGTGCGGGCCATTCCGGCGGCGTCGGGAGTCGTGCTCGATCTCTGGCGACCGTTGCCGATTCGCGACGCGATCGCCGACATCGCGATCAACGTCTTCGCGCCGAGGAACCCGGTGGAGTTCGCCCGGATCGTGCGGCCCGGTGGTCGCCTCATCGTCGTGGTGCCCACCCCCGAGCACCTCGTCGAGCTCCGGCGCCTCGGCCTCGTGCTCGACGTCCCGGCGGGCAAGTCCGAGCGCGTACGCGCGCAGCTCGAACCAGTGGGGTTCCGGCTCGCCGACCACTCGACCGTCGAGTATGGCATCTCGGCGGATGCCGAGACCAGGGCGCTCCTCGTCGGCATGGGCCCCTCCGCTCACCATCGTGCCGATTCGCCGCAGCTCCCTGCCGGCGACGAGCTCGCGGTCACGGTCTCGGTCGAGGTGCTGAGCTTCGACCGCGTCTGAGCCCGCGCCACGACTACGCCGGAACACGACGAAGCCCCGATGCTGTTCGCATCGGGGCTTCGTGGAGAGATCGCGTCAGCGGGCGAAGTTGCCGCGGTAGTACTCGTACACCCAGCCGACCAGGCTGATGACGCCCAGCGCGACCCCGCCGAATGAGATCCAGAACCCGATCGCGAGACCAAGGAACAGCAGTGCGGCGGCTGCGGCGAGCAGGATCGGCCACCAGCTCCACGGGCTGAAGAACCCGAGCTCTGCGTCACCGTCGTCGATGTTCGCGTCGAGGCGGTCTTCGGGAAGTTCCGCGCCCTGCGCCTTGTGCACCCGGCCGAGGTAGAACGCGATGAACGCGGCCAGGATCGTCGTGAGCGTGAGCGCGACCGTACCTACCGGCTCTGACGCGGAATAGACGACCCACGACCAGTACGCGTACAACGCAGCCGAGAAGGCGAAGAACGCTGCCAGGATCCAGAACAGGTTGACATTCGCGCGCATTACTTGACTTCCTTCGTCGACGCGTCGTAGACGGGTGCCTCAGGGGCATCTTTCGCCGGACCGATGCCGACCGGGATGCCGGCTTCGGGGTGGTTGAGGTCGAAGGCCGGAGCCTCCGAGCGAATGCGCGGGATGGACGTGAAGTTGTGCCGCGGCGGCGGGCAACTCGTCGCCCATTCGAGGGAGCGCCCGTATCCCCACGGGTCGTTCACGGTGACCTTCGGCGCTCGTCGCGCCGTGATGTAGACGTTCAGGAGGAACGGGACCATCGACACCGCGAGGATGCCCGCGCCGATCGTCGACAACTGGTTCATCCAGGTGATGTTGTCTTCGGGCAGGTACGAGTAGTACCGGCGGGGCATCCCGACGACGCCGAGCCAGTGCTGGATCAGGAACGTCGTGTGGAAGCCGATGAACAGCAACCAGAAGTGCCACTTGCCGAGCGTCTCGTTCAGCATCTTGCCGGTCCACTTCGGCCACCAGAAGTAGAAGCCGGCGAACATCGCGAACACGACGGTGCCGAAGACGACGTAGTGGAAGTGGGCGACGACGAAGTACGAGTCGGAGACGTGGAAGTCGAGCGGAGGTGAGGCGAGGATGACGCCGGTGAGCCCGCCGAACACGAAGGTGATGAGGAAGCCGAGCGACCAGATCAGCGGCGTCTCGAACGTGATGGAGCCCCGCCACATGGTGCCGATCCAGTTGAAGATTTTCACACCAGTGGGCACTGCGATGAGCATCGTCATGAGCGCGAAGAACGGCAACAGCACCGAACCGGTGACGTACATGTGGTGCGCCCACACGGTGACCGACAGCGCCGCGATCGCGATCGTCGCGTAGATCAGCGTCTTGTAGCCGAAGATCGGCTTGCGGCTGAACACGGGGAACACCTCGGAGACGATGCCGAAGAAGGGCAGCGCGATGATGTAGACCTCTGGGTGCCCGAAGAACCAGAACAGGTGCTGCCACAGGAGCACGCCGCCGTTGGCCGGATCGTAGATGTGCGCGCCGAAGATGCGGTCGGCGCCGCCTGCGAGGAGCGCCGCTGCGAGCACGGGGAACGCCATGAGCACGAGGATCGACGTGACGAGGGTGTTCCACGTGAAGATCGGCATGCGGAACATCGTCATGCCGGGAGCGCGCATGGTGATGATCGTGGTGATGAAGTTCACCGCGCCCAGGATCGTGCCGAAGCCCGAGAGACCGAGGCCCAGCATCCAGAGGTTGCCGCCGATGCCCGGCGAGAACGTGGTCGACGCGAGCGGTTGGTAGGCGAACCAGCCGAACGACGCGGCGCCCTGCGGGGTGAAGAAGCCGGCGACGGCCATCAGCGAGCCGAAGTTGAAGAGCCAGTAGGCGAACGCGTTCAGTCGCGGGAAGGCGACGTCGGGCGCACCGATCTGCAGCGGCATCAGGACGTTCGCGAAGCCCGCGAATAGGGGCGTCGCGAACATGAGCAGCATGATCGTGCCGTGCATCGTGAACAGCTGGTTGTACTGCTCACGCGTCTGGAGGATCTCCAGGCCAGGCTCGAAGAGCTGGGCGCGGATGATCAGGGCCATCACTCCGCCGATGCAGAAGTAGATGAACGAGGTGATCAGGTAGAGGTACCCGATGACCTTGTGGTCGGTGGAGGTGATCCAGCTGACCAGGATGTTGCCCTTGCGCTCGACCTTGGAGGCGCCGAACGGCAGGCTGCTCGACGGCGGCCGAGCCGGTGCGGTCGTGGTGCTCATTCGGCTTCCTGCTCCTCTTTCAGTTCTGGCGCGCCCGTGCCGGGTTTGTTCTGGTTGCGGTCGTATTCGTTCGACAGCTGGCCTTCCTGACCGAGGGCGCGCAGCGAATCGATGTAATTCTCGTACTCGGCTTCGGAGACGACCTCGACGTTGAAGAGCATCAGCGAGTGATACTCGCCGCACAGCTCGGCGCACTTGCCGGCGTAGGTGCCCTCACGCTCGGGAACGATCGTCATGTAGTTGGTCTTGCCCGGGTACATGTCCTTCTTGTAGAGGAAGTCGACGACCCAGAAGGAGTGGATGACATCGCGCGACTCGAGCTCGATCTCGACGTTCTTGCCCACCGGCAGGTAGAGGGTGGGGAGCTCGGACTGCACGAGCGAGCCCTTGGGGCCCTCGTCGGAGAGCTGGCCCTGGATGCCGGGCGAGTACACGTCTTCTTTGACGTAGTTGAAGTCCCATGCCCACTGCTTGGCGATGACCTCGATCTGCACGTCGACTTCGTCGGCGGCGAACCGCTGCTCGATGGCCTCCTGGTCGCGCGCCGTGAAGGCGAAGAACCCGAGCACCAGGATGAGCGGCACGATCGTGTAGAACACCTCGATCGGCATGTTGTAGCGCAACTGCACGGGCAACCCGGTCTGGCCCTTGCGGCGCCGGTACGCGATGACGGCCCAGATCGTGAGGCCCCAGGTGAGGATGCCGACGACGAGCAGCACGATCCACGACGTGACCCAGAGCCCCGAGACACGCTCGGTGTTGTTGGTGACCGGCGCCTCGCCCTCGACGAAGCCGGGCAGGAACCCGTTCAGTTGGGCCTGTGTGCACCCTGCGAGTACGAGGCTGAGCGACGCTGCGATCGGGATTGCAGCCCATCGGAGACGGCGATTGTGGCGCACCGGTGACCTTTCGGGGGACTCGAAGGCGCTTCACAGCGAAGCGCGTTGATCGATGTCTAGCCTACTCCGAGTCGACCCCCCGGGTGTGCAACAGCGACCGGTGTCGGGTGCCGGCGTCGGGGTATTCCGCGTTAAACAGTGCTTGACGACGAAGGGAGGCCGCTCGGCGCGGCCTCCCTGGAGTCGTTCGTGCTGGTGCTCAGTGGAACGAGTCACCGCACGCGCAGCTGCCCTGCGCGTTGGGGTTGTCGATCGTGAAGCCCTGCTTCTGGATCGTGTCTTCGAAGTCGATCGAAGCTCCGTCGAGGTACGGCACGCTCATCTTGTCGACGACGACCTCGACGCCCGAGAAGTCGACGACGGCGTCGCCATCGAGGAGTCGCTCGTCGAAGTACAGCTGGTAGATCAGCCCGGAGCATCCGCCGGGCTGCACTGCAACACGCAACCGCAGGTCGTCGCGACCCTCCTGCTCGAGGAGGTTGCGCACCTTGTCGGCAGCGGGGTCGCTCAGCTTCACGCCGTGCGCGGTCTCGATGATCGTGTCGCTCATATCTCTCCTCGGTGCGTGGGAACGCGGAAAACCTGTCTCAATGGTAACCGCCGAATCGGCGTGCCGGTCCAGTTCGCTCTCAGGAACGGGAATCCCGCGCGTCGAGCCGTGCAAGGAACAGCGCTTCGCTGAGCAGGGCACGCTTGAACACGCCCAGGTGGAGCGACTCGTTGGGGCTATGCGCCCGCGAGTCGGGGTCTTCGACGCCGGTGACGAGGATCTGCGCCGACGGGAACTCCTCGACGAGCTCGGCGATGAACGGGATCGAGCCGCCCACCCCGATCTCGACCGGGGCCTTGCCCCAGGCATCCGTCATCGCCGCGTTCGACTCGGCGACCGCCCAGCCGGAGGTGTCGACGAGGAACGGACGGCCGAGTTCGATGCCGTCGATGGCGAGGTGCGCGCCGAACGGCGCGTGCTGCTCGAGGTGCTCGCGCAGGATCGCGAGCGCCTCGGTGTCGCTCTGCCCGGGTGCGATCCTCGCGCTCACCCGTACGGCGACGCTCGGAAGGAGGGTGTTCGAGGCGTTCGCGACACTCGGCGCGTCGATGCCGGTGACCGTGATCGCCGGCTGCGCCCAAATGCGCGACAGGATGGCTCCCCTTCCGATCGGGGTGACGCCGTCGAGGAGGCCGGCCTCGGCACGAAGCTGCGCCTCGTCGTATTCGGGGGTCTCGAGGTCAGCCGACGTGAGCCCCTCGACCGCGACCGAGCCGTCGGCGTCGTGGAGGGTCGAGAGCAGCCGGATCGCGGCGAGCATCGCGTCGGGGACCGCGCCGCCGAACATGCCCGAGTGCGAGGCGTGCGTGAGCGTCGAGATCGTGAGGCGGAACGCGACGGCGCCGCGAAGCGCCACCGTGAGCGCCGGCGTCTCGAGATCCCAGTTGTTCGAATCCGCCACCACAATCGCGTCGGCTTCGAGCACCTCCCGGTTCTCACGCAGGAAATTCGCGAACGAGAGGGAACCCGACTCCTCTTCGCCCTCGATGAAGAGCGCGATGCCGAGATCGAAGTCGGCTCCGAGCACCTCGGTGAGGGCCCGGATGGCGCCGATGTGGGCCATGATGCCCGCCTTGTCGTCTGCCGCTCCCCTGCCGTACAGGCGGTCGCCGCGCAGCGTGGGCTCGAACGGCGCCGACTCCCAGTCCTCGTCGAGCCCGGGGGGCTGCACGTCGTGGTGCGCGTAGAGCAGCACGGTGGGCCGACCGTTGCGCGCGGCGCGGCGCGCCACGACCGCGGGCTGACCGGGTGCGGCATCCGCCCCATCGCCGATCGCGGCGTGTCGAACCTCGACGAGATCGAACACGCCGAGACCGCGCACGAGCTCCGCGACGGCATCAGCGCTCGCCGCGACGTGCGCCCGGTCGAACGCCGCCCACGACACCGACGGGATCTTGACGAGGCGGGTGAGGTCGGCGATCGTCGCCGGGAATGCGGCGGTGACGGCGTCGCGAAGCGCCTCGGTCACGGTCGCGGGATCGGCGGAGGCGAAGTCGGTGGGAAGAGCGTCGGTCATGCCGGTAATCTTAAAGGCAACCGATCCGAGGATTCCCGTGGCAAAGCAACCGAACAGCACCGAAGAGCCGAGCGCAGAGTCGCTCGAAGAGACCCAGGCCCGCCTGAAGGCCGGCAAGGGTGCTCCCACGCCGAGCCGCAAGGAGCAGGAGGCCGCGAGGAAGCGGCCACTCGTGCCGAACGATCGCAAGGAGGCCGCGCGACAGGCTCGCGCGAAGACCGCCGAGGCACGCGAGCGTGCCCGTCTCGGCATGGCGGCCGGCGACGAGCGCTACCTCCCGATGCGCGACCGAGGGCCGCAGAAGAAGTACGTGCGCGACTACGTCGACGCGCGGTTCAGCATCGGTGAGGTCCTCATCCCGGTGATGTTCGCCGTCATCCTGCTCACGTTCGTGCCGAGCGTCGAGGCGCAGTCCATCGGCATCATCGCCCTGTGGGCGTTCTTCCTCGTCGCGGTCATCGACGTCGTCATCCTCGGCTTCCTCGTGCGGCGCAAGCTCGCCGCGAAGTTCGGGGCCGACAAGGTCGAGCGCGTGCGCTGGTACGCCGCGATGCGCGCACTCCAGTTGCGGCCGCTGCGACTGCCGAAGCCGCAAGTCAAGCGCGGTCACTACCCCTCCTGAGCCGGATGTCACGGCGCTCGCTCGACTGCCGTGCGAGCGCTTCGCGGCGACACCGCAGGCCGACGTCTCGACTCAGGCCCGTGAATACGCGCCGCCCCGCACGAGCGGCACGCGAGTCTCCTCGTCGCTGAGCGATCCGTGCTGCCCGATCATGGCCTCGGCCTGCCGGTTCGGCTCGCGGCGGTCGTAGTAGGCGATGCCCGACCTCGCCGCCAGGAGGATGTCGCCGATGCGGTCTCGCACCGCGTCGTCGACCGGCCCGTAGAGGCCGGCGGCGATCGCCTCGTCGCGGCCGAGCACCCACGACCGGTGCCCCTCGGCGGCGCGCCACCCGTCGAGGAGTGCGGTCCGGGCGCCGTCGCCGAGCTCGGGCTCGAAGTAGAGCGAGACGCAGCGCGGCTCGCCACCGACGTGCCGCACCCCTTCGAGGAGCTTCGGCCGGTCGTCGATGAACACATGGCGCTCGGCGGGCACGTCGATGACGCCGTGGTCGGCGGTCACGAGCAGGCCGGCGCCACGGGGCATCCGCGGCTCGAATGAGGCGAGTTCGGCGTCGAGCAGCTCGAGGATCGAAAGCCAGCGTTCCGACGCCCAACCGAAGGCGTGCGCGGCCTGGTCGAGTTCGGGCACGTAGAGATAGATGAGGCCTTCGGCGCCGGCGTCGAGCAATCGGCCGGCCTCGGCGAAGCGGTCGGCGACGGATGCCGCGGGCCGGTACTCGGCGCCGCGGAGCGCGGCGCGCGTGAACCCCGAGTCGGCGTAGCGTGCCGCGCCTATGGCGAAGCTCGCCATGCCCTCGTCGCGCGCGGTCTCGAACAGCGTCGGCGTTCGTTGCCAGGTCTCGGGCACCACGCCGGCGTCCCAGCCGCTCAGCTGGTTGATGACCCGGTCGTTCGCGGCGTCGAGCACCCGGTAGCCGACGAGCCCGTGCTCGCCCGGCATCCGACCCGTGGCGAATGTGGCGATCGCCGCGGCCGTGGTCGACGGGAACACCGTGCGGATTACGTCGCGCTTCGCCATGCGGGACGAGAGGAATCGCGCGTGCCCTGCCCTGGCCCGGATGTTCGCGGCCCCGAGGCCGTCGACGAGCACGACCACGGCGCTCCGGACGCGAGGCAGTTCGAAGGTGTTCGGCACGCCGCGCAGACTCGCGAGCGAACTGCCGAGCACCCCGGCAAGGCGTGGAGCGCTGTCGGCCGGCACCGGTAGCATTGCAGGCATCGCGCCCAGTCTGGCACAGGCCGGGTGCGCCCTGTTCCTCCGTGCCTGCCACACCCCCGACCGAGACGACGGATGACCCGAGCCAAGAATCAGCCCGCAGACGAGACCATCGTCGAACGCATCGAAGACGTCGACGTCGCCACCGAGATGCAGGGCTCGTTCCTCGAGTACGCGTACTCGGTGATCTACTCGCGAGCCCTTCCCGACGCGAGAGACGGCCTGAAACCGGTGCAGCGGCGCATCCTCTACCAGATGGTCGAGATGGGCTTGCGACCCGAGCGCGGGCACGTGAAGTCCGCTCGCGTCGTCGGCGAGGTCATGGGCAAGCTGCATCCCCACGGCGACACCGCCATCTACGACGCGCTCGTGCGCATGGCGCAGTCGTTCACGCTCCGGGTGCCGCTCATCGACGGGCACGGCAACTTCGGATCGCTCGACGACGGGCCCGCAGCACCGCGATACACCGAGGCGCGCCTCGCCTCCCCCGCCCTCGCGATGACCGAAGGGCTCGACGAAGACGTCGTCGACTTCGTGCCGAACTACGACAACCAGCTCACGCAGCCCGACGTGCTGCCCGCGGCCTACCCCAACCTGCTCGTCAACGGGGCGAGCGGCATCGCCGTCGGCATGGCCACGAACATGGCGCCGCACAACCTCATCGAGGTCGTCGGGGCCGCGCGACACCTGATCGCCAACCCCGATGCGACGCTCGACGACCTGATGGAGTTCGTGCCCGGCCCCGATCTCCCCACCGGCGGCACCATCGTGGGGCTCTCGGGCATCAAAGACGCCTACGCCACCGGCCGCGGCAGCTTCAAGACGCGCGCCAAGGTGAGCGTCGAGAGCATCACGGCGCGCAAGACGGGCCTCGTCGTTACCGAGCTGCCGTATCTCGTCGGTCCTGAGAAGGTCATCGAGAAGATCAAAGACGGCGTCAACGCCAAGAAGATCAGCGGCATCTCGGATGTCACCGACCTCACCGACCGCACGAACGGCCTCCGACTCGTCATCGGCATCAAGACGGGCTTCAGCCCAGAGGCCGTGCTCGAGCAGCTCTACCGGCTCACTCCCCTCGAAGACTCGTTCAACATCAACAACGTGGCCCTCGTCGACGGCGGTCCGCAGACCCTCGGCCTGCGGGAGCTGCTGCAGGTCTACGTCGCCCATCGCATCCAGGTGGTCACTCGGCGGTCGGAATACCGACTGGCTCGGCGGCGCGAACGGCTCCATCTCGTCGACGGGCTGCTCATCGCGATCCTCGACATCGACGAGGTCATCCAGGTCATCCGCTCGAGCGACGACACCGCGGCGGCGCGGGCACGCCTCATGGAGGTCTTCGACCTCAGCCTCGTGCAGACCGACTACATCCTCGAACTGCAGTTGCGGCGCCTTACGAAGTTCTCGCGAATCGAACTCGAGGCCGAGCGCGACCGGTTGCGCGCCGAGATCGAGGAGCTCGTGGCGCTGCTCTCGAGTCGCCACCGAATCGAGGCGCTCGTCTCCGATGAGCTCGCCGAGATCGCCGAGCGGTTCGGCACGCCGCGTCGTACGCTGCTCACCGACGCGCGCCCGAGCATCGCCGGAGCAGCCGCCAAGCGTGCTGCCGCAGTGCTCGAGGTGGCGGGATGTCGCGTGCCGCGTGTTCCTGAGCGCCACGGGCCGCATCGCTCGCGTCGACCTTCCCGAGGGCGACAACGGCACCGCCACGATCGCACCGCCGGCCCGGCGCAGCAAGCACGACGCCATCCGCTCGACGCTCGACACCACGAGCCGCGCCGAGATCGGGGCGGTGACGAGCCTCGGTCGCCTCATCCGCTTCACGCCCGTCGACCTGCCGATGCTCCCGCCGACGTCGGTGCAGCTCGGCGCGGGCGTCAAGGTGGCCGACTACCTGAACCTGCCCAATCGCGATGAGCGGGTGCTCGCGCTCGTCTCACTCGACGCCGACCGCTCGATCGTGCTCGGCACGAAGCAGGGTGTCGTCAAACGCGTCGCGACCGGTGCGTACCCGAGCAAGCCTGAATTCGAGGTGATCGGACTCAAGGTCGGTGACGAGGTCATCGGCGCGGTCCAGGGCGGCGAAGACGACGAGCTCGTCTTCGTGGCCTCCGACGCGCAGCTCCTGAGATTCCCCGCGTCGACGGTACGGCCGCAGGGATGCCCCGCCGGAGGCATGGCGGGCATCAATCTCGGTGCCGATGCGCACGTCGTGCACTTCACGAGCCTGCCGGCGGATGCCGCGGCCGAGGCCCTGGTCGTCACGATCGCCGGTCACAGCGACACGCTCCCCGGCACCGATCCGGGCAGCGCGAAGGTCAGCGACTTCAGCGAGTTCCCGCCCAAGGGACGCGCGACCGGTGGCGTGCGCGCGCAGCGCTTCCTCAAGGGCGAAGACGTTCTGCACCTCGCCTGGGTGGGGCGCTCCCCCGCGCTTGCCGTGGGCGCCGACGGCTCGTCCCGGCAGTTGCCCGACGGCGGCGCGAAACGAGACGCCTCCGGCCAGCCGCTCGAGTCCGTCGTCGCCGCGATCGGCTGCCGCATCGGCTGACCGTCGCCCGGCACCCTTGACGCCGGCTCCATCGGGGTGCATATTCGCCCACGTGGCCGGATCCTCTTGCGATGCTCTTCGGGACTCGCGACCGGCTCTCGACGGACGGAGCCACCGATGACGCGATCTGCACTCCACGAGACGATCCACGGGCGAGTGCTGGAACCGGGCGACGCCGGCTACGACGCCGCACGCACCGTGTGGAACGGGATGATCGATCGGCGGCCTCGGTACATCGTGCAATGCGCTGATACCGCCGACGTCGCCGCGTGCATCCGGTTCGCCACGGATCACGATCTCGACGTGGGGATCCGCTGCGGCGGTCACGGCATCGTCGGCCACGCCGTCGCCGATGACGGACTCATGATCGACCTTCGTCCGATGGGCGACGTGACCGTCGACCCGGCCACGCGCCGTGCCCGGGTGCAGGGCGGGGCTCTGCTCGGAGCGCTCGACCGGGCAGCGCAGCAGCACGGCCTGGCGACGACGGCCGGGAATGTGTCGCATACTGGCGTCGGCGGCCTCACCCTCGGCGGCGGCATGGGCTGGCTTGCACGACAGCACGGCCTCGCGTGCGACAACGTGATCTCGTTCGAGGTCGTCACCGCGAGCGGCGAGACGCTGCGGGTGAGCGCCGACGAGCACCCTGAGCTGTACTGGGCGCTGCGCGGTGGTGGCGGCAACTTCGGGGTCGTGACCGAGTTCGAGTTCGCGCTCCATCCCGAACCCGGAACTGCGATCGCCGCGGCGTTCCGCTTCCCATATGCCACGGCGCCCCGGGCGATGCGGCGCTGGCGCGACCTGAGCGCCTCAGCACCTCGACAGGCGACGTTCGAGGCGATCATCGGGGCGGATGGCGTCTCGCTCGGCCTCGTCTGGGTCGGCGACCCCGATGACGGCGCCGCCGAGATCTCGACGCTTGCCGGTGAGTTCGCCGAGGTCGCCGAACCCGAGGGGCGATCCGTCGAGGCTTTGTCGTACCTCGAGCTCCAGACCCGCGAAGACGACATCGAGGGCCACGCCTGGCGGCGGTACTGGAAGGGTCACTACTTCAACGAGCTCGGCGACGACCTCATCGACGCGCTGCTCGCACGCGATGGAGACGACCTGCCCGACGTCAGCCTGCAGGCCTATGGAGGCGCGATCGCCGACGTCGCCGACGCGGAGACCGCGTTCTCGGGCCGCGACACGGCATTCGAGTTCGTGGCGGCCTCGCGCTGGACAGATCCCGCCGACGACGAGCGACGCATCTCCGCCGCGCGCCGCTATGCGGGCACCTTGGGGAGGTTCGCGAGCGGCGCCTACGTCAACGTCCTCGGCAACGACGGTGACGCAGGCATCCGAAGGGCATTCTCAGAGGAGAACCTCCGACGGCTGACTGCCGTCAAAGATGCCTATGATCCCGGGAACCTCTTCCACCTGAACCAGAACATCCGGCCGTCAGGCGGCTGATCAGGCGTCGATGCGGTCGCGCTCGAGTGCGTCGGAGCTGTCGATGATGAACTCCTTGCGCGGCGCCACCTCGTTGCCCATGAGCAGCTCGAACACCCGGCCGGCGTTCTCGGCGTCGCCGATGCCGACACGTCGGAGCGTGCGATGGCCGCGATCCATCGTGGTCGTCGCCAGCTGGTCGGCATCCATCTCGCCGAGGCCCTTGTATCGCTGGATCGGGTCCTGGTATCGCTTGCCCTGCTTCTTGAGCGTCGCGAGCACTCCGACCAGCTCGGCTTCGGAGTAGGTGTAGATCGTCTCGTTCGGCTTCGAACCCGGATTCATGATGACCACGCGGTGCAGAGGCGGCACGGCTGCGAACACACGCCCCTGCTCGATCATCGGACGCATATAGCGGAAGAACAGCGTGAGCAGCAGCGTGCGGATGTGGGCGCCGTCGACGTCGGCGTCGCTCATGATGATGACCTTGCCGTAGCGAGCGGTCGCGATGTCGAAGCTGCGCCCGGAGCCTGCGCCGATCACCTGGATGATCGAGGCGCACTCGGCGTTGCCGAGCATGTCGGACACGCTCGCCTTCTGCACGTTGAGGATCTTGCCGCGGATGGGCAGCAGCGCCTGGTGCTCGCTGTCGCGCGCGAGCTTGGCCGTGCCGAGCGCCGAGTCGCCCTCGACGATGAACAGCTCGCTGTGCGCGACGTCGTTCGAGCGGCAGTCCACGAGCTTCGCCGGCAACGACGAGCTCTCGAGCGCGTTCTTACGGCGTTGTGTCTCCTTGTGGGCGCGAGCGGAGATGCGCGACTTCATCTCGGCCACGACCTTGTCGAGCAGCAACGCCGATTGCGCCTTGTCGTCGCGCTTGGTCGAGGAGAACCTCGCGCCGAGCTCTTTCGTCAGGACATTCGCGACGATGGCCCGAGCGGCGGGAGTGCCGAGCACCTCTTTCGTCTGGCCCTCGAACTGCGGCTCGGGCAGCCGCACGGTGATCACCGCGGTGAGGCCGGCCATCACGTCGTCCTTCTCGAGCTTGTCGTTGCCGGCCTTGAGGCGGCGCGCGTTCAGCTCGACCTGCTGCCGCAGGAACTTGAGCATGCCCTGGTCGAATCCCGCCTGGTGCGTGCCGCCCTTCGGCGTCGCGATGATGTTCACGAACGACCGCACCACGGTCTCGTACCCCGTGCCCCAGCGCAATGCGATGTCGACCTGGCATTCTCTCTGCAGCTCGGTCGGCACCATCGCCCCGCCGGGGGTGAGCACGGGCACGGTCTCGGTGAAGTGGCCGGTGCCCGTCAGGCGCCAGACGTCGGTGAGCGGGGCATCCGTCGAGAGGTGCTCGACGAACTCGGAGATGCCGCCGTCGAACTGGAACGACGACGTGTGGGTCTGCTCGCCGCGCTCGTCGACGACATCGATCGCGAGGCCCGGCACGAGGTACGCCGTCTGCCGGGCGCGCCCCAGCAGTTCCTCGGTCTGGAACTCGGCGCCCTTCGTGAAGATCTGCCGATCGGCCCAGTACCGAATGCGGGTCCCGGTCACGCCCTTGGCGACCTTGCCGACTACCCGGAGCTCGCTGCGCTGCTCGAACGGCGTGAAGGGCGCATCGGGTGTGGGCTCACCCGAGTCGGTGAAGATGCCCGGCTCGCCACGGTGGAACGACATCGCCCACGTCTTGCCGTCGCGATCGACCTCGACGTCGAGGCGCTCGGAAAGGGCGTTGACGACGGATGCCCCGACGCCGTGCAACCCGCCGGAAGCCGCATACGAGCCCGAGCCGAACTTGCCGCCCGCGTGCAGCTTCGTGAAGACGACTTCGACGCCGCTGAGCCCGGTCTTCGGCTCGGCGTCGACCGGAATGCCGCGTGCACGGTCGCGAACCTCGACGCTGCCGTCGGGATGGAGCGTCACGCCGATCTCATTGCCGTGCCCGCCCAGCGCCTCGTCGACGGAGTTGTCGATGATCTCCCAGAGGCAGTGCATGAGGCCGCGCGAGTCGGTCGAACCGATGTACATGCCGGGGCGTTTGCGCACCGCCTCGAGTCCCTCGAGTACGGAGAGATGGCGGGCGGAATAGTCGGAGCTCACGTCGGTCAAGCCTAGTGACGGGAGGTGACACCTTCGGTCAGGCACTACGCGCAGAGCGAAATGCCCGGCTCAAGGGAAGGCAGATGCCGCGGGGCGTGTTTTCATTGATGAACGCAAGAACGAGTGTGAGCGACGGAGGAGGAGCCATGACTCAGCACACCGAGAGCACCGGTGCAGTCGATGAACTCGAGACCCCTTACGAGCTCACCGCCCTGGACCGATGCGATGCCTGCGGCGCGCAGGCCTACATCCGCGTCGTGGTCGCGAGCGGCGAATTGCTGTTCTGCGCACACCACGGACGCAAGCACCAGGAGAAGCTCGCGCAGATCGCGCACAGCTGGCACGACGAGTCGAGCCGACTGCTCGCCGACGACCGCAGCTGATCCCCAAGAGCTCGAACACGAACGCCCCGGTCTCCACCGGGGCGTTCGTCATGTCGGGCGCGCCCTCGCCGAACGCGGGCGCAACCCTCAGGGATTCATCGCGGATGCCGCAGCGCGGGCCCTGTTCAATTGCGCCTCGCGCGCAGCCTCGGCGTAGCCGTCGACGACCGACGCCTGCGCACCGGGCCGGTACTCGACGCCCGCGCGCGCAGCGGCGCCGCCCAGCAGGTCGTCGGCAAGCGCGGGATTCTTCGCGAGCACCGGGCCGTGCAGGTGCGTGCCGACGACGCTGCCCATGACGACGCCCTCCTGGGCGGAGTCCCTGCCGTTGCCACTGCCGACGCGCACGCGTCCGAGCGGCGAGCCTTCGGCTCCGACGTAGTCGCGAGAGTGGTTTTCGAACCCCACGAGGATCCCGAACCGGGGCGAGGCGACGACGAGGTCGCCGGTGATGCGGGATCGTCGGGGCACCGCGCGACCCGGCAGGATGCCGAGCCCTTCGAGGCCCGTGCCGTCAGGACGTTCGATGCCCCAGCTGAGCAGTTCCCACCCCGTGCCGACCGCGAGCATGGGCACGCCTTCGGTCGCCCAGCGACGCAGCTCATCGTGCATCGTCAGGAGGACCGCGCGGCTGGACTCGAGCGACGCGTCGCTTCCGGAGCCGAGCACGACCGCATCGACCCGATCGGGAAGGTCGGCGCGCGACTCCACGGCGACGAGCTGCACGGCGAGTGCCGCCCACCTCGCGCGAGCGGCGAGCACTGCGGCGTTCTCCGCGTCACCGTTCGTGTTCTGGAGGCCCGGGAGCAGCGAGACGATCGTGAGGGTCATTCCGCTCCCCTGAGTCCGAGGTGGGCGCGGGTACGGCGCATCGCGTCGGCCGTGAAGACGATCGTCTTCACGCCCGAGTCGGGCGCCGGTGCTGCGAGGAAGTCGTCGAGTGCTCGAGCCAGGTCGGGTTCGACGCGGTCGATCACCACTCCGTCGTAGGCGAGCATGAGTGCGGCTTCGGCGGCCTTCGATCCGCTGACGATCGAGACCCGGCGGAGCGAAGCGGCCTCCGTCGGCCAGAAGTACGACGGATCGCGAACGTCGGAGCCCATCGCGAAGAGCAGCTGCTCGGTGCCTGGTGCGATGCTGTCGATGTTCAGCTGGTAGCTCGCGGGGTTCTGGACGAGCACGAACTCCACCTCGTGACCGCGTACCGTCACTCGCTCGCCGCGGCCGAACACCGCGGGGATCTCGCTGAGGGCTCGCGCCGCCGTTTCAGCCGAGAAGCGATCGTCGAGCACCGCTTGGGCGGTCGCATAGGCGGCTGCTGCATCGACGGCGTAGTGCACGCCGCGTGCCGGCAGCTCGATCGAGACGGTCGAACGGCCGTCGCTGATCGTCGCGCCCCGGCCGGTGACGGATTCGACGCGGACGCCGTCGCCCTCGAACCGCTCGGGAGTCGTCTCGGTGTAGCCGAGTCCGCGCGTGGTCGAATCGAGCACGTCCTGCGAGACCCCGAAGCGTCGCACGTCGACGCCGGGCCGGACCCTGCCCGCGAGTCGCTCGAGGTACGCGTCGTCGGCGTTCACCACGACCGTCTCTCCGGCGCGGGCGGCGATACGACCGAGCATCCCGGCCACCATCTCGGAGTCGTGGAAACGGTCGATCTGGTCGACCATGACGTTCATGAGCGTCACGACTCGCGCGTCGACGCCCTGCATCACGAGGGCGCCATGACCTTCGTCCATCTCGAGCACGGCGACGTCGCCGGGCACCCGACCCCGCCAATCGGCCCGTTCGAGCAGCGCGGAGGTGAGACCCTGGCTGATGTTCGCAGTCGACGGGTTCGTGAACACGTCGACGCCGTGGGCGCGGAGAATCGCCACGAGCATCTTGGTCGTCGTCGACTTGCCGCTCGAGCCCGACACGACCACAAGCCCCTGCGGGAACCCCGACAGGGTGCGCTTCAGGTAGCCGGGAGCGATGCGGTTGACGATGAGGCCCGGAACGGCCGAACCGCCGCCCGGCTTGCGCAGCCTGGCGGCGAATCGGACGCACCTGCCGACGAGGATCGCCGGCGCGTAGCGCACCAGCGGCCTACTCGAGGTAGTCGCGGAGCGACTGCGAGCGCGACGGGTGGCGGAGCTTCGCCATCGTCTTCGACTCGATCTGGCGGATCCGCTCGCGCGTGACGCCGAAGGTGTCGCCGATCTGGTCGAGGGTCTTCGGCATGCCGTCGCCGAGGCCGAAGCGCATGCGGATGACGCCTGCCTCACGCTCGGAGAGCGAGTCGAGGAGCGACTCGAGCTGCTTCTGCAGCATCGTGAAGCCCACGGCGTCGGCCGGGACGACCGCCTCGGTGTCTTCGATGAGATCGCCGAACTCGCTGTCGCCGTCTTCACCGAGCGGGGTGTGCAGTGAGATCGGCTCTCGGCCGTACTTCTGCACCTCGATGACCTTCTCGGGGGTCATGTCGAGCTCCCGCGAGAGCTCCTCGGGCGTGGGCTCGCGGCCCAGGTCTTGGAGCATCTGGCGCTGCACGCGGGCGAGCTTGTTGATGACCTCGACCATGTGCACCGGGATGCGGATGGTGCGGGCCTGATCGGCCATGGCGCGGGTGATCGCCTGGCGGATCCACCACGTCGCGTAGGTTGAGAACTTGAAGCCCTTGGTGTAGTCGAACTTCTCGACTGCACGGATGAGGCCCAGGTTTCCCTCCTGGATCAGGTCGAGGAACTGCATGCCGCGACCCGTGTAGCGCTTCGCGAGCGAGACCACGAGCCGCAGGTTCGCGCCGAGCAGGTGGCTCTTCGCGCGCTGGCCGTCTTTCGCGACCCACTGCAGTTCACGGCCGAGCTGCGAGCGCCGCTCGGCATCGGTCATGTGCGAGAGCTTCTCCTCGGCGAACAGGCCGGCCTCGATGCGCATCGCGAGCTCGACCTCTTCGGCCGCGTTCAGGAGCGCGACCTTTCCGATCTGCTTCAGGTAGTCCTTGACGGGGTCGGCCGTGGCGCCGGTGATGGCGCTCGAGTAGACCGGAACCTCGTCTTCGTCGTCGACCGCGCGCAAGACGAGCGCTCCAGTCGGGTGCGGCTCGACCGCGACGGGCTTCGCGTCGTCGTCATCGGATGCGGCGTCGTCGCCCTGCTCCTCGGTGACGACCGCCTCGACGACGACCTCCTCGAGCTCGCCGGGCTCGACCTCCTCGTCGTCTTCGCCGTTGGCGGCCTTGGCCTTGCCTTTCGGCTTCGTCGTAGTCTTCGCGGTCGACGCGCGCGGCGTCTTCGCCGCCGGCGTCGCCGAACCCTTCGTCGCCGGTGCCTTCGCAGCAGCCGGCTTCGCCTTCGCGGCCGTCGACTTCGCGGCAGTCGCGCGCTTCGTGGCGGGCTTCTCAGCCTCTGCCTCGCTCTTCGCCGACGTCGCAGCCTTCGTCGTTGCCATACGTTGAACCTCTCCTACCGTTGCGCGGCGCGCGTGCCCTCTCGGACCCTCGGCGCGTGCTGTCGGCCCGGTCGTTTTCGGACACTATGAGGACCCATGTCAAGTCCGCATCTCGACGCAACCATGATTGCGCTGCGGACCAGAACGGGTCCTGCCCCCATTATACAGGCGGACGCTCCGCAAGAGCACCGTGGCGAGCCCGCGCGTCGCCTCCACTATGGGGAACACACCGGCGGCCCGTGACATTCCCCGAAACGCCGTCCGGATCCGGCGCGGCACTCCGCCCAGATCAGCTGCCGAGCGGGGAGTCGTCGTCGCGTGTGCGGCGGAATGCGAGGAACTTCTCGAGCTCGGCGGCGATCTCGTCGGCCGAGGGCAGCTCCCCGTCTTCGTCGGTGAGCGGCGAGCGGAGCGTCGTGCCCTCCATATAGGAGTCGTGCCGCTCCTCGAGTGTGCCCACGAGCTTGCCGAGCTCGCCGTTCTCGGCCACCTGCTCGTCGATGCGCGCGACGAACTCGCGGCTCTGCTCGCGAAGGACATCGGTCGGGAAGATCCGGCCCGTCGAGGCGCTGATGACCTCGAGCGCCGCGATCGCCGCGGCGGGATACTCCGCGTCGGCGAGATAGTGCGGAATCAGCAGCACGAAGCCCGTCGTCGGGTGGCCGAGCTCGTGCAGGCGGTACTCGACGAGGTGCAGGGCGTTCGCGGGAACCTGGGTCGTCGGCCGCCAGATCGACATCGCCTCGATGAGCTCGGTGCGATTGCCACTCACGGTGACCCCGATCGGCCTCGTATGCGGGACCGGCATCGGAATCGCGTTGATCCACGTCGTGGTCGAGACCTTGAGGTCTTCGATGAGCCCCATGACGGCCGAGCCGAACCGCTGCCACTGGAAGTCGGGTTCGTAGCCGGTGAGCAGGAGGAACGGCTGCCCGAGGTCGTCGGTCGCGAGGTCGAGCGAGAGGCGGGGCGGGCGAAAGTCGGCGAGGTGATCGCCCTGGAACAGGATGATCGGTCGGCGCGCGCGATAGTCGAGCAACTCGTCGGCATCGAACGTCGCCACGGTCGTGCTCTCGAGCGTCGACAGGAGGTAGGCGGTGGTCTGAGCCACCGCCCCGCCGGCGTCGGCGAAGCCCGTGAGTCCGGCCACGAGCGGGAGTCCAGGAGGTACCGTGACATCCGGATTCAGCTCGTAGAGGGAACGGGGATCGCGCATATCTCCAGCCTACTGAGGGGCACCGGAGGCATCCGCACGATCGAGCCGACGCCGATGGTGCCGAGAGCGAACAGTACGATCGCCTGATGGCCACCCCTGCGCTCACCGTCACCGATTCGCCCGCCGCCGAGGCTGAGGCCGACGTCGTGCTGCTCGCCGCCCGAAGCGGGCCAGACGGACTCGAGCTCCTGGCCGCTGACGGCTTCGACTGGGTCGAACCCCTCATCGCCACGCTCGGTGCCACGGGAGCGACCGACGAGCTCACCCGGGTCGGGGGCCTCGACGGCGGACCCCGTGTCGTCGCGGTCATCGGCGTCGGCGAGCGAGCGGATGCCGCGAGCCTCCGCCTGGCGGCCGGCAGCGCGCTGCGGCAGCTCACGGGCATCGCCACCGTCTCGATCGCGGTACCCGCCGACGAGGCGGCCACCGCCGCCGCGCTCCTCGAAGGGGCCGCCCTCGGCGCCTACGCCTACGGGGAGTACCGATCGAAGCCGAAGCCCACGGTCGCCGCGATCACCCTGCATACCCCCTTCGACGCAGACACCGTCGGCGTCGAACGAGTGCGCGCCGTCGTCGACGCCGTCGCCCGCACCAAGGACCTCGTCAACATGTCGCCGGCCGACCTCTTCCCCGCGCGCCTCGCCGAGATCGCCGTCGAGACCGCGAGCGCTGCCGGCGTGTCCGCTCGCGTCTGGGACGAGGAGGCGCTCCGGGAAGACGGGTTCGGCGGCATCCTCGCGGTCGGGCTGGGCTCGGAGCGCGGGCCGCGGCTCGTCCGCCTCGAGTACGCGCCGGCCGGGGCATCCGTGCACCTCGCGCTCGTCGGCAAGGGCATCACGTTCGACTCCGGCGGGCTCTCCCTGAAGCCGGGGCCGTCGATGGTCGGCATGAAGACCGACATGGCGGGCGCCGCCGCCGTGCTCTCGGCGATCGTCGCGCTCGCCGAGCTGGAGACGCCGATCCACGTGACGGGCTGGCTCGCCCTCGCCGAGAACATGCCCTCCGGGTCGGCCGTACGTCCGAACGACGTGATGCGCATGCGTGGGGGTACGACCGTGGAGATGCTGAACACCGATGCCGAGGGGCGGATCGTGATGGCCGACGCGCTCGTCGCGGCGAGCGAGGAGCAACCCGACCTCATCGTCGACGTCGCGACCCTCACGGGCGCGCAGGTCACGGCGCTCGGCAATCGGATCGCCGGGCTCATGGGCGACGACGAGACCGTCGCCAAGGTGCGCGCCGCCGCCGACGCCGTGGGCGAGGCCACCTGGCCGATGCCCTTGCCGAACGACCTGCTCACGCTGCTGAAGTCGGATGTCGCCGACCTCACGAACACGAAGCTCGGCGCGGGGGTGCCCGGAATGCTGCTCGCCGGGGTCTTCCTCCGAGCGTTCATCGGCACGCGTGACGGGTCGGACGACGAGCGGATCCCGTGGGCCCATCTCGACATCGCGGGGCCGTCGCACAACACCTCCGGCGGGTGGGGATTCACGGGTTCGGGTGCCACCGGAGTCGCCGTGCGCACCCTCGTCAGGCTGGGCGAGGACCTCTCCGCCTAGGTAGTAAGGTCATATGGGCGAGAACGTCGCCCATGCAATCTGCCCCGGGCACACCCGGAGGCAGTTCGTGTCGCAGATCTGGTGCGCAAGGGAGATTGCGGTTGTCCGAGCAGAACTTTGACATTGTCATCCTCGGTGGCGGCAGCGGAGGGTACGCAGCAGCACTGCGTGCCGTCGAGCTGGGCTTCACCGTCGGCCTCATCGAGAAAGACAAGCTCGGCGGTACATGTCTGCACCGCGGATGCATCCCGACGAAGGCGCTCCTGCACGCCGCCGAGATCGCCGACAACTCGCGCGAATCGGCGAAGTTCGGCGTGCGGTCGGCCTTCGAGGGCATCGACATCCCGGGCGTCACCGCGTATCGCGAAGGCATCGTGTCAAGCAAGTTCAAGGGCCTGCAGGGCCTCATCAAGGCTCGCGGCATCACCGTGATCGAGGGCGAGGGCCGCCTCGTCGCGTCGAACGCCGTGCAGGTCGGCGAAGACCGCATCGTGGGCAAGAACGTGATCCTCGCGACCGGCTCCTACTCGCGGTCGCTGCCCGGACTCGAGATCGGCGGCCGCGTCATCACGAGCGAGCAGGCACTCGAGCTCGACTTCGTGCCCAGCAAGGTTGCCGTGCTCGGCGGCGGCGTCATCGGCGTGGAGTTCGCGAGCGCATGGAAGTCGTTCGGCGCAGAGGTCACGATCATCGAGGCGCTCCCCCACCTCGTGCCGAACGAGGAGGAGTCCGTCTCCAAGCAGCTCGAGCGCGCATTCCGCAAGCGCGGCATCGACTACAAGCTCGGCGTGCGGTTCCAGGGCGTCACGCAAGATGACAACGGCGTCGTCGTGACGCTCGAGAACGGCGAGACCGTCGAGGCCGAGCTCCTGCTCGTCGCCGTCGGCCGCGGCCCCGTCACGCAGGGCCTCGGCTATGAAGAGGCCGGCATCACGATCGATCGCGGCTTCGTCATCACGAACGAGCGTCTTGCGACGAACGTGCCCGGCGTCTACGCCGTCGGAGACATCGTTCCCGGGCTCCAACTCGCGCACCGCGGCTTCCAGCAGGGCATCTTCGTCGCCGAGGAGATCGCGGGCCTGAACCCGATCGTCGTCGACGACGTGAACATCCCGAAGGTCACCTACTGCGACCCAGAGGTCGCCTCGATCGGCTACACCGAGGCGAAGGCCGCCGAGAAGTTCGGCGCCGACGAGGTCTCGTCGTACGAGTTCAACCTCGCCGGCAACGGCAAGAGCCACATCCTCGGAACGAGCGGCTCGATCAAGGTCGTGCGCGTGAACGACGGTCCCGTCGTGGGCGTGCACATGATCGGAGCCCGCGTCGGCGAGCTCATCGGCGAAGCCCAGCTCGCCGTGAACTGGGAGGCCTACCCCGAGGACATCGCACCGTTCATCCACGCTCACCCGACGCAGAACGAAGCGCTCGGCGAGGCATTCCTGAAGCTTGCCGGCAAGCCGCTCCATGCACTCTGAGCCGGCCGCCCAGAACACGACTGCAATAAGCTAGAAAGCGTCCCACGCTGTGAAGGAGACAAGCGCATGAGCGAATCCGTCAGCCTCCCGGCACTCGGTGAGAGTGTCACGGAGGGCACGGTCACCCGATGGCTGAAGAACGTCGGCGACCGTGTCGAGGTCGACGAGCCGCTGCTGGAGGTGTCCACCGACAAAGTCGACACCGAGATTCCATCGCCGGTGGCAGGCGTCATCGAGGCGATCCTCGTCCAGGAGGACGAGACCGTCGAGGTGGGCACCGCCCTCGTGACGATCGGCGACGGCACCGGCGCAGCCGAGGCTGCACCGGCGGCCCCCACGTCGGAAGCCGCCCCGCCCGCCGCGGAAGCAGCACCGGCGCCCGCGCCCGCTGCAGAAGCAGCTCCGGCGCCCGCCGCAGAGGCGGCGCCGGCTCCTGCTGCGCCCGTCGCCGAAGCAGCCCCTGCCGCGCCTCCGGCGCCGGCACCGGCGGCGCCAGCGGCGCCCGCGGCTCCGGCTCCAGCCGCCGAGCCCGCTGCACCTGCAGCACCGGCACCGGCCGCCCAGCCCGCTGCACCCGCACCGGCCTCCGAGCCCGCTGCACCTGCAGCACCGGCACCGGCCGCCCAGCCCGCTGCACCCGCAGCACCGGCACCGGCCGCCCAGCCTGCAGCACCGGCGGCACCGCCGGCTCCTCAGCCCGTTGCTCCCGCCGCACCCGAGGCCCCTGCTGCACCGCAGCCGACGGCCACGGGATCGCACGCCGGCCCCGCGGGCTACGTCACGCCGATCGTCCGCAAGCTGGCGAACGAGCAGGGCGTCGACCTCGCGAGCGTCACCGGCACGGGAGTCGGTGGTCGCATCCGCAAGCAAGACGTGATCTCGGCACAGACCGCCCCGGCGGCCGCCGCTGCGCCGGCACGTCCTGCTCTCGAGACGTCGCCACTGCGCGGCACCACCGTGCCGATGACGCGCCTGCGCAAGGTCGTCGCCGAGCGCGCCGTGGTGTCCATGCAGTCCACCGCACAGCTCACGTCGGTCGTCGAGGTCGACGTCACGCGGGTTGCGCGACTGCGCGACAAGGTGAAGGGCCGATTCCAGGAGGCGACTGGCAACAAGCTCTCGTTCCTGCCGTTCTTCGCTCTCGCCGCCGCCGAGGCGCTCCGCGCCTACCCGATCATCAACTCCACCGTCGACGGCGACACGATCGTCTACCCGGCGCAGGAGAACATGAGCATCGCGGTCGACACCGAGCGCGGTCTGCTCACCCCGGTCATCCGTGACGCGGGCGAGCAGAACATCGCCGGACTCGCGGCGCAGATCGCCGATCTCGCCGAGCGCACGCGTAACAACCAGCTCAAGCCCGACGAGCTCTCGGGCGGCACGTTCACGCTGACGAACACCGGCTCGCGCGGTGCGCTGTTCGACACGCCGGTCGTGTTCCTGCCCCAGTCGGCGATTCTCGGAACCGGCATCGTCGTCAAGCGCCCGGTGATCATCAGCGAAGACGGCTCCGACGCGATCGCCGTGCGATCGATGGTCTACCTGGCGCTCTCGTATGACCACCGCATCATCGACGGCGCCGACGCAGCCCGATTCCTCTCGGCGGTCAAGGCTCGCCTCGAGGAGGGCGCATTCGAGGCCGACCTCGGCATCTAGCCGAAGATCTCGCGCAAGCGCCAACCGGCCTCGCTCCTCATCACGAGGATCGAGGCCGGTTCGCGTTCGGCCGTCATGAAGGGCACGGAGACGAGCACCGCGGATCCCATCTCTGCGGTCAGCGTGATGCGGTCGAGGTCATAGTCGAGAGGCGGCACTCCGTCTCCTTCTCGCGCGGCGACCATCGCCGCGCGATCATCTGTCTCGATGGCCGAGCCGGGCTGCACGACCACGTCGAGGCACGAGAGATCGAGCGTGGCGAAGCAACTCGAACGCAATTCGAGCAGTTCGGCGACCGCAGCCATCGCATCGTCGGCGAGCAGAGCAGAGCCTCCCGCCGCGTCACCGGGTGTGGCGGTCGTGGGACTCGGAGGTTCGGTCGAGGAGACCTCGGCGCCGGCAGAGGCTGGTGACGTCGACTCGGGAGGCACGGTCGCGAGAGCCGGGCCGCCCGACTGTGCACCGTCGGCCGTCGCCGGAGGCACGAGGGTGAGCATCAGCACGAACGCTCCCGCGCTCATCAGGCCGCCGAAGAGCAGTGTTCGCCGTCGCCCGGCGAGCAGCTTGCGAAGTCGGTCGATCGTCGATGCCGCGCGATCGACGTCGGCCGCCGCTGCGATCTGGGTCGCCGTCTGGTCGGGGAGCTGGGCGAGCGAGAACAGCATGCGCAGGCCGGCTCCCACTCGTCGCCGCGGAACCACGGCCGCCCCGGGCGCCTGCTGCGACTCGTCGGGCGCTGGGAGCATCGGCGCGCCGATTCGCGCCGGAAGGCCGACGGGTCTCGGCCTCGTCGCAATGCCCGAGATGGGCTCGGGCGATGCTGCCCCGAAGAGCGTGCGTTCGAGCTCGGGCTCGCACGTCAGGAAGGGGCGTGCGTCGAGCCGCCCGCGGAGGAGATCGATCGCCGCAGAGAGCGCGCCCGAGGGACGGGTGGCGGCAGCGACATCCTCGACGAGCTCGGCGAGTGCCACGTGCCCTGCGCGCAAGAGGGCAGTGCGCTCTGCCGCTCCGCCGTGGCCGGGAAGCCGCTCGAGCGCGCCGAGTCCGACGAGCCGTGGTCGGCCGGCGTCGTCGATGAGCACGTCGCTCGCCGACAGCCGCGTGTGCACGAACCCGCTGCGCGCGAGCTCCGCGACCGCGACGACGATCGGCGCGAGCACGGTGACCGCCTCTCCCGGCGAGAGGCTGCGATCGGTGAGGATGCGGGCGAGGCTGACGCCCGGCATCCGCTCGACCGCGAGGCAGCAACGACCGTCGTCGAGCGTCGCGACATCGTAGAGGGCGGGCAGCGCACCCGACGCATCGGCCGTCATCGCCTCGACCTCGACGGCGATCGCCGTACTCGACGCGTGCGCCGGGTAGACGCGGATCGCCAGCAGCGGAGCGGGTTCACCCGGGGCGGTCTCATCGGGGCGATCCGCCGTCGCGAGGTACACGTCGGCCCGTTCGCCCGAGGCGATGCGCCTGATGAGCCGGTATCCGGCGAGCCTGCCGTCGACGGGCGGGCTCGGCGCGACGGCGGCCGGAGTGTCGACAGCAGAACGGCGGGCGGCACGGCGACTCATACGCCGATCCTGACGCGATTCCCGCGGCCGGCCCCGGCTGCAGCGCGCTCCCCCGGCTGATCGCCACCGGGTGCCGGTTGTCGAGGACGAGTCGCCCTAGACTGGTCGGCATGCTCGACTTCGTCGTCGCGGGGCTAAGCGCCAACTCCGTGCCGTACATCGAGGGTCTCGACCTTCAGCGCGCCGTCCATCGCGCGGTCGTCAGGGGCGAACGCCCCGACACCGTCATCCTCCTGGAGCACCCCTCCGTCTACACCGCCGGCAAACGCACAGCCCCCGAAGAGCGACCCACTGACGGAACGCCCGTCATCGACGTCGATCGCGGCGGCAAGATCACATGGCATGGTCCGGGTCAGCTCGTCGGGTATCCGATCCTTCGGCTCGAGGAGCCGATCGACGTCGTCGGCTACGTGCGGCGCCTCGAGGGGCTCCTCATCGACGTGCTGGCTGACCTCGGCATCGACGGCCGTCGCGTCGACCGCCGGTCGGGGGTCTGGGTCGGTCCACCCGGCTTCGAGAACAAGATCGCGGCCATCGGCATCCGAGTGGCCGACGGGGTGACCATGCACGGATTCGCCCTGAACTGCAGCAATTCGCTCGACCCATACGAACGGATCGTGGCATGCGGCATCCGAGACGCCGGGGTCACGACGATCTCCCGCGAACTCGGTCGCACGGTCGATCCAGAAGACCTCGTCGCGCCGGTCACCGAACGCTTCCTCGCCGAGGCGGCGGTCACCGCATGAGCACCGCACCTGATGGGCGCCGGATGCTGCGCCTCGAAGTCCGCAACGCCGAGACCCCGATCGAGCGCAAGCCCGAATGGATCAAGACGCGCGCGAAGATGGGGCCCGAGTACCGCGCACTGCAGTCGCTCGTGAAGAGCGAGGACCTCCACACCGTCTGCCAGGAGGCCGGCTGTCCCAACATCTACGAGTGCTGGGAGGACCGCGAGGCGACCTTCCTCATCGGCGGGTCCCAGTGCACGAGACGCTGCGACTTCTGCCAGATCGACACGGGAAAGCCGGCCGACTACGACGTCGACGAGCCGCGCCGGGTGGCGGAGTCCGTCGAACGGATGCAGCTGCGCTACGCGACGGTCACCGGTGTCGCCCGCGACGACCTGCCCGACGAGGGCGC
Source organism: Agromyces albus (assembly GCF_030815405.1). Classification (NCBI taxonomy): domain Bacteria; kingdom Bacillati; phylum Actinomycetota; class Actinomycetes; order Micrococcales; family Microbacteriaceae; genus Agromyces; species Agromyces albus. The sequence continues at coordinate 1,637,118 of NZ_JAUSWX010000001.1, read as the reverse complement.
ATGGCTCTATGCCGAGACGATCCGGCAGATCCATGCCCACACGCCGGGCACCGGCGTGGAGATCCTGGTGCCTGACTTCTCGGGCAACCCCGACCACCTCGCCGAGGTGTTCTCGGCCCCGCCCCGAGGTGTTCGCGCACAACGTCGAGACGGTGCCCCGGATCTTCAAGCGCATCCGGCCGGCGTTCCGGTACGAGCGATCGCTCGACGTGATCACGCAGGGTCGCGATGCCGGCCTCATCACCAAGTCGAACCTGATCCTCGGCATGGGCGAGGAGCGTGAAGAGGTCTCCGAGGCTCTGCGCGACCTCCACGACGCGGGCACCGACATCATCACCGTGACGCAGTACCTGCGGCCGAGCCCGCGGCACCTCCCCGTCGCGCGGTGGGTGCGGCCAGAGGAGTTCGTCGAGATCAAGGAGGAGGCCGAGGAGATCGGATTCCTCGGGGTGCTCGCCGGACCGCTCGTGCGATCGTCGTACCGTGCAGGCCGGCTCTGGGCGCAGTCGATGCGCGCCAAGGGGCGACCGCTTCCGGAGTCGCTCTCGCATCTTGCAGACTCGTCGCTCGGGTTCGCCCAGGCGGTCGGCTGAGGGATCCGGATTCCGCCTCCGCCCGTCGAGAACACGGTCGGAGGCGGTCCGACTCGCCGGTATCCTTGACACCATGGCACGCACCAAGGACAAGCCGTCCGCTCCCAAGGAGCCCGGCCGCATGAAGCAGATGTGGCAGGTCTTCCAGATGACCCGCCGCTACGACCCGACTGCGCAGTGGCTCATGCTCCTGGCCTTCCTCGCGCCTGTGCTCGTGGGCCTCGCCGTCGCGCTCCTGCTCGGCGAGGGCAACGGGTTCACGATCGCCCTCTGGATCATCGCGGGTGTGCTCGCCGGCCTGCTCATCGCGCTCGTCATCCTCGGCCGCAGGGCCGAGCGGGCCGCGTATTCGCAGATCGACGGCCAGCCCGGCGCGGTCGGTGCGGTGCTCCGCAGCGGTCTCCGCGGCGGCTGGATCGGCAACGAGATGCCCGTGGCCGTGAACGGCAAGACGCAAGACGCCGTCTACCGCGCGGTGGGCCGTGGCGGCGTGGCGCTCATCAGCGAGGGCCCGGTCTCACGCACCAAGCGCATGCTCGACGACGAGCAGCGCAAGGTCTCACGCGTGCTACCGAACGTGCCGATCACGCTCATCTCGGTCGGCCACGACGAGGGAACGGTCGAGTTGTACCGGCTTCCGGCGACCCTGCGCAAGACCAAGCGCACGCTCACGAAGCCCGAGGTGCTCGCGGTCTCGAATCGCCTGAACTCCCTGCAGAGCTCGTTGCCGATCCCCAAGGGCATCGACCCGATGAAGGCACGCCCCCAGCGCGGCAAGGCACGCTGAACCGAGCGATTCGAAGCGGCATCCGTCGATCGGCGGATGCCGCTTTCGTCGTCTTGCGCAGTGTCGATCAGGCGCGGACGAGCACGGTGCCGGCGATCTTGTCGTGGAAGCCGCGCTGGTCGGAGTCCCACACGAGTGCCGGCACCACGAAGACGAGGAGCGCGGTGCGCACGACCGGGCGCCACACGCCGATCCAGCCGCCGGTGAGCGGCACGACCCGCAAGCCCACGGCCCGATGCCCGATGCTACCGCCGAGCGTCGGGATGAAGATCACCTGGAGCACCCCGAACACGATCGGCGTGACCCAGGTGTAGGCGACGGACTCGTAGGGCGTGAACAGCAGCGCGAGGAGCATGGCGCTCGCCCAGTCGATGAGCAGGCCCCCGATGCGCCGCCCGACGCGGGCCACGGAACCGGGACCGCTCTTGGGAAGCCCCAGCCGCTCCCCCGGCCAGCGGCTCGGCTCGAGATCTCCGAAGGTCTGCGGTTTCGCGTCTGGCACCAGTCGAGTCTACCGACCGCGGCGTCGCGTAACATGGCCGAAACATTCACGTCACGGTAGGGAAACGGCGGCTCGATAGCGTCGACTACCGACTGTGCAAGTCCGTTCGGTCCACCCGCGCCCCCTTGGAGTTTCGTCACATGTTCAGTGATTCGTCTGAAGTGCTCAAGTTCATCAAAGACACGGATGTCAAGTTCCTCGACATCCGTTTCACCGATCTCCCGGGTGTGCAGCAGCACTTCAACATCCCGGCCTCGACCGTCGATGAGGACTTCTTCACGGTCGGCCAGCTCTTCGACGGCTCCTCGATCCGCGGATTCGCGAACATCCACGAGTCCGACATGCAGCTCATCCCCGACGTGTCGACGGCGTACGTCGACCCGTTCCGCGCCGAGCGCACCCTGATCATGGTGTTCGACATCTACAACCCGCGCAACGGCGAGATCTATGCGAAAGACCCGCGCCAGGTCGCGAAGAAGGCCGAGAAGTACCTCGCCTCGACCGGCATCGCCGACACCGCCTACTTCGCACCCGAGGCCGAGTTCTACATCTTCGACGACGTGCGCTACCACGTCGACCAGCACTCGAGCTTCTACTCGGTCGACTCGAGCGAGGGCGCCTGGAACTCGGGACGCACCGAAGAGGGCGGCAACCTCGCCAACAAGACCCCCTACAAGGGCGGCTACTTCCCGGTCTCCCCCGTCGACCAGCACGCCGACCTCCGCGACGACATCTGCCTCAAGCTCATCGACGCCGGCCTCATCCTCGAGCGCAGCCACCACGAGGTGGGCACCGCCGGCCAGGGCGAGATCAACTACCGGTTCGACACGATGGTGCACGCGGCCGACGACATCCTCAAGTTCAAGTACATCGTCAAGAACACGGCGAACGAGTGGGGCAAGACGGCCACCTTCATGCCGAAGCCCCTCTTCGGCGACAACGGCTCGGGCATGCACACCCACCAGTCCCTCTGGAACGACGGCACGCCGCTGTTCTACGACGAGGCCGGCTACGGCGGGCTCTCCGACCTCGCACGCTGGTACATCGGCGGCATCCTGAAGCACGCACCCGCAGTGCTCGCCTTCACGAACCCGACGGTGAACTCCTACCACCGCCTCGTGCCCGGCTTCGAGGCACCCGTCAACCTCGTATACTCGGCGGGCAACCGCTCCGCGTCGATCCGCATCCCGATCACGGGCACCAACCCCAAGGCCAAGCGCATCGAGTTCCGCGCGCCCGACGCCTCGGGCAACCCGTACCTCGCGTTCGCCGCCCAGCTCATGGCCGGCCTCGACGGCATCAAGAACCGCATCGAGCCCCACGAGCCCGTCGACAAGGACCTCTACGAGCTTCCCCCCGAGGAAGCCAAGTCGATCCCGCAGGTGCCGGGCTCGCTCGGTGCAGCACTCGAGGCGCTCGAGGCTGACCACGACTTCCTCCTCGAGGGCGGCGTGTTCACCAAGGAGCTCATCGAGACCTGGATCGACTACAAGCGCGAGAAGGAGCTGAAGCCCCTCGCTCAGCGTCCGCACCCGTTCGAGTACGAGCTGTACTACGGCGTCTGATCTCACCCGACCCGGAAGGGCCCGTATCGCAGCAGCGGTGCGGGCCCTTTCGCATGGAATGGCCGATTCAGCTCCCGGGCATCGCAGCGCGGAATCGGTCGAACGCGCTCAGGACGTGGTCGGCTCGCGGCGCGGTTCGATCCCGTAGAAGCCGCGTTCGAACACCGCGCGCGAACGACGGGTGAGCTGCAGGTAGTCGTGCTCGAGCGCCGTCGCCGAGCCCGGTGGATAGCCCATGATGCGCGCGACGCCCTCGAGCTGCGATCGTTCCACCGGTAGCACGTCAGTCGTGCGGTCGAGCCACAGCGTGAGCGACGATCGGGCTCGTGAGGCGAACACCCAGGCGGCACGCAGCGTCTCGGCATCGGATGCCGCGATGAGCCGATGTTCGACCGCGCTCGCGAGCGCCTCGAGGGTCGACGGCGTGCGCAGCGCCGGAACCGCGGCGGCGTGCTGCAGCTGCACGAGCTGCACGAACCACTCCACATCGCTCAGCGAACCGCGGCCGAGCTTCAGGTGCCGGGTGGGGTCGGCCCCTTGCGGAAGCCGCTCCCTCTCGACCCGCGCCTTGATGCGCTTCACCTCGCGCACGTCCTGCTCGGAGATGCCGGCCGGGTAGCGCACGGAGTCGGCGAGTTCGGTGAAGTCGCGGATGAGGGCGGCGTCGCCGGCGACACCGCGGGCGCGGAGCAGGGCCTGCGCCTCCCACGTGAGCGACCAGCGCGCGTAGTAGGCGCGGTACGCGTCGAGGGAGCGGGCGACGACGCCGTTGCGGCCCTCGGGTCGCAGGTCGGCGTCGAGATCGAACGGCAGCCGAGTGTCTTCGCTGAGGCGCACGAGCTCGGCGACGATGCGGAGCGCGCGCGCCTGTGCGTCTTCCGGCGCGGCATCCGTCGCCCTGAACACGTAGACGACATCGGCGTCGGAGCCGATGCCGAGTTCGCGGCCGCCGAAGCGTCCCATGCCGATGACGGCGAACTCGATGCCGTCGGCCTCGCTCCCCCGGATCGCCGACACGAGTGCCGAGATATGGCTCTCGGTGACGTCGCTGAGCCCGCGGCCGAGCTCCTCGACGGTGCAGATGTCGAGGATCGCCGAGAGGGCGAGACGCAGCACCTCGCGGCGACGGATGGCGCGCAGCACGTTCGCCGCCGCATCGCGGTCGTCATGCCGGGCCAGCACCGCGCGAGTCTGGTCTTCGAGGGCGGCGAGTGAGCGGGGCCGCAGTTCGTCGACGTCTTCGAGCCACGCCACCGCCTCGGGAATGCGCTCGAGAAGCTCACCGACGAATCGGGAGCCCGAGAGCACTCGAGTAAGACGCAGGGCTGCATCGGACGAGTCGCGGAGGAGCCTGAGATACCAGTGGGTGGTGCCGAGCGTGTCGCTGAGCCGGCGGAACGACAGGAGCCCGTAGTCGGGATCGGCGCCGTCGGCGAACCATGAGATGAGCACGGGCATGAGGTTGCGCTGGATCGCCGCGCGACGGGAGACGCCCGCCGTGAGGGCGCCGATGTGCGCGAGCGCGCCGCGCGGGTCGAGGAAGCCGATCGCCGCGAGGCGGGCAGCTGCCTGTTCGCTCGTCAACTCGAGCCCCGACGCGGGCAGTGCCGCGACGGCCGAGAGGAGCGGCCGGTAGAAGAGTCGCTCGTGCAGGCCTCGCACGCGCTGCCGCGTCGCCTGCCACACTCGCGTGAGCTCGGCGGCGTCTCGTGCGAGCCCCGAGGCCCGGGCGAGTACCCGCAGACTGCCCTCGTCGCGCGGCATGAGGTGCGTGCGTCGGAGTCGGTCGAGCTGGAGGCGATGCTCGAGCACGCGAAGGATGCGGTAGTGGCGGGCGAACTCCGCGGCCTCCTCCCGGCCGACGTACCCCCGCTGGGCGAGCGCCTCGAGTGCAAGCAGCGTGCCGCCCTGACGGATCTCGACGTCGGTCGCCCCATGCACGAGTTGCAGGAGCTGCACCGTGAACTCGATGTCACGCAGCCCGCCCGGGCCGAGCTTCACCTGCACCTCGACCTCGTTCGGCGGGATGTGCTCCGTCACGCGTTCGCGCATGCGCTGCACCGACTCCACGAACCCCTCGCGACTCGAGCTCGACCAGACCTTCGGCGCGACGCCCGCGGCGTACCGTTCACCGAGCTCCTCGTCGCCCGCGAGCGGCCTGGCCTTGAGGAGCGCCTGGAACTCCCAGCTCTTGGCCCAGCGGTCGTAGTACTGCAGGTGTGAGTCGAGGGTGCGCACGAGCGCACCGTTCTTGCCCTCTGGCCGCAGGTTCGGATCGACTTCCCACAGCGGGGGTTCGATGCCCGGTTCACCGATGGCCCGCATCGCGAGCATCGCGAGCCGTGTGGCGATCTCGATCGCACGAGGCGTACTCACCACCGCCTCATCTGCCGACTCGGCGACGAAGATCACGTCGACGTCGCTCACGTAGTTGAGTTCACGAGCGCCCGCCTTGCCCATGCCGATGATCGCCAGTCGCGTCGCGGCGACCTCGGCGGCTGGGAACCGGCCCGGCGCCGCCGGCTCGGCGTCGCGGCGGCTCACGGTGCGGCGAGCGATCGCGAGCGCAGCATCGAGCGTGGCACCGGCGAGGTCGGCCAGCCCGGCTGCAACCGTGTCGACGGCCTCGATCGCGTCGCCACGCGTCAGGTCGTAGATCGCGATGGCGGCCAGAACACGCCGGTAGCCGACCCGGAGCGCGTTCGCAGCGGTTTCGGCCGGATCACCGGATGCCGTCGACGGCCCATCAACCGCCGCGACGAGCGCCACTCTCGCTTCCGCGACACTCGGCGGGGGCGACGGCACCTGACCGAACACGGCGAGCTCGGCCGGATGCCGCAGCAGGAAGTCCGCGAACCCGCGCGACGCGCCGAGCAGGCGCGCCATCCGCTTGGCCGACGCATCGTCGCCGAGCACCGCGGTCACCTCGTCAGGCGCCCGATCTCGCAGTCGGCGCACCGCGCCGAGTGCTTCGTCGGGATTCCCGGCGTGCGAGAACGCCGCGAGCAGCGACTCGCTGTCGGTTCCCGTCGTCGACGCGAGTTCGGCGAGGTCGGCCGCTGCTCGCTCGAGACCGTCGAATCCCGCTCGCGCGAGCCCGCCGAGAGTGGGAGCCTGGCGTGACATCCGCAACCGGTCAGAGGATCTCGAGATTACGCTGCAGCTCGAACGGCGTGACCTGGGAGCGGTAGTCGCGCCATTCCGCGCGCTTGTTCGCGAGCACGAAGTTGAAGACCTGCTCGCCGAGCGTCTCGGCGACGAGCTCGGACTCCTCCATGAACTCGATCGCGTGATCGAGACTCGCGGGCAGCGGGTTGTAGCCGAGCGCGCGACGCTCGCTGTCGGTGAGGGCCCACACGTCGTCTTCGGCCTCTGCCGGGAGCTCGTAGCCCTCTTCGATGCCCTTCATGCCCGCGGCGAGAAGCAGCGAGAACGAGAGGTACGGGTTCGCGGCCGAGTCGATCGCACGGTACTCGACCCGCGCGCTCTGCCCCTTGTTGGGCTTGTAGAGCGGCACGCGCACGAGCGCGGAGCGATTGTTGTGGCCCCAGCAGACGAAGCTCGGCGCCTCGTCGCCGCCCCAGAGACGCTTGTACGAGTTCACGAACTGGTTCGTGACCGCCGAGATCTCGGACGAGTGACGAAGCAGGCCGGCGATGAACTGGCGACCGATCTTCGAGAGCTGGTACTGGGAGCCCGGCTCGTAGAACGCGTTGGCATCGCCCTCGAAGAGGGACAGGTGCGTGTGCATGCCCGAGCCCGGCTTGTCGGAGAAGGGTTTCGGCATGAACGTCGCATAGACGCCCTGCTCGATCGCCACCTCTTTGATGACCGTGCGGAAGGTCATGATGTTGTCGGCGGTTGTGAGCGCGTCGGCGTACCGGAGGTCGATCTCGTTCTGGCCGGGACCCGCCTCGTGGTGGCTGAACTCGACCGAGATGCCGAGGTCTTCCAGCATCCGCACCGAGCGGCGGCGGAAGTCGTGCGCCGTGCCACCGGGAACGTTGTCGAAGTAGCCGGCGGAATCGACCGGGATCGGCCCCTCCTCGCCGTACTTCGACGACTTCAGGAGGTAGAACTCGATCTCGGGATGCGTGTAGAACGTGAACCCGCGGTCGGCGGCACGCGCGAGCGTGCGCTTCAGGACGTTGCGCGGATCAGCGACGGCCGGTTCGCCGTCGGGTGTCGTGATGTCGCAGAACATGCGCGCCGTCGGATCGATGTCGCCCCGCCACGGCAGCGTCTGGAACGTCGTGGGATCGGGGTAGGCGAGCAGATCGGACTCGAAGGAACGACTGAGTCCCTCGATCGCCGACCCGTCGAATCCGATGCCCTCCGTGAAGGCACCCTCTACCTCGGCCGGCGCGATCGCCACCGATTTCAGAGTCCCGACGACGTCGGTGAACCAGAGTCTGACGAACTTGACTCCCCGTTCCTCGATGGTCCGGAGAACGAAGTCGCGCTGCTTATCCATCCACACCCTCTCTCGCTCCTCTAGGGTACTGGCTCGCGAACCCACGGCACGCCGCTCGTGCCTGTGCCGTGTGCGAGACTGGCGACATGTCCGACCAGCCCGCGAAGACCGCAGCATCCGACACCTCGACGGGAGTCGAGCAGAACCCGTACGGCGGCACAGCCGCGACCGGCGGACCCAAGAGGGTGCGCACGAGGCACTTCCAGAATGCGAAGCGCGACGGCATCAAGATCACCGGGCTCACGAGCTATGACCAGCTCACCGCGCGCATCTTCGACGAGGCCGGAATCGACTTCCTGCTCGTGGGCGACTCCGCCGGCAACAACGTGCTCGGCTACGAGACCACCCTGCCGGTCAGGGTCGACGACCTGATTCCGCTCACGCGCGCGGTCGCGGGCGCCGTCAAGCGCGCCTTCGTCGTCGCCGACATGCCGTTCGGCTCCTATGAGAACGGCCCTGAGGACGCGCTCCACACCGCCGTGCGATTCATGAAGGAGACCGGGGCGCACGCCGTGAAGCTCGAGGGCGGCGAACGCAGCCAGAAGCAGATCCGCCGCATCGTGCAGGCCGGAATTCCCGTGATGGCCCACATCGGCTACACCCCGCAGAGCGAGCACGGACTCGGCGGCCACGTCATCCAGGGCCGGGGCGAGGGCGTCAAGCGGCTCCTCGCTGATGCGAAGGCCGTTCAGGATGCAGGTGCCTTCGCAGTCGTCCTCGAGATGGTGCCGGCCGACGCGGCCCGGCAGGTCACCGAGATGCTCCAGATTCCCACCATCAGCGTCGGGGCGGGTCCCTACACCGACGGGCAGTTGCTCGTCTGGACCGACTGGGCGGGCCTCACGATCGGGCGCGTGCCGAAGTTCGTGAAGCAGTACGCGAACCTCTCGGGCATCCTCAGCTCGGCGGCGAAGGAGTGGCGTGAGGACGTCGAGTCGGGCAGCTACCCGAACAGCGAGCACAGCTACGAATAGCCGGGGCTACTCCTCGGCGGCCTCTTCCTCGGCCCATTTGGCGCTGTTCGCCCGCAGGATCTCGAGCGCATGCTCGGCCTCGGCTCGCGTCTCGAACGGGCCGACCCGATCGACGGAGGGCGACTCGAAGCCGTGCTCCACCTCGCCGGTTCGCATGTTGTACCAGAACAAGTGCTCGACGTCCTCGGCCATAGGCTGATCCTATGCCCAAGAACGCCCACGGCACCCTGATCCCCGGCCGCCTGTCGCCGACGCGAGCCGTTCCCGCCGAGATCCGTCGCCCCGAGTACGTCGGCAGGCGAGCTCCCTCGCCGTACACCGGCGGCGACCTGTACTCCCCCGCCGAGGTCGAGGGAGTCCGCGCTGCAGGGCGAGTGGCGGCACGGGCGATCGAAGCCGCGGCAGCCGCCATCCGTCCGGGCGTCACGACCGAGGAACTCGACCGCATCGTGCACGAGTACGTGGTCGGGCACGGGGCGTACCCGTCGACGCTCGGCTACCGCGGCTTCCCGAAGTCGTCGTGCACATCGGTGAACGAGGTCATCTGCCACGGCATCCCCGACGACACCGTGCTCGGCGACGGCGACCTCGTCAACATCGACGTCACCGCCTACCTCGACGGGTTCCACGGCGACCTGAACCACACGTTCCTCGTCGGCGAGACGAGGGAGGAGGCTGCACTCCTCGTGGAGCGGACGCGCGAGGCGCTCGCGCGCGGCATCCGCGCCGTGGCGCCCGGCCGCCAGGTCAACGTCATCGGTCGCGCGATCGAGGCCTACGCCCGCCGATTCGGCTACGGCGTGGTCCGCGACTACACCGGTCACGGCGTGGGCCGCGCCTTCCACTCGGGCCTCATCATCCCCCACTACGACGCCCCAGAGTTCGACACCGTGATGGAGCCGGGCATGGTCTTCACCATCGAGCCGATGCTCACCATCGGCGGCATCGAGTGGGACCTCTGGCCCGACGAGTGGACCGTCGTCACTCGCGACGGATCGCTCACCGCACAGTTCGAGCACACGCTCGTGGTCACGGAACGCGGCGCCGACATCCTGACCCTGCCCTGAGCGCATCCGCCGACGCGATAGTGTGGCGCCATGGCGAGTGAGCACGCGATCGGCATCGACATCGGCGGCACGGGCATCAAGGGGGCAGTCGTCGACCTCGGCACCGGAGAGCTCCTCACCGAGCGCCGGAAGGTCGCGACTCCCGAGGGCGGGCGGCCCGCCGACATCCTCGAGGCCACCGACGAACTCCTCGCCGTGATCGCCTCCGACGCGGGCCCCACGCTGCCCCTCGGAGTGTGCTTCCCGTCGGTCGTGAAGCACGGCTACACCCTCTCGGCGGCGAACATCTCAGAAGATTGGATCGGCCTGCCCGCCGAGGAGCTGTTCGAGAAGGAACTCGGTCGCGAGATCCACTTCATCAACGACGCGGATGCCGCGGGCTTCGCCGAGTCGCGCTACGGCGCCGCCGTCGGCGTCGACGGTCTCGTCATCCTCGCGACGCTCGGCACCGGCATCGGCACGGCCTTCATCTACGACGGCGTGCTCGTGCCGAACACCGAACTCGGCCACATGGAGGTCGACGGCGTGCACGCCGAGAAGCGCGCCGCGTATTCGGCGATGGAGCGCGAGTCGCTCAGCTGGAAGGAATGGGCGGCACGGCTGCAGCGGTTCTTCGACACGGTCGAGTTCCTGTTCACGCCCGACCTCCTCGTCGTCGGAGGGGGCGTCTCGAAGCACCACGAGCAGTTCCTGCCGCTGCTCAAGCTCACGACGCCGATCGTGCCGGCGGTGCACCGCAACAACGCCGGGATTCTCGGCGCGGCGGCGCTCGCTGCACGTTAGGGGCGCCGCACGTTAGGGGCGCCGCGCGTTTGGGGCGAATGGGCCGGCTGATACGCCGGGTTCTGTTCACGCGGCATCCGAGGATGCAGCGCTGGACGGCCATCTCTCTCGGGACTACGTTGCCGCAGCCCTCCAGCGGTCTACCCGGGAACGGGGCGGGCAGCCCCATGGTTCCCTGTCTGACCTTGCTCCGGACGAGGTTTACCGAGCCGGCCACGTCACCGTGACCGCTGGTGGGCTCTTACCCCACCGTTTCACCCTTACCGCAGGCGAGCCTGCGGCGGTCTGCTTTCTGTGGCACTGTCTCGCGGGTTGCCCCGGGTGGGTGTTACCCACCGTCCTGCCCTGTGGAGCCCGGACGTTCCTCGGCATCCGCCGGTGCTTCCGAAGAAGCAGCCACCGGATGACGCGACCGTCTTGCCGACCCACTCGCAAGTCAAGTGTACAGCCCGAACCCGGACCCCAGATCCATGGTCAGGGGTCCGCCACCACGACGAGCAGTCGCGGCGTCAGAGGCCGGATTCGTCGGTGCGCACGAGGATCCGGTCGCACTCAGGGCAGAACAGCACGTCGTCGGATGCCGCTCGCCGCACGCTCTCGAGATCGGAACCCGTGAACGTGATCGTGCACCCGCCGCACGTGCGCTGGCGCAGGTGCGCCGCGCCGACGCCACCACCGCGCACACGGCGCTGCTCGTAGAGGGCGATGAGATCGTGCGGCAACGTCGTGGCGACGACCCCGCGATCGCGTTCGGCGTGGTCGCGCTCGGTGTTGAACTCGGCTGCGGCGGCATCACGCTCGGCCTCGAGGGTCGCGACCTCGGCCGCGATCGCGGCACGCTGCTCGTCGATTCCGGCGACGACGCCCTCGGCCGCCTCGACACGCTCCATGACCGCGAGCTCGATGTCCTCGAGATCGGAGAGTCGCTTCGTCAGTGAGGCGAGCTCGGACTCGAGGCCCGCGACATCCTTCACCGACGAGGTCTGCTGCAGCCGTTCGCCATCGCGCTTGATGCGCGCCTCGACGACGGCGACGTCGGACTCGAGGCGCTTGAGCTCGGTACGGGCGTCTTCGAGACCGCCGACCGCCTCGGCGCGCGAACGGCGCACGACCTCATCGCGGGTCGCGAGCTCGGCGAGGGCTGCCGACTGCGGCAGCGAACCGAGACGGTGTGCGATCTGCTGCAGGCGGGTGTCGAGGGACTGCAGTCGCAGCAGTTCCTGCTGTTCGGCTGGGGTGGCCTTCACGTGGTGCTCCTCGTGGGGGTCGGTGTGGAGGTCGATGTGGGGGTGGAGATGGAGGGAGTCATCATTGCACGACCTGGAAGTCCCAGGGATCGGTGCGGAGGTCGCTCACGAGCACCTCGAGGTCGGGATGGGCGCTCTGCAGCTGGGCCGCCGCTGCATCGAGCCAGAGCCACTCGCTCGCCCAGTGCGACACGTCGATGAGCGCCGGCCCACCCGCGAGCAGCGCCTGCTCGCGGGCCTCCGACGCCGGATGGTGGCGGAGGTCGGCCGTGATGTAGACATCGGCGCCGAGCACCGCAGGGTCGCCGAGCAGGGAGTCCCCGGCTCCCCCGCACACTGCGATGGTCTGCACGTGGTCGTCGAACCCGCCCGACACCCGCACACCGGTCGCGGTCGCGGGGAGGAGCTCGGCGAGCGTACGCGCCAGGCGGCCGAGTGTCGTGGGCTCCGCGAGCCGGCCGACACGGCCGAGCCCCAGGGAAGGATCGGTGCCGGGCACGATCGGCCGCGAGTCGAGGAGCTCGAGTCGCGCCGCGAGCACGGCAGAGGTGCCCTCCTCGACGACGTCGGCGTTGGTGTGTGCCGCGACGAGCGCGCAGCCGGCCCTGATGAGCCGCGCGAGGAGCGCGCCCTTGTAGCGGTCTTCGGCGATGCTCGTCACGCCGCGCAGGAGCAACGGGTGGTGGGCGATCAGGAGGTCGGCGTCACGATCGACGGCCTCGTCGACGGTGGCTCCCACGGCATCGACGGCGAGCAGGATGCGGCGCACCGAGGCATCGGGGTCACCCGTCACCAGGCCGGGGGCGTCCCACGCTTCGGCGCCGGAGAGCGGCCAGAGTCGATCGACCGTCGTCAGGACTTCGGCGAGGACTGCAGGCACCCGCCCAGCCTAGCGCCGCCCGTGTCGGAGGGCCGCGACGCGCGAACCGTGAAGTGGGCCCTGCCGGGCTCGAACCGACGACATCCACGGTGTAAACGTGGCGCTCTACCAACTGAGCTAAAGGCCCACGCCGCGCGGCGCACCCCCATGGTATCCGAGCCTCCTTAGACTCGCGCCCATGGAGGCTGCACAGAGACACCCGAGTCGCACGACGGAAGCAGAGCATCGCTGGCCGGCGGTCGTTGGACTCCTCGCGGCGCTCGCCCTCTACGCATTCCTGCCGAACGAACTGGTCGGCGGCCTGAGGTTCGTGGTCGTGGGCGCCGGCCTGGCATCGCTGATCCCGCTCGTCGCAGTCAATCCGCACCGGCTGATCCGTCAGACGGCATGGTCGAGGGCATTGTCGGTGGGACTGGCCCTGCTTCTGGTCCTCGCGAATCAGGTGACGCTCGTGCTGCTCGTGTTCAAGCTCGTGGAGGGGCGTCACGACGCACCCGGCCTGCTGATCGCCGCCCTTCAGGTGTGGGTCGCGAATGTCATCGGGTTCGCTTTGCTGTACTGGGACATGGACCGGGGTGGTCCTGTGGTGCGGACGACCTGGGCAAGGACCGAGTTGCCGGCCGCCGACCTTCGCTTCTCGCAAGACGAGGACGAAGACGCGGTCGCCGAGGTCGCGGTGCGATCTTCGGCCGTTCATGACTGGACGCCCAGTTTCATCGACTACTTCTACACGTCGCTCTCGAACTCGATGGCGTTCAGCGCGAGCGACTCGATGCCGCTGTCTCAGCGCATGAAGCTGTTGATGGGACTCCAGGCGTTCGGCGGATTCGTGATCCTCGCTCTCGTGATCGCTCGCTCGGTCAGCATTCTGGACTGAGCCCCACCTGCAGCGGAGCAGAGAGCGGATGTCGCCGCGACTCCGTCACTGCCCTGCGAGCGCTGCGCGGTATTGGTCGAGCGAGCGGGCCTCGCCGCGCGGCGACGTGAAGCTCTCCCGCACGATGCCGTCGGCCCCGATCACGAACGTCGCACGCAGGGCGAGCCCGGTCGACTCGTCGAATGCGCCGAACGACGCCGCGACCGCGCCGTGCGGCCAGAAGTCCGACAGCAAAGGGAACCCGTACGACTCGGCCTCCGCCCATGCGCGGAGCGTGTGCTTCGAGTCGACCGAGACGCCGAGGAGCTGGGTGCCGGCGGCCTCGAACATCGAGAAGTTGTCGCGCAGCTCGCACAGCTCGCTGTGGCAGACCCGCGAGAAGGCGAGCGGGAAGAAGACGAGCGTGACGGGCGTCCTCCCCGTGAAGTCGCCGAGCCGCACCGTCTGGCCGAACTGGTTCGCGAGGGCGAAGTCGGGGGCGACGGCCCCTCGTGCAAGGATCATGGGCGGTGCGCTTTCGTGGTGGTTCGAGTGGACGCGCGCCCAGCCTAGCCCCGGCGGCGCAGGCATAGAATCACTAGGATGGCGTGGTGCCATGCGACCGTGATCCGGTCCGCTTCGTCGTGCGCACGCCCCACACCGCAGGCATGATCTGCTGAAAAGAGAGGTCGAGTGTGACTGTCAACGACCAGGACCCCTACTCGGTCGAGGCGATGGACTCGGATCCCGACGAGACATCCGAATGGTCCGAATCCCTCGATGCGCTCGTCGCCGAGAAGGGCCACCAGCGGGCGCGCGAGATCATGCTCAGCCTGCTCAAGCGCTCGAAGGAGCTGCACCTCGGCGTGCCGATGGTGCCCACGACCGACTACCTGAACACGATCGCGCCCGAGAACGAGCCCGACTTCCCGGGTGACGAGGAGATCGAGCGCCGCTACCGCGCGTGGATCCGCTGGAACGCGGCCATGCTCGTGCACCGCTCCCAGCGCCCCGGCATCGCGGTCGGCGGGCACATCTCGACGTACGCGTCATCCGCAGCGCTCTACGAAGTGGGCTTCAACCACTTCTTCCGCGGGCAGGACCACCCCGGCGGCGGCGACCAGATCTTCATCCAGGGCCACGCGTCGCCCGGCACCTACGCCCGCGCATTCCTCGAGGGCCGGCTCGGCGCCGACCAGCTCGACGGGTTCCGCCAGGAGAAGTCCCACGCCCCCAACGGCCTGTCGTCCTACCCGCACCCGCGGCTCATGCCCGAGTTCTGGCAGTTCCCGACGGTGTCGATGGGCCTCGGTCCGATCAATGCGATCTACCAGGCGCAGGCGAACAAGTACCTGACC
Source organism: Agromyces albus (assembly GCF_030815405.1). Classification (NCBI taxonomy): domain Bacteria; kingdom Bacillati; phylum Actinomycetota; class Actinomycetes; order Micrococcales; family Microbacteriaceae; genus Agromyces; species Agromyces albus. Next base: position 1,622,032 of record NZ_JAUSWX010000001.1, on the reverse strand, counting down.
AACCGCGGCATCAAGGACGCCTCCGACCAGCACGTCTGGGCCTTCCTCGGTGACGGCGAGATGGACGAGGTCGAGAGCCGCGGCCAGCTCCAGGTCGCCGCGAACGAGGGACTCGACAACCTGACGTTCATCGTGAACTGCAACCTGCAGCGACTCGACGGCCCCGTGCGAGGCAACGGCAAGATCATCCAGGAGCTCGAGAGCTTCTTCCGCGGTGCCGGCTGGAACGTCATCAAGGTCGTCTGGGGCCGCGAATGGGACGACCTCCTCGCTCGCGACAACGACGGCGCGCTCCGCAACCTGATGAACATCACGCCCGACGGTGACTACCAGACCTACAAGGCGGAGTCGGGCGCCTACGTGCGTGAGAACTTCTTCGGCCGCGACCCGCGGGCGCTCGAGCTCGTGTCGCACCTCAGCGACGACGAGGTCTGGGGCCTCAAGCGCGGCGGCCACGACTACCGCAAGGTCTACGCCGCGTTCAAAGCGGCCGCCGAGCACAAGGGCCAGCCCACCGTCATCCTCGCGAAGACCATCAAGGGCTACGGCCTCGGTCCGTCGTTCGAGGGTCGCAATGCGACCCACCAGATGAAGAAGATGACGCTCGACAACCTCAAGACCTTCCGCGACGCGATGCGCATCCCGATCACGGACGCCCAGCTCGAGGAGAACCCCTACCTGCCGCCGTACTACACGCCCGGCGACCAGGACGAGGCGATCCAGTACCTGCACGAGCGCCGGCGCGCGCTCGGCGGCTACCTTCCCGAGCGCCGCACGAAGCACACGGCCATCTCGCTGCCCGACGACTCCGCGTACGCGATCGCGAAGAAGGGTTCCGGCACGCAGGAGATCGCCACGACCATGGCGTTCGTGCGCATCCTGAAAGACCTGATGCGCGCCAAGGACTTCGGCAACCGCATCGTGCCGATCATCCCCGACGAGGCGCGCACCTTCGGCATGGACGCGTTCTTCCCGAACGCGAAGATCTACAACCCGAACGGCCAGCACTACACGTCGGTCGACCGCGAGCTCCTCCTCGCCTACAAGGAGAGCCCGCAGGGACAGATCATCCACGTCGGCATCAACGAGGCCGGTGCGCTCGCCGCGTTCACCGCCGTCGGCACGTCGTATTCCACCGAGGGCGAGCCCCTCATCCCGATCTACGTGTTCTACTCCATGTTCGGATTCCAGCGCACGGGCGACGCGATCTGGGCCGCGGGCGACCAGATGGCGCGCGGCTTCATGATCGCCGCGACCGCGGGCCGAACGACCCTCACCGGCGAAGGACTCCAGCACGCCGACGGGCACTCACTGCTCCTCGCGTCGACGAACCCGGCCGTCGTGTCGTACGACCCCGCATACGGCTACGAGATCGGGCACATCATGCGCTCGGGCCTCAACCGCATGTACGGCGGCACCCACCCCGATCCGAACGTCATGTACTACATCACGGTCTACAACGAGCCGCTCGTTCAGCCGGCCGAGCCCGAGGGCGTCGACGTCGAGGGTATCGTGCGCGGCATCCACCGCATCGCGGAGTCGCCGGCGCAGGGCCCGAAGGCGCAACTGCTCGCGTCGGGCGTCTCGGTGCCCTGGATTCTCGAGGCGCAGGAGCTGCTCGCCCAGGATTGGGGCGTCTCCGCAGACGTCTGGTCTGTGACGAGCTGGACCGAGCTCCGCCGCGACGGCATCGCCGCCGACGAGCACAACTTCCTGAACCCCGACGCCGAGCGCCGCACGTCGTACCTCACGCAGAAGCTGTCGGGCGCCCAGGGGCCCTTCGTCGCGGTGTCGGACTTCATGCACGCCGTGCCCGACCAGATCCGCGCCTACGTGCCGGGCGATTTCGCAACGCTCGGTGCCGACGGCTTCGGCTTCTCCGACACGCGCCCCGCGGCTCGTCGCTTCTTCAAGATCGACGGACCTTCGGTCGTGGTTCGCACGCTCGAGCTCCTCGCAGAACGTGGTGAAGTCGACCGCGCACTCCCCGCCCAGGCGATCGAGAAGTACCGGCTGCACGACGTGAACGCCGGCACCACCGGATCGGCCGGCGGCGAGAGCTAGCAGGCGACGAGGTGGCGACGAGGCCCAAGACGAAGGCGGAGACGCTCGCATGGTTGCGAACCATCGCGGGTGAGCTGTCGACCGCGACGCTGAAGCGTCTCGAAGACACGCTGCCGTGGTACGGCGACATGCCGCCGAGCCGGCGCTCCGCCGTGGGTCTCGTCGCCCAGGCCGGCATCTCGTCGTTCATCTCCTGGTTCGACGACCCCAAGTCGACGCCGTGGATCGCGGCCGACGTCTTCGGCGCCGCTCCGAGGGAACTGCTGCGTTCGGTGAGCCTCCAGCAGACGCTGCAGCTCATCCGCGTCACCGTCGAGGTCGTCGAGGAACGCGTCAAAGACGGCAGCGAGCCGCTCCGCGAGGCGATCCTCCTGTATTCGCGTGAGATCGCGTTCGCGGCCGCCGATGTGTACGCGCGTGCTGCCGAGGCACGCGGGCTCTGGGACGCGCGCCTCGAGGCGCTCGTGGTCGACTCGATCCTCTCGGGCGAGTACGACGACGAGCTTCCGAGCCGCATCGCCGCACTCGGCTGGCACGGTCACGGCGAGGTCTCCGTGCTCGTCGGCACCGCACCGAAGCAGCTCGACGTCGACCACGTGCGCCGCGCGGCACGTCACATGCACGCCGACGTGCTCATCGGAGTGCAGGGCAATCGCCTCGTGCTCGTGATCGGCCGCGCCGACCCGCTCACGCGCGAGAACGACGACGCCATCGGCACGGCCGCGGCCCTCACCTTCATGGAGATCGCCGAACAACTCGAGCCGCATTTCGGGCCGGGTCATCTCGTGCTCGGTCACGAGGTGCCGAACCTCGTCGACGCGTCGAAGAGCGCGAAGGCCGCGCTTGCGGGGTTCGCGGTCGCCCGTTCATGGCGCCACGCACCTCGCCCCGTGCACGCCGACGACCTGCTCCCCGAGCGCGCCCTCGCCGGCGACCCACTGGCTCGTGCCACGCTCGTGCACCGCATCTATCGGCCGCTGCAGGCCCACTCCACCGAACTCCTCACGACGCTCTGGAGCTATCTCGACAACGGTCGCTCGCTCGAGGCGACGGCACGCGAGCTCTTCGTGCACCCGAACACCGTGCGCTACCGCCTGAAGCGCGTCTCCGACGTGATCGGATGGGATGCCACGGGCGCCCGCGAGGCGCTCATTCTGCAGGCGGCGCTCATCATCGGCTCGATGAGCGATCACGACCAGGCGCCACGCCGCCGACCGCCGAGCTGACCGGCATCCTGTGGCTTCGATACAAGGCTTTCGCGAAGAGCTTGTAGCGTGGGCACACCACCGTCCCGATACTGATTGGCAGACTTGAAACCGTGATCGTCGTCGTCTGCCCTGGACAGGGCTCCCAGACTCCCGGATTCCTCGCCCCCTGGCTCGCCGAGCCGGCCTATGCCGAGCGCCTGGGCGCGTTGTCGGACGCCGCGGGGATCGACCTCGCATCCCACGGGACGGTCAGCGACGCCGACACCATCCGCGACACCGCGATCGCCCAGCCGCTCATCGTCGCGGCCGGCATCCTCACGCTCGAACGGCTTCTCGCCGATGGTCGCAGCGAGGGCATCGGCGGTATCGCCGGTCACTCGGTGGGCGAGATCACGGCAGCCGCAGGCGCCGGAGTGCTCAGCGAGACCGCAGCGATGCGCTTCGTCGCCGCACGCGGGCGGGCCATGGCCGATGCCGCGGCGCTCGAGCCCACCGGCATGAGCGCGGTGCTGGGCGGCGACGAGACGGCACTCGTGGCCCGGCTCGACGAACTCGGACTCGAGCCGGCGAACTTCAACGGGGGCGGCCAGATCGTCGTCGCCGGCGCGCTCGACGCACTCGAGCGCCTGAAAGACGAGTCGCCGGCCGGTGCGCGAGTCATCCCGCTGCAGGTGGCCGGCGCCTTCCACACGCGGTACATGCGTCCCGCCGTCGAGCGCCTCGCCGCGGTCGCGGGCGATTCCGACGTGTCCGACCCCGGCGTGACGCTGTGGACGAACCGCGACGGCAGCGTCGTGGCATCCGGCGCCGCCTTCGTCGACCTGCTCGTGGGGCAGGTCTCCTCCCCCGTGCGCTGGGACCGCTGCATGGAGGCGTTCGCGGCGGCCGGCGTCACCGGCATCATCGAGGTCGCCCCGGCTGGCGCCCTCGTCGGGCTCGCGAAGCGGGGTCTCAAGGGCGTGCCGACCGTCGCGGTGAAGACGCCCGACGACCTTCCCGCCGCGATCGACCTCATCGAGCAGGCCGCCTGAGCCGGGCGCACACGAGAAAGCCGAGCATGACGAAACCCACCCTCCAGCAGTCGCACGGCCCCGCCTACACGCGCATCTACGCGATCGGTGCTGCTCGCGGCGCCAACCTCGTGCCGAACGACGACCTCGTGGGCCCGATCAACTCGTCCGACGAGTGGATCCAGCAGCGCACCGGCATCGTCACCCGCGCCCGCGCCGGCGCCGACGTCGAAGCCCTCGATCTCGCGACGGATGCTGCGCGCGAGGCCATCGAGAAGTCGGGAGTCGCGCCCGAGCTCATCGATCTCGTCATCGTCGCCACCGTCTCGAACGTGCAGCAGACGCCCTCGATCGCCGCGGTCCTGGCCGATCGCGTGGGCGCCAACCCGGCCGCCGCGTACGACACCAACGCCGCATGCGCCGGCTACGCCTACGCGATCGCCCAAGCCGACGCGCTCATTCGCACCGGCAGCGCCCACTACGCGCTCGTGGTCGGCGCCGAGAAGCTCTCGAACGTCGTCGACCCGACCGACCGCTCCATCTCCTTCCTGCTCGGCGACGGCGCCGGAGCCGTCGTCATCGGCCCGAGCGACTTCCCCGGCATCGCTCGCACCATCTGGGGATCGGATGGCTCGAAGGCCGACGCCGTCGGCATGAACGCCACGCTCACCGAGTACCGCGACGGTGCCGCCGAGTGGCCGACGCTGCGCCAGGAGGGCCAGACGGTCTTCCGGTGGGCAGTGTGGGACATGGCGAAGGTCGCCAAGCAGGCGCTGGATGCCGCTGGCATCACCGCCGCCGACCTCGCCGCCTTCATCCCGCACCAGGCCAACATGCGCATCGTCGACGAGTTCGCGAAGCAGTTGAAGCTGCCCGAATCGGTCATGATCGCCCGCGACATCGCCACGACCGGCAACACGTCGGCTGCATCGATTCCCCTCGCGACCCACCGGTTGCTCGAGGAGCATCCGGAACTCTCGGGGGGCCTCGCCCTCCAGATCGGCTTCGGCGCCGGACTCGTGTTCGGCGCCCAAGTGGTGGTACTTCCCTGAACCACCGACCCTCGTCCATCTAGACTGTGTCTCGGTCAAACGAGACACCCCCAAGGAGAAGAACAATGGCATTGTCCACCGAAGAAGTGCTTGCCGGCCTGGCCGAGCTCATCAACGACGAGACCGGCATCGCGACCGACACGGTTGAGCTGGACAAGTCGTTCACCGATGACCTCGACATCGACTCCATCTCGATGATGACGATCGTCGTCAACGCCGAGGAGAAGTTCGACGTCAAGATCCCCGACGAAGAGGTCAAGAACCTGAAGACCGTCGGCGACGCCGTCACCTTCATCGTCAAGGCCCAGGCCTAGCAACTGCTGGAGCGGGCCGGCGCGACCGCCCGGCCCGCTCGATCAGTTCGACCATCACCTCCAACGGAGTGTTTCTCGAATGACCAAGAAGATCGTCATCACCGGCATCGGCGCGACCTCGCCCCTGGGCGGCACCGCGCGCGACAGCTGGAACGCACTGCTCGCCGGCGAGTCCGGCGCTCGCGCGCTCGAACACGACTGGGTCGCCGACCTTGCGCTTCCCGTCACCTTTGCGGCCACCGCGAAGGTACCCACCGCCGAGGTGCTCGAACGCCACGAGACGAAGCGCCTCGACCCCTCGAGCCAGTTCGCCCTCATCGCGGGCCGCGAGGCCTGGGCGGATGCCGGTGCGCCCGAGATCGCTCCCGAGCGGCTCGCCGTCGACTGGTCGACCGGCATCGGCGGCGTCTGGACGCTACTCGACGCCTGGGACACCCTGCGTGAGCGTGGGCCCCGGCGCGTCCTGCCGATGACCGTGCCCATGCTCATGCCCAACGGCCCCGGAGCCGCGATCGGCATGGACCTTCACGCTCGCGCCGGCATCACGACGGTCGTCTCAGCGTGCGCGTCGAGCACCGAAGCGCTCGTGAACGCCTACGACCACCTGCAGCGGGGCCTGGCCGACGTCGTCATCGCCGGCGGCTCGGAAGCCGCGATCCACCCGCTGCCCATCGCGTCGTTCGCCGCGATGCAGGCCCTCTCCCGGCGAAACGACGACCCGTCGATCGCCTCCCGTCCCTACGACATCGGTCGCGACGGCTTCGTGCTCGGCGAGGGCGCCGCAGCCCTCGTGGTCGAGACCGAGGAGCACGCCAAGGCCCGTGGTGCACGCATCTACGCCGAGCTGCTGGGCGGATCCGTCACGAGCGACGCCTACCACATCACCGCACCTGACCCCGAGGGATCGGCCGCAGCACGGGCGATGATCGCGGCCATCGAGGGCGCCGGCGCACGCCTCTCCGACGTGCGTCACGTGAACGCGCACGCGACGAGCACTCCAGTCGGCGACATCGCCGAGTACAACGCGCTCAAGCGCGTGTTCGGCGATCTGCTCGACGGCATCGCCGTGACCGCGACCAAGGCGTCCACCGGGCACCTGCTCGGCGGCGCCGGTGCGATCGAGGCCATGTTCACGGTGCTCGCGCTCCACGAGCGGGTCATCCCGCCGACGATCAACCTCACCGAGCAGGATCCCGAGATCCCACTCGACGTCGTGACGTCACCGCGGGCGCTCGCGGGCGACGACGTCGTGGCGATCAGCAACTCGTTCGGCTTCGGCGGCCACAACGCCGTCGCTGCGTTCCGCTCAGCCTGAACGCGATGTCGCGCCGTTTGGCGCAGAGATGAGAAAGACCCCGGCCGCATTTCGCGGGCGGGGTCTTCTCGTCTGCGGCTCAGGTTTCGATCGTGCGTCACCGGGAAGCATCATCCGACGATCGCGTCACGCCACCGCGCGAGCCGCGCCGCTCAACCCACCTGGTGCAACCAGACGACCGGAGCGAAATCACTGGCATGCCGGAACGGCTCGAGCTCGTCGTCCCACGCCTGCCCGAGCGCGAGGCGGAGCTCGCGGTGCAGCTCGAGGGGATCGTTGCCGGCGATCTCCATCGCGTACCGGATGCGGTCCTCGGGCACGACCGTGTTGCCGGCAGTGTCGGTCTGCGCGAAGAACACGCCGAGCTCAGGAGTGTGCATCCAGCGTGCACCGTCGGAGCCCGGAGTCGGATCCTCGCTCACCTCGAAGCGGAGCTGCTCCCAGCCTCGCAGTGCAGACGCGAGCTTCGCGCCGCTACCGGCCTCGCCCTCCCAGTAGAACTCGGCGCGCATCATGCCGCGATGGACCGGCTGCATGCTCCACTCGAAGTTGACAGCGCTCCCCAGCGCTCGCCCTGCCGCCCACTCGACATGCGGACAGAGCGCCCGGGGCGAGGAGTGCACGAACAGCACGCCTCGCGCGGTGCGCGCGGCCCGCGTGGTCATCTCCGCCATCTCTCTCTCCGTTCTTGAGGTGCGTCTTCCCCTACGACCTCGGAACGGTTTGGATGGCTGGTGTTCGATTGTGGACGGCGAGCCGTCATGGGCGATTATGCCGCGGATCAGGGCCGGTGACAAGATCGGATCGCCGAACGTGTCACTCGCGGCATCCGGCGGGCCAGAACTCTATACTCAGTGAATTGTTCCCCCTTCTCGAGACGGAGTCCAAATGGCAGTGCGCGATGCGCTCCTCGCCCTGCTCACGGCGGGCCCCGCCTACGGGTTCCAGTTGCACGGCGGACTCGAGGCGCGCACCGGCGGGCGACGGCAGGTGAACGTCGGCCAGACCTATGCGACCCTCGAGCGGCTCGGCAAGCAGCGTCTCATCGAGCCGGCCGGAGCGACGGATGACGGACTCCCCCTGTATCGCCTCACCGCGCCGGGCAAGGCGGCCGCCACAGCCTGGTTCGACGGAACGGATGCCTCGGGCGCCGACCCGTGGGACGAGACGGTCGATCGCGTGCTCATCGCACTCTCGCTGCCCGACGTCGACGGACTCGCCGTGGCGCGCGCGGAGATCGACCGCTGGAGAGTGCGTCGCGATGACGCGTCAGCGTTGACGACCGCGTCGGAGCCCGCTGAAGCAGCCGATGGAGCCGAGCCCGAGGCAGACGCTCGCGACGCCGAGACGGAACTCGCTCGTCTCGCCGCGACGGCCGACGTCGCGGTCGCCGATGCGGCACTCGGGTGGCTGGAGACGGTTGCCGCGGCATCCGCAGAGCGCCTCGCCTTCGCGCCGCGAGCGACACGGCCCAAGCGCGGTCGCCGCCCGGCGCCGCCCTCACCCGGCTGATCGACGGGCCCGCTCACGCGTCGGCGAGGGCGTAGCTGTCGACCACCGCCAGGTCGAGCGGGAACTCGACGGGGAAGTCGCCGAAGAGGAGCCGGCCGGCGCCCATCGCCGACTCCTCGACCGCGGCGGCGACCTCATCGGCGAGAGCCTGCGGCGTGTGCACGATGATCTCGTCGTGGAGGAAGTACACGAGGTGCGGGGCGCGCTCGAACGCCGGTCCGGATGCCGGCGCCGGAACGATCGACCCGGCCGCCTCACCGTCTGCCCCGGCGATCGCGGCGAGTCGCGTGCGAAGCGCGGCCATCCAGCAGAGCGCCCATTCCGCCGCGCTGCCCTGCACGACGAAGTTGCGGGTGAAGCGGCCCCACTCGCGCGCGACCGACCGAGCGCGGCGCTCGTCGGCCGGCGAGGCCTCGGGCTGGCTCGCCCGAGACTGTGCGGCGTGCCACTCGGACGGCGGCAACGGAGACGATCGACCGAGGAGCGTCGACACCACGCCGCCGCGCTCGCCCTCGGCTGCGGCCCGGTCGACGAGGGCCATCGCCCTCGGGTAGGCGCGCGCGAGCCGCGGCACGAGCCGGCCGCTCTCGCCGGTGGTCGCGCCGTACATCGCGCCGAGGATCGCGTACTTGGCCTGCTCCCTCGTCTCGACGACCCCCGCGTCGACGATGCCCAGGTAGAAGTCGAGGCCGCGCCCAGCGGCGGCCATCGCCTCGTCGCACGCCATGCCGGCGAGCACACGCGGCTCCAGTTGTGCGGCATCGGCGACGACGAGCGTCCAGCCGGGATCGGCCACGACCGCGCTGCGCACGTTCTTCGGGAGCTGCAGGGCTCCCCCGCCGGCGGTCGCCCACCGGCCGGTCGCGGTGCCGCCCGGCACGTAGTCGGGTCTGAAGCGTCCGCCCGCGATCCACTCGTCGAGCCACGCCCAGCCGTTCGCGCTCAACAGCCGCGCGAGCTTCTTGTACGCGAGCAACGGCTCGATCGCCGGGTGCTCCTGCTCACGCAGCTCCCATCGGCTCGTCGAATCGACTTGGATGCCCGCCCGGCGCAGCGCCTTCAGCAGGTCGAGTTGAGAGTCGAGATTGACGGATGCCGCGTCGAGCGCGGTGCGCACCTGTGCTGCGAGCTCCTCCATACGGGCCGGCTTCCATCCGGCCTTCGGCTTCGGCCCGAGCTCGGCCTCGAGCACGCGCTCATGTGCGGCGCGGTCCCACGGAAGGCCCGCCGCATGCAGCTCCACGCCGATGAGCGCGCCGGCGGACTCGGCTGCGAGGAGCAGGCGCAGGGCGTTCGGTTCGGTGCTGCCGGCGACGAGGGCGAGTTGGCGGTCGTGCTCGGCGATGATCGCCTCCACTTGCACGGCCGAGGAGCTTGCGACCGCGTCATCCGTTCGATCGACCAGACCGGCGCCGCGTTCCGCATTGGCGTCGGCGGTGCCGACGGCGTCGACGCCACCCGAGACAGCGGCATCGAACTCGTCGAGCTCGAAGAGCGGCGTGCGCACGATCACCGAAGGTGCGGCGAGGACCGCAGCCGCGCCCGGCTCGCTCGAACCCCGCGGGCAGCCACGCCGGTCGCGGATGGTCGCCGCCGCTTCTCATCGTCGCCGTCGCGGCCGAGTACTCGAGGATCGCCCCGCATAGGCGCAGGTCGTGACAGCGTTCGACGCGCACACCGGCCTCGAGGAGCCTCGGATACCACGATCGCGTGTCGCTCCACACCCAGCGCGGACGCCGAGTCTCGAGCCGCCGCACTGCATCGGGAAATCCGGCGAGCGGTACGGTGACGGCCTCTGTCGACGATGCCTCGGGATCGATGAGCGTGACGCGACCCTGCCCCGCCATTCCGACCACGATGCGCACCACCCCATTCTCGTGGGCGCCGCAGACACCGGGTCGCTTCGCGAGTGTCGGCGGTGCCGCCGATGATGGGGATCATGCAGAGAATCGAGGCGACATGGTCGAGGTGAGCTTCCGATGCGGTCATGGCGCGGTGGCGGGTGAGCCCGGCGTCGTGACGCTCGGGCGTGTCTGCCCGCTCTGCATGCTCCTCCACGAGACGCAGCGCTCCCGCGCCGAGCTGCTCGGCCGGGTCTCCCCGCCCCAGCGCGCAGCACTCGCCGTCGAGACGAGGATCGGCGCGAGTTACGACTGGCGATGCGCCCGCGGCCACGATCGGTATCCGGCCACGGTGCGCGAGGTGCTCACCGGACCGAGCTGTGCGAAGTGCCGCACCAACGCAGCCGGCCCCACCGCGATGCGCGAAGCCGGCGTGGCCTTCATGAAGCCGGGACTCCGTGTCGGCACCTCGATGACCGAGCAGCGGCTGCGGGCGATGCTCGGCGAACGCATCCGCCTGCATCATCGCGTCAATGCCGTGCGCATCGCCCGCATGTTCTACGGCCAGCAGGAGGTCTGGCCCGACATCCTGGTGCCGCAACTGCGCATTGCGATCGAGTACGACGACCCCGGCAAGTCGCGTCGGGCGCATCGAGGGCTGAAGGAGGCATCCGACACCGAGAAAGACGAAGCGCTCCGCGAAGTCGGCTGGGAGGTCATCCGGATTCGTGCCGGAGGCCTCGAGGGGCTCGGCACGAACAGCATCGTGTGTCGCGCGCTCACCAGCGGAGTCGTCGACGAGGTGGTCGCGCTCATGCGGCGCATCCGCGGTGCTGGCGCGGTCGATGCCATCGCGATCGAGCACCGGCTCCTCTCCTGATCGCAGCACCAGGCGGGTACTCAACTGCCACTGCGAGGACGCGCCGAGCGCTCGAGCGAGCCCTTCGTGTGCGCCGGCCCGCGCACCGATAAGGTGAGCACACCCGTGCGTGCCCGTCGCCTGGGACACGTCCGTAGAGAGGCAGCCAGTCGATGCTCCTTCCGTTCCTCATCATCGGAGGCATCGGCCTTGTGCTGCTGCTCATCTCGCTCGTGCTCGGCGACATCTTCGACCAGTTCGAGATCGGCGACGGTGCCATCTCGGGCACCGCGCTCTCGGTGGGGCTCGTGGTCTTCGGCGCGGCCGGCGCACTCACCGCGAGCATGGGACTCGCGATCGTGTGGGCCTATGTGCTCGCGGTGGTACTCGCGGCGGTCGCCTACGTGTTCAGCGTGCTCGTGGTGCGCAACCTCACCCGCAGCTCCGACGGTGTGCCGCAGTCCGCGGTCGGCCTCACCGGAGTGTCGAGATCCGACATCACCCCCGCGGGCGGCGAGGTCAGCCTCGACGGCCCCGGCGAAGTCGAACGACGGCTGGCGTACTCCGACGCGCCCATCGCCGAGGGCGTGCGCATCCGCGTGATCGAGCATGCGGGCACCCGCGTGAAGGTCACCACCGATTAGCCCTGCCACATCCAGCCAAGCCTGCTCGAAAGGAACCCGATGCTCACGCCTGTCATGATCCAGGTGATCGCCGTCATCGCGATCGTCATCGCTCTGCTGTCCCTGCTCATCTTCATCGCCCGGCGCATCCGCCGCGTACCGCCGAACGAGGCCCTCGTCATCGTGGGGCGAGGTGCAGGGCGTCCGGCCGCGGGCGAGGCTCCCACCGGTCAGCGTGTCGTGATCGGCGGTCGCACCTTCGTGTGGCCGATTCTCCAGCAGGGGTTCTCGATCTCGCTCGAGCAGCGCCAGATCGGCATCACGGTCGAGGGTGTCGACAAGAACCGCATCAAGATCGCCATCAAGGCGTCCATCAACTTCAAGGTGAGCGGCACCGAGGAGGGCGTGCGCCGAGCTGCGCAGCGATTCCTCTCACAGCAGAGCGCGCTCACCGAGATCATCAAGGAGTCGCTCGAGGGCTCGCTCCGTTCGATCATCGGTGACATGACGATCGAGCAGATCATCTCGGACCGCAAGGGACTCTCCGATCGCGTCGTCGCCGAGACCAAGACCGACCTCGTCGAGCAGGGCCTCCAGGTCGATCTCCTGAACATCTCCGACATCTCCACGCCGGGCAGCGACTACCTTGCGAACCTCGGCCGCGCCGAGGCCGCGCGCGCTCGCCAGGTCGCCGAGGTCAGCGAGGCCGAGGCCGCCCGTGCGAGTGAGTTCGCCCGCATCGAGGCGGCTGAGCAGATCGCCGAGCGCCAGAAGGCGTTGAACCTCAAGCAGGCCATCATCAAGGCCGAGACCGACCGCGCGAACGCCGAGGCCGATGCCGCAGGTCAGCTGGCGACGGCCGAGCAGGATCGTCTCGTCGCCGTCGAGGAGCGCTCAGCCCTCACCGAGCAGGCGCTCGTCACGCAGGAGCGCCTCGACATCGAGATCCGAAAGCCCGCCGAGGCTGAGGCCTACGCCGAGGTGCAGCGAGCAACGGCCCAGCGTGACGCGACGAACGCGAGCACCGAGGCCGAGGCGTTCAAGCGCACGAAGATCGCCGAGGCCAACAAGGTCGCCGCCGTGCAAGACGCCGAGGCTGCCGCCACCGCGGTTCGCGTCTCGGGTGAGGCCGAGCGTGACCGCCAGGTCGCCCTCGCGGCCGGCATCCGTGCCCAAGGTAATGCGAAGGCGGCAGCGATTCAAGCCGAGGGTCTGGCGTCCGCCGCCGCGACCGACGCGAAGGCGCTCGCCCTCGAGAAGTACGGTGAGGCCGCGCTCGCCCAGGAGATCATCTCCCGCCTCCCCGAGATCGTGCGGGCGGCAGCCGAGCCCATCTCGAACATCGACACGCTTACCGTGGTGTCGACCGACGGCGCGAGCGCGATCACGAAGACCGTCGGCCAGGTGCTCGGCGAGGGCACCGAGGTTGTGAAGTCCCTCACCGGACTCGACGTGAGCGCCATCCTGGCAGGACTCGCGGGCCGAGCTGCCCTCGTGAAGGCGGATTCACCCGCCGAGTGAGTCGAGCAGGGCGGTGCCGGTGAATGCGGCTAACGAGTGGGGCCTAACGGCTACGACGAGCTCGCGCCCCGAAGGCATCAAGTGCGTCCAGTACCTCGCTGGCCTGCCAGATCCGGTATCGCGCCCGCCCACCCGCCTGAGTGAGCACGTCCGCGTCGACGAGTTTGTCGATCGAGGTCTGTGCAGCCACCTCGCTGACGCTGAGCGCTGATGCGACGGTTTTCGTGTTGATCACGGGCTGGCGCAGCAGGTACTCCTTCACCCGGTGCACCGATGAGTCAGCCCGGGCCACGACTGTCGCGTTCCACCGCGCGCGAACCGCCTCGATATCGTCGACCAGGCGTTGCCCGTTGTTGACCGCTGCGAATGATGCCTCCGAGACGGAGGAGACGATCTCGTTCGGGTCTCCCGTGCGGTAGGCGTTGAGCGCGTCGAAGTAGGCGTCGGTGTCGCTGAGCAGGCCGGCGGAGACTGGCACTGCCACGTTCCGGGTGACTCCCCCGGCGCGCAGCATCCCCTGCAGGAGGGCACGGCCGGTTCGGCCGTTGCCGTCTGGGAACGGGTGGATGGTCTCGAACTGGGCGTGCGCGATCGCAGCTTGCACGAGCACAGGAATGTCAGTGCGATGGGCGAACTCGACGAGGTCCTTCATCAGTCCGGGGACTCGGTCCCGGTGCGGCGGCACGAACCTCGCCGTGTGTGGTGACACGCTGCCTCCGCCGATCCAGACCTGCTCCTGGCGCCAGCTGCCCACATGGTGAGGGGCGGAGGACGTGAGCAGGGCCTCGTGCATCGCGATGATGGCTTCCTCATCCAGCCGGTCGGACAGCGCAATCGCTGCATTCATCGCCCGTACATTCGAGACGACCAGTTGTGCGTTCCCCGATCGTGACTCTCCGATCTCGGCGAGAGCCACTTGTTTCGCGCTCGAGGTGACGTTCTCAACCTCGGAACTGGATGCGCTCTCGGTGCGCAGCAGGATCGACGCGAACGGCGCCGCGATCATCCCGGCTTTCGTGTCGAATCGGGTGAGCTCTTTACTCGCGTCGTCAGCGACGGCGAGCACAGCGGGCTCGAGGTCCAGGCGAAGCTTCGAGATCTCTGGCGGGACTGATGCCTGGTATTCGCTTGCGGCGGCACGTAGGGCTCTGCGGGATGCGACCTCGTCTCCGGTTCGCACCCAGGGCCGAGGTTCATAGTCGATCGGTGGCCACGCACGCTCGGGTTTCGACAGCTCGACGGATGCCTCGGCCCTTGGCGCCGGCATGAATTGCGCGCCGGCGGGCTGACCTGCTCGTTGCCTCGGTTGACCATCTGCCATGAAGCGAGCTTACCAAAGGATATGCATATATCCTTTGGTTACCCGCTCATTGGATAAAGGATCGGTGATTCGCCACGGGCTGGTCGACTCATTCACAGTTCCGTACCAGGCCGGGAATCGTGCTCGTTACCCGACAACTCGGGATTCCAGCTCCTCGAGCCGCTTGGGCTCGACGCCGACGTGGTAATTGAGATGGCGCGCCGTGCTCGTGCTTCGCGGCCGAGGACGCCGATACGTTGGATGAGGGCTACGGGCCTGGCGACGAGGAACTTCAATGCGTTCCACGCGAACAGCAGCGCGAGCACGTTGAGCCAGGCCGAGCCGCGGGCACAGATCTGATTGCACCGGGGAATCGGACGTGACGAGAGCGATAAGCAATGCAGAACGCGTAGATAAACAGGGCTTCTGTAGGGCGGACGGGACTTGAACCCGTGACCGATGGAACTCCCCGGCCCCGACGTCGCCCTCGAGCGCGGTACGTCGACGGTGTCCGACACCATCTCGGTCGATCGCGCGGGGCGTGCCGACTTGCTGCGCCCGCGGGCGATGATGTAGATGATCATCGCGAGGCTTCAACACCGTCACCCGACACGAACAATCCGCTGCGACTTAGCTTCCACAGGCCGCTTGACATAGGAGATAATCATGGTCGATTCCCGCAGTGAGCCCGCATGGGCCTGGCCGGATCTCCACGACGCCCAGCGGGATGTGCTCCTCGAGGTACTCATCAACGGCTCGGCATCGCGCGCTGAGCTTGCTCGCCGCACGGGCTTGTCGCGCACGAGTCTCACCCGCCTCGCTAGAGATCTCGTTGAGCTCGGATTTCTGACGGAGGGCGAGACGAATGCTCCGAACGGGCGTGGTCGCCCGTCTGAGATCTTGAATCTCGAGCCGAGTGCGGCCCAGTTCGCGGGCGTGAAGCTCACTGGTGAAGCCTTGTACGCGGTGGTCACAGACCTGCAGGCCAACGTCATCGAGCTCGAGGAGCAGTCGCTTGTCTCTCGGTACGCTCCCGACGCGGTCTCCCAGATAGCGGAGATCGTCAGGGGCTTCAGCGCCTCCCACCCTCGACTGGCGTCCGTGGGAGTGTGCCTGGCTGGCGACGTTGAACGGGTGCGTGGGCGCGCGGTCATCGTGGGATCGTACTTCCTCGGGTGGGACAACGTGCCCCTCGAGTCTCTCATCGAGGCGGAAATCGGCCTACCCATCGCGATGAGCAACGACGTGCAGGCGCTCACGGCCGCCCATCATTGGTTCGGAGCGGGGGTTGGGCGCAGGTCCCTCGTACTGTTCGGCCTGGGCGCAGGCATTGGAGCCGGCATCGTCGTGAACGACGAACTCGTACGCGGCTCGCACGGGCATCCCGGAAAAGTCGGTCACATCCCTGTGCGGCACATCGGTCCGACGTGCGATCGGGGCCACGTCGGGTGTGCGTCCGCCTACGTCACCATCCCTGCAATCCTTCACAACGCGGCCGACACCAGCTTCGAGCATGTCCTCGAGCGTGCTGCCGCAGGCGACCGAGCGGCGCAGGGTGCGCTCGACGATGCCGGATATGCACTCGGTGTCGTCGTCGCTGAGCTGATGAACGTCATCGATCCTGAGAAGGTGATCGTGACGGGCGAAGGTCTTGCGGTAGCTCGTGCCGGCAAGGCGGCGATGGACATCGCACTTGCCGAGCGGCTGGAGTCGGCTTCCGAGCGCTCGGAGATCGACGTCCACGACTTCGCCTTCGCCGACTACGCCTGGGCGGCGGCCGTCAGCGCGATTCGCAAGGTCGTCTGACAGCCGGCGTTGCGCAGGTTCCACTTCGGGGAGGGAGTTTGTTGCGCCCCTTGACATATTGTTTCATGAGGGCACAAAATAAACGGGCACTCGCGAGAGCGTACGACGGACAGGGCAGTCCCTCATCGGCCAACCGGTCCTCGAAACACCTCACCACCCGCAGGAAATCGGGCGTCACCGCCACTACAAGGAAGTAGGACGCACCCATGAAGCACACCTTCCGCGCAACGCTTCGACACGTTTTCGTGAAACCTCCCCTGCCCACCAAATCGGCGGCACTGGGAGGACCGTCGGTCACTCACCGAGAGGACGTCGCGCCGATGCGAGGTCTACCGCTCCCCGGCCGCCGTTCTTCAACCCGCATCAAGTCGGCCGCGATTGTCGCCCTCCTGGCCGCACCGCTGCTCGCAAGTGGATTGGTCGCTGCATCTCCCAGCGCGAACACCGACCATCCGTTCCGCGACCCAGACCTTCCGCTCGACGAGCGCATCGACGATCTTTTGGGTCGGCTGACCCTGGACGAAAAGCTCGGATTCCTGCATCAGTCGCAGATGCCGATCCCGCGGCTTGACATCCCCTACTTCAAGGCCGGCACCGAGGCACTGCACGGCGTGGCGTGGTCCAACGACCTCGACAACAACTGGGGCCAAGTGCTTGCGACGGACGCGACCGTCTTCCCGCAGGCGGTTGGCCTGGCCAGCACCTGGGACACCGACCTCATCAACGACGTGGGATCCGCCGTCGGCGATGAACTCCGCGCCTACAACACGCTCGACCCGCAGCTCTGGGGTCTGCAGGCGTGGGCGCCCGTGGTCGACCCGCTGCGTGATCCGCGTGCGGGGCGCAATGAAGAGGGCTACTCCGAGGACCCGCTTCTCACCGGCGAGATTGCCACCGCCTATGGGTCTGGCTTGTCGGGTGACGATCCGCTCTACCTCAAGGTGGCGCCAGTCATCAAGCACTACTTCGGCTACAACAAAGAGGCCGATCGCAGCGTGTCGTCGTCCAACCTGCCGCCACGAATCCGCAAGGAGTACTCGCAGGCGCCGTTCCGAAGCGTGATTTCGGCGGATGCGGCGACCGGTGTGATGGCGTCGTACAACCTCGTCAACGGACGGCCGACCCACGTCGACCCGTCGATCAACGAAGACATCCGCTCGTGGACTGACAAAGACCTCTACAACGTCAGCGACGCATGGGCGCCGCACGCGGTGACGCAAGCTCAGTTCTACTTCGACGAAGAGGACGAGGCGTACGCGGCGGTCCTGAAGGCGGGTCTCGACGGGTTCACCGTCGATGAGAGCGACCCGTCGGCGATGAAGGCAACGCTGCACTCTGCGCTGGACAAGGGCTACATCACCGAGGACGACGTGGACACCGCGGTCAGACACGTGCTGTCCATTCGGTTCCGTCTTGGCCACTTCGACCCCGACGGCGGACCGTACGCCGACATCGGCCCCGAGGTCCTGAACAGCGCAGAGCACCAAGCCCTGAACCGCCGGACCGCCGCAGACGCCATGGTGCTGCTGGACAATGGCGCCGACACCCTGCCGCTCGATCCGGATCAGACGTCGAGCGTCGCAGTCATCGGGCCACTGCACGACACGGTGTTCAGCGACTTCTACGGCGGCAGCATGCCCTATGAAGTCACGCCCCTCGACGGCATCGCCGAGCGGCTCGGCGGGGCCGCGGACGTGACCGGAGTCGAAGGCCTCGACCGAGTGACGCTCAAGGACTCCGCCACCGGGCGGTACCTCACCGCAACCGGTACAGATCCCGCAGACCTCGTCGTGGCATCCGACGCCTCGCCATCTGTCGCGTCGCAATGGGACGTCAACGACTGGATGGCTGACTACTCGACGCTGCGCAACGCCGAGAACGGCAAGTACCTCAGTGGCGCGTTCGGGCCATACACGACGTCGTCGGACGAGCCCTCGGGTTGGTACGTGCAGCAGCAGTTCCGGTTTGAGGAGCAACCGGACGGGACGGTTCTGATCCAATACGTCGGGTACGAAACGAACGAGAACTGGTGGTGGATTCCCGAGCACTATGTGACCGTCGCGCCCGATGGGACTGTGGGCACCGGTTCCAAAGCGGATGCGGCTCATTTCGTGCCTGAGGTCGTGTCGGATGGCGTCGACGCCGCCGTCGCCGCCGCGGGCCAAGCCGATGCCGCAGTCGTCGTGGTCGGCAGCCACCCGTTCGTCTACGGCAGGGAGAACCACGACCGCACCGATCTCGCCTTGGGTCGCAGCCAGCAGGAACTCGTCGACGCGGTGACAGCCGCGAATCCCAACACGGTTGTGGTGCTGGAAACCAGCTATCCAACGACGTTCGACAACCAGCCGGAAACGATGTTGTGGACCACGCACGCCGGGTCCGAGACCGGCAACGCCGTGGCTGACGTGGTCTTCGGCGACGAGAACCCGGCCGGCCGACTGACGCAGACCTGGTATGCCGGCGTTGACGACCTGCCGAGCATCGATGACTTCGACATCGTCAAGAGCGGCTGGACGTACATGTATTGCGACGGCGCTCCGCTCTACCCGTTCGGCCACGGGCTGTCGTACAGCACGTTCGACTACTCCAACCTGAAGACATCCGGCTCGTCCGTGGGCGGCGATGGTGCGATTCGCGTCAGCGTGGATGTCACCAACACCGGCGACGCCGCAGGCGATGAGGTCGTCCAGCTCTATAGCCGGCAATTGAGCTCACGCGATGCGACTGCCGACAAGCAGTTGCGGGCATTTGAGCGGGTCTCGCTCGCGCCTGGCGAGACGAAGACGGTGCGCCTCGAGTTGGACGCGTCTGATCTTGCCCGTTGGGATGTCACGCGCGATCGCTGGGTGGTCGAATCGTCGGAGTACGAGCTGCTCGTCGGTTCGTCGTCCGCGGACATCCGGCAGCAGGCGACCGTGCGCGTGAAGGGCGAGACGATTCCGGCTCGCAACCTGTCGAAGCCGACTCGTGCGGAGAATTTCGACGACTATGCCGGCGTCCTCCTGGTCGACGAGAGCAAGGAACGTGGCACCGCTGTCTCAGCCGAAGGTGATGGCTGGATCAAGTTCGGCGACACCAAGCTGCGCGCGAACGACGTGACGTTCACCGCGCGAGTTTCGAACGCGTCGGACGAGAACGGTTCGATCCAAGTTCGGCTCGGCTCGCCGACAGGAGAGCTGGTCGGCACGGCCGAGGTGACGAGCACAGGCGACGTCTACCAGTACGAGACAACAACCGCGTCGGTATCGGCGTCGCGGGGCGTCCACGACGTCTATCTCGTGTTCGACGGCGACTTCCGAGTCGCGGACTTCACCATCGGCTGATCTTTGTTCATGAACGCGTGTGCTGCGAGACCGTGCGTCACCGCGCACGGTCTCGCAGCACGTAGGTGTTACCAATGACCGCGTGAACCAGGCGACCGCAGCGCGGACGTCCGGGGCGATATGGGCGGCGAGCACTGGCGTGCTATAGATCTTCGGCGAACGGGTCGGCGACGCGTACAGCTGAATGGCCGACCCCGATGACGGCCGCAGGCATCCTGGAGCATTCGATCAGCCCGCGGATGACAGACTATTGGGGTTCGTGCAACGACCATTGGGAGATCATGACCGACAACCGACCAGACCTGAGCGGCGACTGGGACCTGGACCCCACCCACACTCGCATCGGCTTCTCTGCCAAACACGCCATGGTGGCGAATGTTCGTGGTGCCTTCAACGACGTTACCGGCAGCCTGCACGTCGATTTCGACGACACGACCAAGTCGACCGCCGAGATCGTGCTCAAGGTTGCCAGTGTCGACACCCGCAACACGCAACGCGACGACCACTTGCGCAGCGCCGACTTCTTCAACGCGGAGAAGTGGCCCGACATCGTCTTCAAGAGCACCAGGATCGAGGAGGTCGGCGACAACGCCCTCGTGATCTCGGGCGACCTGACGATTCGCGACATCACGAAACCGATCACCATCCCGATCGAGTTCACCGGCGTGGAGACCGACGCCTTCGGCGCACTGCGTGCCGGATTCGAGGGCACGCGGCGCATCGACCGCCGAGAATACGGCCTGGAGTGGAACATGCCGCTCGACTCGGGCGGTTGGCTCGTCTCGGAGAAGATCACGCTCGAGTTCGAGATCTCGGCGATCAAGCGCGAGAGCGACGTACAACAGGCCGCCTGAGGTTGGGTCGCGCAGATCGCCGGCCCCGAGGGCGAGAATCCGTGAGCGATGAGATTCGATCGCGCTGTCGCGCTTCGGTGACCCGGCGGGGGCGAGGTCCGGCTATAAGTATCGCGTTCGATGGTTGGACGGATATCCCACCGGGCCATGATCTGAACGCCAACGGCACGAACCTTCGTCGGTACCACCCGATCTATGAACCAAACCCGCAATACGGGACTGCTGCAGCCTTAGATGACTCGCTTGACCAGGTGCCCAGCTCGTCGGCGGCTGCGACGGTCATGCGCCAGTTGAGCCACTCCCGCACCGTCGCAAACAATGCCATCAGGACGACGAGGATCAAACCTGAGCTGCGGCTGTCCCCGAAACACCGGTCGCGAAAAGAACGCCGCCGACGCCCAGCAGCAGGCAGCTGCCGATGTCCGCCGGCAGCAGCCCAGCGACCCATCGATGTCGGCCACCTCATGTCACCATTCCACGCCGTGCTGATCTCCAGGACGGCTCCTCTGGGGATGGTATCGGCGGGCACTGACATCGCAGGATCCTTCGCTGCGAGCCGACTATTGGGAGCGGGATACGGCCGCGACCTGCCCGCTCGATCCACAGATGTTGTTGCCTACCGCTTAGTTCCGCGAGAGCGGGACTGGTGAACCGTGAAAAGTTCGAAGTCGCGCGAAGCGAACTAGTCTGGACTGGGCGTGCCAAGGCGATTCGAACAGGATCCGGCGATCCCGACCCGACGTTTCTATGGCTGAGATAGAGCCAATAGAAATTCCTGATCAGACCGTATTTGTAGGGCGGACGGGACTTGAACCCGTGACCGATGGACTCTCCCGGGACTACTCCCCCGGATCTCGAATCTCGGCTACTGCTCGACTGATCTCGACATGATCGGGGATTTCTCGCCGATCCTGCAACTGCACATCTCAGACTACTCGGGTCGCCTCGGTGCGACTCGATCGGGCTCGGATCGAATAAACGTTGGATAAACGTGAAATGTTCAAGCCCGCAACGGTGCCGTGGATGGGCGCGAGCCGGAGAAGGTCGGCCCGCGCCATCCAGGCGGCAGAGTTTGGCGTCGAGTCGTGCACTCGGTAGGAATTGTGCGTCAGAGCGGAGGGCGAATAGGAACCATGAACTAACCTCGCCGCTAACCTCATCGCATGGCCCTAGAGAACGAGCAATACGGGAGCTGCTGCCCGCGCACGGACTCAGCCTGGTGATCATCCCCATGTCGGACTTCCTCGTGAAAGGTCGATTCATCGTCCAGCATCGTGACGATGACCTCGCTA
The DNA here is from genome assembly GCF_030815405.1 of Agromyces albus. Classification (NCBI taxonomy): domain Bacteria; kingdom Bacillati; phylum Actinomycetota; class Actinomycetes; order Micrococcales; family Microbacteriaceae; genus Agromyces; species Agromyces albus. Next base: position 1,600,138 of record NZ_JAUSWX010000001.1, on the reverse strand, counting down.
TCGTGACACGCGCGCTCGTCGACTTCATCCCGGTCGGCAACCTAGGGGTATGACGTTGAAGGAGTGGCTGCTCGTCTCGGTGCGTCAACCCACGGCGGTCGATAGGCTTCGACGACGAGCTGACGAGCTCAGGCGGCAACAATGCCTTACGACGCTTCGGTAGGAGACAACAACTTGGTCGAGCCTGGCTACACAGACATTCCCGCCGTCATCCGAGTTTTGGATGGGATGAAGCTCTCTTCTTCGAGACAGACCGAGGGCGCGGTGAAAACTCTCCTTCGCGATCCCAAGACGAACAGCCTCTTGACACACGCGGAGGTCTTTCTCGTCGACAAGAGCAAGAGCGTACTAAAGGACTTGAACACCCGTGATCAAGTTCTTCTTGGGATCGGCGCGCTCGCCCTGATCGGGGTGACCGTGGCAACGGTAAAGGGCATTGATTATTTCAACGAGCGGCGGGGGGCGAAGGCCAAGTCAATCGAACCCGAGGCACCAGCTGAGATCGAGCTCTACGAACTCCCGGAGGAACTGGACACGGTGGAGAAACCTGTCGTGCTTATCATCGGCGCCGAGGTCGACATCTCTGACGAACGGGTCGTCATCACCGTGAGCGCCGAGGACTGGACTGAACTCCTGCGAAAAACCGTGATGCTCAACTCGCTCGAAGAGCGGATCTGGATGTTTCTATCCAGCGTTCGCATCGAAGGCGGCGACGAGGACGTACTCGAATGGCAGCAGCGGATGAAAGGGCTCTCGCCTCAGGAGACTGCTGACGAGATCAGGGGCATGCTTGAATCTCATCCCGAGCTGCGCGACGACGAAGACTTGGCCGACCGAATTCGGATTCTCATCGACGGACGGTCTGACGACAGAGGCAACGACCCCAAGCCGCTCGAGGCCGAATAGTCGCCGGGGAGATCCGGTTGGCGCTGCCGACGTCAGTTCCGATTCAGCCCGTGCTTGCGCGTATCTAGTGCGCGCTTGAAATGGCTCTCCGCCGCGTCGATCTCTCGCATCGGCGTCGCAGGGTCGAACACTCGAAGGAGCGAGAATCGGAAACTCGTAGGGTCCATGCCGCGCAGTTCGACGTTGCCGCCATGCCCGTTGACCGCGTAGGCGCTCCACCGCTGACGGATGTTCTCCGTACCATCGGCCTTGCCGACGTACTGGCGTCCGTCGCGGGTGTCAGTGAGGAGATAAACACCGACTACTGACGCGAGCGCCGTGCGCCACGCGGCATACCGGTGCTCCCGCATCACGGCCTGAAGCTGCGCATGGTCTAGGACGAGGCGATCAAAGCCCGGGAACGGGACCGGTTGCGCGTCTGCGATCTCCATCACCGGGTACCCTGCTGCCGTGGGCCCGTTGAGCCGCCACGTACGAGGCGACCGCCATCCGATAACTAGGCGGTTCCTGAGATCAGCCATCTGCTCGGAGACAACGAGGTCGAATGTCCGGTGCGTTCCGTCGTTTGAGATTTCGCCTCGGTTCTCCACCACCGACCACAGGCGCGCCCGGTCGCCACCCTCGGGTACGAACACCACCCATGTGCGCTGCGGGACTACAGGGAAGATCCGTGGCTTCGCCGACTGCTGGCCCGTGTAGGCGAGGATCTCGTCGTCCGACGAGTCGGCGTGGATGCCCTGCAGGCCGATGCCCTCCTTTACGTATGCGTGCCGAATGACTTGGGCGTCAGCGGGATCGATGCCGGCGCTGCGCAGGATCGAGTCAAGTACCAGGGTCATTGTTCCGCCAGCTCTCCGAAGTCGTCACGGAAGCTCGCCGCAGCCTCCTGCAGCTCGCTCTCCGAACCGTGTTGGTAGCTGACCAGGCGGACGCTCGATCCTTCGGTGCGGTTGTAGAAGTAGGTGGTGTACTGGGCGTCACGCGGGGCCGGTCTGAGCTGCACGAACTGGAGCAACCGCAGTGGAGATTCCGAGCCGTCCTTAACGAGGTAAAGATCGCCGCTGACCATAGGGTCGCCGACCCTGTAGGAGCTCTTACGGAAGGGCGACTTAGTCCCAAGCGCCACCTCTGCGGATTGCACGTAACCGTCCCGGCCTCGCTCGACGCTGCCCGCGCGAACGAGCGTCAGTTGCGCCCAAACATCGCCGAAGATCTGTCGGATCTCCCTGAGGTCTGCAACGAGGGCATCGATCTGCACCTGCCTCTGCTCATCGGCGGTGTAGCCAGAGTGCCCATTCCATCGATTTCGTTTTGTATTCAGCTCCTTGAACTTCTTGATGGCGTCTTTCGACGCGAGTCGTGCGATCCCTGCCTGCCCGAGGTCCCCGAACGCTCTTCGAATACGAGCAATCTCGTCCCTGTCGGCGGAATCGAGTGCCTGGCGGATAACACTCGAGGTCTTCTCCGCGATGACGATCCATGTTCCGAAGGCGGCTCGCTCGATTCCCAGACGTTGCTCGTGAAGGGCCCGACGGATGGCAGCCTGGACTTCGGTTCCCCTGCCGGGGATGCTTCGAATGGCTGAGAGCAGGACTGTCGCATGGAAGGCAACAATGGCTTCCCAGGCGTGCATGTATGCGAGTTGCTTGTCACCGACCGACGAGGCGGTCTCGGCGGTCCACAGCGCGGTGGCGATGGGGTATGGGAGCTGTTCCAGCCATGAGCTCAACGAGTCATCGAAAGCGCCAGCAACTCCGCTCACCACCGCGTCCGCGCCCTCGGGGGAAGCCCAAATGCTCGCGCGACGCGTGCTCAACTCTGCTTGGAAAGAAGCCAGGCGCTCGTCCGCGGAAGCGACCGCGAGCTGGACATCGCTCGGGGGCACCGGGATGATCAGTTCGTCGGCCCAGCGCATCAACGAGCCGGGGTCCGACCGAACGGCTCGCAGATGTGCTCCCGCGCTGCCGGCGTCGATAGCCCGCCGCTGGCTGATCAAGCCCTGCTCCGAGTTGAGCCAGGCCGCGAGGAACCCGGTGTGGATCGGATCTCCATCGAGGCTGATCGAGAGGACACGGCCTTCCGAGGCTGTGCCTGATACCGCGGTCGACACGACGCCGATGCGAGTGGTCGGAACGAAAAGGTCTGCTTCATCGCTCTCTTCGTCGCCCTTCAACGGCTCGGGCTCCGCTGCCAGCAGGTTGCTCAGACGTTGGGCTGGCCATCCCTTGGTCGCGAGATCCTTCAGGATCTCGCGAGAGTCGTCGCCGAAGTGGCGGCTCGGATCGAGATCGACGGTCTCACGCGGAACGCCGTCGACCAAAACGCCGGCATCGGGTCCGTAGCGCGATTCAAGAAACTTCACGTCGACCAATGTGTCGTTGTACGTCGTCAGACGCCACGAGAGCCGGCGTCCATCGCCGGTCGTCCTGACGAGCGAAACGTCCCGGCGAGTGAGCTGGCTCGCACGAATGCTGCGGATGCGTGGACCGGGCTTCCCCGTTCGCAGCCCTGATTCCATCTCCTCGAACGCGGTGGGTGACATCGATCGATTGCGGCCCTCCGTCGTGAACTGGGCTTGCAGATCGGCGATCACCGCTGCGTTCTGAGCAGTTCGGCTGGCATGGTTTGTGAAGGTCAATAGGTAGAGCGGGATCGCGGTGTTCGGCGCAAGGCCCTCCGGGAGACGGGTGACAGACTCCAGCAGCCCGGCTTCGACGATCGCGCGCCGCACTTCCGCAGTGGCACCACCAGTGCTCAGCGCGCTCGGTGCAACCAGAGCGGCGACGCGTCCTCCCCCATCGGCTGCAGAACGCAGCTTCTCCAGCGCCAGGGAGATGAACAGCCACGTGCTGTCGCTACTCTGCGGCAGTCCGAAACCGAACTCACCCGCTGCGTGCCGCGTGCGCACAGCAGGCGCGGAGTTCTGCCAACTCAAGCCCCATGGCGCATCGACGATGACAAGATCTGCGCTGAAGTCCGCGAAGGGGTCATCGACCAAGGTGTTAGCCTGCGCGATCTTCGCGTCGGCGAACGACGCGAACCGCTCCCGAGAAGCGATGACGACACGGTCGTTGATGTCCTGCCCTCGGTATCGAACTCGGACGCCCGCGGACTCCAGGGCGTCTACGAGCACTGCTCCTGCATAACCAGAACCAGCGGTTGGGTCCCAGATGCTGACCTCCGACAGGCCCGGATCCAACCGGCTGAGACAGCCGATAGCCAATGCACGAGCGAGGCTCGGGCTCGTGGTGTGCTCTAGGCCGAAATGATTGCGATCACGGTCAGAGTAGGACACGTCATTGGCGTCGTGAGAGATCGCGTGAACTGCGGGATGTGGGTCTTTCATGAGAGCTCCCTCTTTCATCGCCTACTTGCGCGTTCGCTGGCAATCTGAGACAGCGCCCTGACCGCATGGAATCATCCTTCCAGCAGCGACCGAAGTCACCACAGGTCAGGAGTCAACCGAACCTTCAGCAGTCCCTTCTGCATCCGATCCGCTCTTCCACAGAGCACGCATCCTGTTGACTTTGGAGTCACCAAAGCCCCAAGTATTTCTCGGCGGCATGTATGTGTCTACGTCCACGTCACGGAAGAAATTCGTGAACGACGCGTTTGAGAAGTCCAGGACGTAGCCATCGCCCATGCCAAGTACGGACTCAAGGAAGGTCTTGCTTGCCATGGATCGCCCGCTCACGACATCGACCCCCACTCCTCGTCCGCCAGCGGTGCATCATTGAGCTCGTCACGCCGAGCTCGCCAGTCCGGCATGTGGAGGTCCATGAGTTCGATGAAGCGATCGTTGTGGGTGCGCTCAATAAGGTGGGTCAGCTCGTGGACCACGATGTACTCAAGGCAGCGCGGGTTCTTCTTGGCCAGTTCGGGGTTGAGCCAAATGGCACGTGAGGTGGCTTGGCAGGTGCCCCACTTGGTCTTCATGCGGCGGACGACGACCTTGGTGACTTCCTCGCCGACGATCGGCTGCCATTTTTCTAGGAGCGGCGGAATTGCGGCCCTGAGCTCCTTACGGTACCAATGGTCAAGCACTGCCCTGCGCTGGCCGTCATCGTAGTCTGAAGGGGTAGTCAGCCAGAGTGTTTTGCCAGCAACACTGACCTTCGACCGGCCGCGGCTGGATGAGTCGAGACGAAGGCGCTCGCCCCACACGTAGTGGCTCTCGCCCGAGAGCAGATGGCGTTCGGTCTGGCGGTCGGCGTTCTGGAGCTGCTCGCGCTGCTTCCTGATCCACGGTAGACGCTGCACAATTGCCAGGCGGATCGCATCCTCGTCGAGGCGATGCGGTGCCGCGACCCGCACACGTCCGACCGGCGGGTAGACGGAGATGTGCAGGTTCTTGATGTCCTTGTAGATGACATCGATCCCGAGTCCGGCGACGGTGAGGTAGGCGCTAGCGGTACTCATCGCGGGCTTTCACCAGTTCAAAAAGTTCCTCGAAGCGGTCGAAACCGTCAGGCAGTGCGCGGCGAAGCTCGCGGGCCAAGGCTCGTTCTTTCATACGGTTGCCGACCCAGCCATGCTCCTTCTGGTGCATCACGGTGTAGTCAACGACGATCGCGAGGCTGGAGTCAGGGAAGCTGAAGTCGACCAACGCGCGCTGGGCTCCGCTCTTGGCCCACTCGGGATAGACAGTGTCCGACTCCTTCTTGCCGACCTTGGTCGCCAGAACGAGGAGCTGCTCCAGATAAGCCTTGTAGTCGACGGCATCCTGACGGCGCTGCTCGATAAGAGCATCAAGGAGCTCCGACATCTTGTCGTAGTAGCGCGGGTTCAGGGCGCGCTCGTCAACGATTGTCTTACGAACATTATTGACGATCGTCTCGGCCGCGGCCTCGGGGTTCCTGCGGATGTTTGGCGGAAGAGAAGCAAGCGCGTCCGCGCCGCGCTCGACGATGAGATCGACCAGACCCTTCTCGAAGGAAGCGACAACCTCGGAGGGATCGGCCCGGATATATGTGTCCAGCAGCGCGCGCATGCCGGCCTCGAACTGTTTCATGTCGATGTTCTCGCCAGCGCCGAGCTCCACCTCGTCGCGGACAGCAACGAAGTGCGTTACCTCGTTCTTGATGGCCGCAGCCTCATTGGGCGAGTAGCCAGCGGCGTCCATGTCGTTGGCCAGCGCCGTGTAGGCGCGCACCAGCGCGGAGAGGGCCTTATACAGCTCAACACGCTTGGCCTCATTGCCCTTGATCTGCGCAGCATCTCCCGGCACCGATGCCACGAAGTAGTGCTGGTACTCCAGCGTCCCTTTGGGCGGTGCGACGGGCTCGACCAGTGCGCGGATCTTCTCCAGCGCCTCATCAAGGTCCTGGCGACCTTGCTCGATGCGGTCCTTGAGTAGCCCCTCGACGTCCTTCTCCTCGTAGCCATCCAGCGCTCCCGAGGTGTAGTCGGTGATGGCCGATTCCAGCGAGTTGAAAAGGTCACGGTAATCGATGATGTAGCCGTAGGTCTTGTCGTCACCGTCGAGGCGGTTGACCCGGCAAATGGCCTGAAACAAGCCGTGGTCGCGCATCTTCTTGTCGATGTAGAGGTATGTGGCGCTTGGCGCGTCGAAGCCGGTCAGGAGCTTGTCGACGACGATGAGCAGGCGCATCTGGCCTGGTTCCTCGATGAAGCGGCGCTTGACCTCCTTCTCGAACTCCTCGATCCGACCGACTGCCTCGTCGGCAGGCACACGAAAGAAGTCAGCCAGCATCCGCCGGTAGATGTCGTATTGGCGTAGCTTCTCGGTAGCGCCCTCGCCCGAGTCCTCCTTGGAGATGTCGCTCGGGTTCGGCACATAGCTCGTGACGATGGCGACCTTATCCTTGAATCCAGCGTTGACGAACATCTCGTAGAACTTGCATGCCTGGTGGATGCTCTCTCCGACAAGCATCGCGTTACCGCGACCGCTCAAGAGGCGAGGCTCGGTCTCCATATCCAGCAGGATGTCCTGGACGATCTGCTTGGCACGAGGCTCGGCGGACACGACTTTCTGCATGGTGCCCCACTTTTTCTTGAGCCGGGCCTTGCTGAGGTCAGTGAGGCCCTTGGTCTTGGCCTCGAACCACTTATCTACCTTCTCGGGGCTTGTCAGGTCCTGCTCAATATTGCGCGCCTCGTAGCGCAGATCGAGCACGACACCGTCCTCGACGGCCTCGTCGAACTTGTAGGTATGGATGAACGAACCGAACGTCTCGATACTGGTCGCCTTGTCTGCCTTGAGTAGCGGGGTGCCCGTGAAGCCGATGAACATCGCGCTGGGCAGAAGTTCCTTCATGGCTCGGTGCATCTTGCCCGATTGCGTGCGATGCGCCTCGTCGACGAAGACGAACAGATTGCCCTTCGGAGCGAAGCCAGCCGGGACGCGTGCGCGTAGCTCAGCGATGAAGTCCTCACTGTCCCGGTCTACATCCTTGTCGTCGTCGCCACCACGGAACTTGTGAACGAGGGAACCGATCAGCCAAGGGTCGTGCTTGTTGATCTGGGTCAGCAGGTCAGCACCAGAAGTGGTGCGGTAGATGCTCTCGTTGACCCCGCTAAAGACCTTCTCGATCTGCTCGTCGAGTTCTGTGCGGTCGGTGATGATAAGCACTCGTCCCTGCTGGTGCTCGCGGATCCACTTCGCCAGCCACACCATCGTCAGGCTCTTGCCCGAGCCCTGCGTGTGCCAGATGATGCCACCCTCGCGCTCGGCGATTCGGGCCTGGGCGGCCTTCACACCAAAGAACTGGTTGTGCCGAGCGGTCTTCTTCGTGCCCGCATCGAACACCACGAAGTCGTGGATGATCTCCAAGAAGCGATCCTTCGAGCACATCCACAGGATCGCCTTGTCCAGCGGTTCGGCCACGTCAGCGCCGACCGTGCTTTCCACCGGCTCCTTCCACTCCAGCCAGTACTTCTCAGACGTCTCGATCACACCGTAACGCAACCCCTCGACGTCGTTGCCCGCGAACACGAGTTGGACGGTGGAGAAAAACGGACGGATGAAGTCGGCTCGCTGGTTGCCGATGCTCTGGCGGATGCCCTCAGTGACGCTCACCTTAGAGCGCTTGAACTCGACGACGCCCAGCGCCATGCCGTTGACGTAGAGCACGACGTCAGGGCGCTTGTTGTGCTCGCCGGCGATCGAGACTTCCTCGGCCACGACGAAGTGGTTGGCCTCGGGGTTGCTCCAGTCGATGAGCCGCACGTTCTCGAACTGGTCGCCTACGCCACGCTTGACTTTCACGCCGTACCGAAGCAGGCCATACACCTCGCGGTTGGCCTCGTACAGCGTACGAGCTCCACCGACAGATGCGGTCTTGGTGAGCTCGTTGATGGTCTTGCCGATGATCTCCTCGTCGTAGCCACGCGCGAGCAGATTGTCGCGCAGGTAGGTGACATCGATGTTCGTGTTACCTATATGGTCTTCCCGGTTGCCGCCGTACTTGTAGCCGAGGCGTTCCTGGAAGAACCTAACGACACGGTCCTGCGTCTTACGCTCAAATTGTCCGACGGTGCTCATACTGCGACCTTCCTGTCGGAGGGTAGACGTGTGCGACCCGTGAGGAGCTCTTGCATCACGCCCTGCTTGATGGCGCGAGTGGCCTTGAGTCGACGCTCGAGCATCTCGATTTCAGCGTCGGCGTCTAAAAGAACGGCAGCAATCGTGCGCTGTTCGGCCAGGTCGCTCGGGACGTTGAAGGTGAGCCTCACCAGATCCTTCTGGTAGAGGTGGTTGATCGTAGAGCCGGCGCTCAGCCCACCGACAAACTCTTCGAACGCACGAGAGCGAAGGATGCAGTAGAGGAAACGGGAGTCATACGCGTCGCGCTTCGGCCTCACCACGAACACACCGCTGTTAAGCGTCGTCGGGCCGGGCAGGGCGTCGACCAACGCGACCTTTCCAATGGTGCCGTCCTTTGTAATGAGCACGTCACCGACTTGGAGCTGAATATTCGGGTCTTGGTCGAAGCGCGCCTTGTCCACGTAGGGGGTCGTGTCCCAATTGACGCGACCATCGAGGAAATCAGAACCACCAACCAGTCGATACTCACCAGACTTGCGATACTCGGCCGTGGTCAACCCCTGCCACCCGATTCGTGCTTTGACGTGCGAGGCTGCCGCAACACGGAGGGTCGTCCAGCTACTCGCGATGCCGCCCAAGCGTGTACGACCCGTCAGCAGCTCCTGCATCATGCCCTGTTTGACGGCCCGCTTCTTGGTGACCAATGCACGCAGAGACTCGATCAGCGAGTCAACTTCTGCCAGCACATCCACGATCGCGCGCTGCTCAGGATCAGAAGGGAATGGAACCTTGATCTCTCGTATCAGGCTCGTGTTTAGATTGGGCTGCCCATTGCCGGACGCGACAACCTCCCGTAGATGTGTCGTCTGAGTGTTGAGGTAGTAGCAAAGGAACTCTTTCCTGCCCGAGTGCTGGTCCACGACGGCGGCGATGCCGTCGTTCGCGCAGCTGGCGATTCCCAGGATCTTCGCCACACCAAGGGTTGCCCCGCTATTCGCGATGATCAGAGTCTCAGGTTGAAGCGTGCGGCTACGCTTCGCGCCTTCCTCGGTGAGATTGGTGGCTGTGCGTACGACACGCATCTGGCTCTCTGGGATCGTCGTGAGCGCGGCAACCGTAAGCCACGGGATGAACGCGCCGTTGAAGTAGCGAGGATCTCCTGCTGGTCGGGGTGAGCCTCCACGCACGACGCGGCCGAGTTGCCCGAGGGTCCTGATCTCCCAATCTGCAGGGGCGCTCGTTGTAATCACGCATGGACCCCCATCGCAGCCAGATGCGCCGCTACCTTCGCCCCGAGCACCTCGACCTCTGTGTCGAGATAACCGACGGTCTTCTCGTAGCGTTCGCCAAGATCTTTTAGTCGCTCTACCAGCTTCTCGATCAGTGCGGTGAGCTCGTCCCTGGCACTGGCTTCCACGCGGCCGCCCCACTTGTCGTCGATGACGAGACTCCGAACGTCGGCGGTGCCGAGCCTGACGTATTGCTCTAGCGTCGCCTCGTCGAGCTTGGCCTGTGCGTCCTTTGCAGTCTTCCTGGCGGCAGCCTCGGCGTCGTAGAGGGCGATGAGCTCGGCCAGCGCCTTCACTTCGTGACCGTGCGGCTCTTCGCGTTCAACCACCTTCAGCCGAGCAGCGGCAAGCACCTTGGAGATCTTCTCGTCGTCCATGGCATCTGCCAGCGGGCCCTCCTCGCCCGAGTTCTCTTCGACGAACGCCTCGACCGCCTGGCTAGCGGCCTCGGCCACAGCCGCAAGGGCATCAACGTTTGCCTTCTCAGTAGCGAAGTAGCGGTCGACGATCAAAGCCGGTGGGATGAGGTCCATCTTCCACTTGGCAGCGTTACGACCAGCGCCGACCACGAGGTCGGGCGTCTCCGAGAGCTTCCGCTCCTTGTTCTCGATGGTTTTGCGTGGCTTGGCAGCGTCGTCCCACCCCTCGCCCATGATCAGCGCGACATCGTCGTGCATGACCTCGTTCCAGTAGCTCATAAGCCGCTCGTACACCCCGTACTCATCGATGAGCGGACGTGAGCGGAAAGCATCGAGCAGGGTGTCGCCGAGCTCGGCGATTAGGCCAGATGGGCGCGTTGTGCTTGTGATGCCCTGGAGCAACGCCTTGTGCTTTTCCCACCAGTGCCCGACGGCGCCGTTACTGCTGCTCACGAACGCTTCGTACTCAGCCGACCCCACGATCGCGCTCTGGATCTCGCTCCTGGCGACGGCCAGCTCGCTGTAGCCGTCACGAAGCGGCTTGAAGAGAGCCGAGCGAAGACTCGGGAAGGCGTCCCAGTAGGAGGAGCAGGCGTCGAGGTCGCGGTTCGGGATGCCGCCCTTGAGGTGAGCGTGCAGGTCCTGGATGTCCTCGGGCACTGAGCTGTCGATGTAGCGCGGGATGTTGAGGTTGTAGCCGTTCTTGATGTCAGCGATTTCGCTGACCGGCACCATGCGCGAGTAGCGCGCGATCTCCTTCTGGTTGACGAAGGTGTCGATGATCTGGTGCATGTCGCGCGGGCGCAGGCGGTTCTTATTGCCGTCCTTGGTGAAGCCATTGCCGGCGGCGATCATGAAGATGCCCGTGCGCGCCTGGGTGTTCTCCTTGTCGAGCACGATGATGCAGGCCGGGATACCGGTGCCGTAGAAGAGGTTCGCCGGCAGGCCGATTATCCCCTTGATGTAGCCACGCTTGATGAGCCCCTTGCGGATGGTCGCCTCGGCGTTGCCGCGGAAGAGCACACCGTGCGGCAAGATGACCGCACCCTTGCCGGTGCTCTTGAGGCTCTTGATCATGTGGAGCAAGAAGGCGTAGTCGCCGTTCTTCTCTGGCGGACGGCCGTAACCGTCGAATCGGCCGTACTCATTTTCGAGGCCGTTGTTCCACGACTTGACGCTGAACGGAGGGTTAGCGACGAGGTAGTCGAAGGTCTGCAGCTCGCTGCCCCTGAGGAACTGCGGGCTCGTGATCGTGTCACCCTGACGGATCTCAGCGGTCGCGTTCCCGTGCAGGACCATGTTCATCACTGCAAGAGCGCGGGTCGCGTTGTCCTTTTCCTGGCCGTAGATCGTCAGACCGTTCGGCGCCGCATCAGCCACCTTGAGGAGCAGGGAGCCAGACCCGCAGGTCGGGTCGTAGACAGTTGCAGCCTTCGGGGTGTTCGGCTTGATGCCGACCAACGCGGCCATCACACGCGAGACCTCGGCCGGCGTGTAGAACTGGCCCTTGCTCTTGCCCGACTCACTGGCGAAGTGCCGCATCAGGTACTCGTAGGCGTCGCCCAGCAGGTCGTCGCCCTCGGCGCGGGAGCCCGTGAAGTCGAGATCCTGGAAGATCCCGATCAGCTTGGTCAGGCGATCGACAAGCTCCTTGCCCTTGCCGAGCTTGTCGGGGTCGTCGAAGTCAGCGTTGTTGATTACCCCCTGTAAGTCGTTGGCGTCCGCCAGCCTGCGGATGGCCACGTTGACCTGCTCCCCGATGTCCGGCTTGCCCTTCAGGGCGACCAGGTCGTCAAACGAGCCACCCGCGGGCACCTCGATGTCCGCGTACGGGTCCGCCTTAGCCTTGTCCGAGACGTACTTCACGAACAGCAGGGTCAGGACGTAGTCCTTGTACTGGCTGGCGTCCATGCCGCCACGGAGCTCGTCCGCACCAGCCCACAGGGAGCTGTACAGGTCTGACTTCTTGAGTGCCATCGTCACGCCACCACCCTCGTAACGAGGCGCTCGCGGTCTTCAATTGTCGGTCTGTCGGTCATATCTTGATTGGTCTCCTGCGGCACTGTGGCTGCTGTGATGACTAGCTCTCGGGTCTTCCTCAGGGTATCGGCAACCCGCCCACAGGAGATCTCCAGTTGAAGGTGATTCGCGCCAGAGGAGCTCGCTCGAAGTGGACGCGAGAATCTATCCCATAAATCAGACACGACCAGAGCTATTCGGGAAGACGGTCACTCCAAGTCATTATTCGACGGTCACGCACGCCCCTAGCGTTGCGTCAATGCGACTGTCTGCTCGCCCCCTAGAGGCGGCAAATCCAAGTACTCGCGAATACGACCGGCCGGCTTACGACCCATGACAGCGCTCCGGCCATTCGTTTCGCGTGGACCGTTTCTACATCAGCCGCTGGTGCGGCGCGGAGTTGCTCGAGAACGTGGACGATTCGACTGGAATTGGAATCCGAAGGCTCGCCGCCCGCGCTGCCCTCCGAGCATCCCGGACAGTGAGGCGACTCATGGGCATCTCTTCAACCACCTCGTTCGTCGCAAGCTGCACTACGAGCGACTCGAACGATCCCGCTGGTTTGCCACGGACGTGCCGCGCCCGGCTCTCGAAAGCCGCTTCCTCGCTGAGGCGCTCGACATGGCTTTCAATGTGTGCGAGAAGCGCCGTCACCAGGCTGTCGAATTGTCGCCGACGCTCCACGTCGCGGACCCACGCCATCGTGCTCCGCACGGCAGCCGCAACATCTCCGCTAGTCAACAGATCGATGCGCCGCACCTGCTTGGTAACGACTTCGACCGCTCGGGCGTACGTTACTTGCTCAACGTCGACGCTCGGTAGCCCCATCCGCTCCCTCATGGTCACGTACGCCTCCGCGAACTCCCGCATCCGGTCCCCGTGCTCCAGCATGTGCTCCGTGAGTGTCGCTGCGAAGGCACTGAACTGCCGCACATGCTCCGAGATATCCGGATCCCCGAAGTACGCAGCCGCCTCACGCTCACGCGCGCGACGCTCTGCGGCCGAGGACGGATGCAGCCGCTTCGGCGGCAGTCCATCACGCTCAAGCCGACGCTTCAACCTCCGCGCCGCGGCGTTCGCGTCGAGCTCGGCACGGTAGACCTCCGGATCACGCCGACGCTCGCGCTGATGCTCCGCCCGCCGATCCTTGTTCCGCTCGGCCCACTCCTTCCGGACCTGCTTCACACGGTCGGGATCGGCGTCGCGTCGCGCCGTGGCTCGAGCATTCACCTCATCACGGTGCGTCGCGTAGTAGCGGTTGTAGTACTCCCGAACCTTCTCGCGGTTCTCTTGCACCCAGCCCTTTTGGTACTCGCGCACGCGCTCGGGATGCGCCTCACGCCATCGCTTCGCACGCTCCCGCCCGCGGGCGCGCTGTTCCGCATCCCTTCTCTTCCGCGCGACGGTGCGCCGCATCGAGTCCCGGTTGAGTTCGCGGGCTCGTTCGAGGTGCTCTGCCCGCCAACGCCGATTCGTCTCGCGCACCCGGTCGCGGTTGGCTTCGACCCACCGACGCCTTCCCTCTGCGTACTGCTCTGGGTGATGCTCGCGATAGCGGCGGTTCTGCTCGCGCTTCTTCGCGCGAGCCGCTTCGTCTTGGGCGGCCGTTCGATCCGCCGAGCCGATTCCAGGCGCAGGTTCCTCGTCGATTGGGCCGCTCATTATCGCTACTCGGTCGGGGGTGGCGGCGCCAGTTCGATCACCAGGGCGAGGAGCTCAGACCGATGCGCCGTCGGATTCGTGATCACACGCCCGACCGCGACGCGCAACCGCGCGGCATCCTCTTCCGCCAGCGCGAAGAGAGGCTCCATGCAATAGGCGATGTCCTTCTCGAGGTTGTACTCAGAATCGTCGACACTGATCTCCGGGTAATAGAACAGCGCTGCCAGCGCGGTGCGGCTAAGGAGATCGTCGAACTGCTCCTGCGGAATCGTCATTGCCAATCCTCCTGCTCGCGAAATCTCGTGCGAGACAAGACTTACGCGAACAGCAGGTGCACCGGATGCGCCTTGCCGACAGATCCCGTTTGAAGAGGGGTACCGCAGCTATCGGCTCAACTGGCCCGCGTCGCCTGCCGAAGCGAACGCCAATTCGTCGGAGCGCTCCGCCAGGGCATCCGTTTCGCGCATGCCGGCCACCGGAAGGCGTCGCGCACGAGCCTCACGGGCTCGCACGCGGAGCAGCTGGATGACCGTCACCGGGCCCGCGACGAGGAACTTCAACCCGTTCCAGACGAACAGCACGACGAGGAGGTTCAGCCATCCAGCCGCGCCGCGTTCGACCAGCCCCACGCAGTACACCGCCGCCAGACCATACGGCACGGCAAGCAGCATTGCCGGCACACCCCACTTGAGCCCGCGGCGCGTGTGAATCGCGTCGAGCACGAGGTTCGTCGGCATCAGCCGGCGCAGAATGATCCGGCCGCGTACGACGATCGCGAAGATGAATCCGAACATGCCGCAGCCCTCCAAGAGTTCGGCAACGAGAACCTTGAAGGCCGCCCGATGATCGGGAGGCATCCCATCGCGACGAGCGACGGGGCGAATAGAGATTGCCTTGGGAGGATGCTAAAACTCACGACCGACAGACGGAACCCCCGCCGTGACACTTGGTCGTGGCTCGGCAGCGAACTGGTCCGAAAGCTGTCGACTGGCCACGACCGCGGCGTGGGCGCGCGCGGCATCCAACTTCTGCGCGGTCGTCTCGGGCGCCGGTCCGAGCGCCGTCGTGCCGACGATGCCGTACCGGTCGCGGTACGCGGCAACCGTGCTCGCATGACGACGCCACGCAGCTGCGACCGGAGCGTCCGCGCGCGGGGACCGACCAAGGGTTCGGGTCCACGCCTCCCCCGCGACCAACGACCTGTCAAGGACGACTCGGGCACGTGACTCGATCAGCTCGGCGCGTTCGTGCAAGGCCCGCCGCATCTCGGCATCCATCGGACCGATTGCCTGTGGAATGAGACCGGCGATCAGACGAGGTCTCCGCCGCGCCCGGCCGGCAGTCGCTTGCGCGCCGGTACCCAGTGCGACGGCCGCTGCGAGCCGCGCACGGAGTACTGCCGCGACATCCGCCGCATCCTCGAACCCACGCAAGCGAACCACGCTCGCGAGCAGTCGGTCGACCTCGAATTGATGAGACTCGGCCCGCCGCAGTTCCGCAGTCAGCGGCCCGAAGGCATCCGACTCGATCGCCGCATCCGCCTGCCCGGGCGTGAGCCCGGAAGCACGCACCGCCGCTACCCATCGGTCGTGCTGCGCGGCGGCCGCGATCGTCTCATACTCGGCCGCAAGTTGTGCGAGCGAGCCCCACGCCTCCTGTTCCGCCGTAAGCATCTCGTGCGCGGACAGCTCGGCGCCGACATGCTGCAGGACACCGAACAGGATGCTCCGTGCGGTCGTCTCGCCGTCGTCACCGGGCCGCGGGCCGACGTGCGCGACATCCGGACGGTCAAGGGCGACGTAGGCGGTGTTCGCTTCTCGGCCACGGGTCATTGCGACGTAGAAGTTCTCCCTGGTCATGCCGGGTGCAGCGACGACGTGCGCGGTGTCGGTTGTGATGCCCTGGGCGCGGTAGGAGGTGACGGCGTATCCGAGCTCGACGTGTTGCCGGACGTACTCGGCGGGAAGGACCACGGTGCTCCCCCATCGCTGCTCAGGCCGACGTACTTCGAGCGACCCGTTGCGATGCACTGCGCAGACCGTCCATCGGTCGCCGTTGCGCACCCAGCGTCGCCCGGCGCGCAGCTGGCGGTCGTTGCGCCTGGTGATGATCGTGTCGCCGATTGCGGCGCGGGTGCCGTCGTGCAGGTCGACCTCGCGGAGCGCGTCGATGCGGCCATCGAGGATGAGTTCGGTTCGAGCACGCTGGTTCAACGTGGCGACCGCGTCGTTTGAGTCGCTGATCAGCACAGTCGCCCGGCCGGCGCGGGCATCCGCCCGCCAGGCCAAGTACGCGGCCTCCGCCATCGCATCGGTGTCACCCTCGCGCACCCGGCCGTGAGCGAGATATCGGTCGACCGATTCAGGATCGCCGCGACGCAGGCCGAGTGATGCCGCCTTCTCCCACTCGTTCACGAAGCGGTGCACGTCGACGAGCTCCGGGGCATCGCGCCGGTCGTGGACAAGCAGGGCGAACGCGCCTCCCGCGTCAACCGACTGCAGCTGAGCCGGGTCACCGACGAGCAGGACCTTCG
This sequence comes from Agromyces albus, assembly GCF_030815405.1. Lineage (NCBI taxonomy): Bacteria > Bacillati > Actinomycetota > Actinomycetes > Micrococcales > Microbacteriaceae > Agromyces > Agromyces albus. Next base: position 1,583,803 of record NZ_JAUSWX010000001.1, on the reverse strand, counting down.
CTCCCGCCTGTGCGGCGAGCGTGGCGACGCGGTCGAGCGGAAGGGTGCCGGCAAGGGATGCTTCGTCGACGATCACGAGCTGTCCGGGCCGGAGCGTCTCGCCGTGTGCCTGGTGGTCATGCCACCATTTCGCGAGGTTCTCGGTAGCGATGCCGAGATCCTCGGCGAGGACATGTGCGGCGGCAGCAGATGGCGCGAGGCCGATGACGGATGCTCCGCCATGAACCTGTACCCAGGCGCGGCGGAGGGCGTTCATCGCGGTGGTCTTGCCCGCGCCGGCGGGGCCGACGAGGACGTCGACGACACGGCCCGAGCCTACGATCCTCTCGAGTGCTTCGCGTTGGTCGTCGGCGAGCGCTCCCCCGCCGGGCAATCGCTTGCGTGTGACCTCCCTCAACGCAGTCGGCGCTAGGCGTGGACCCGACTTGTCGGCGGCGCGTTCGAGCAACCGAGACTCGGCGTCGAGCAACTCTGTCGAGGTGAACACGGTCGAGTGCTTCGGGCGGAACACGGATGTCCCGTCCTCCCGCCGGAAGGCTGCCGGGCTCGACGTGAGCTCCGGCGGCGTGATCTGCAACGACGCCCCCTCAGCGGCATCAACCACGAGACCGACGACGGCTTCGCGATCGGATGCCAACGCAAACCGGTATCGCATCGTCTGTCTGGCGGCCTCAGCGGCGAGGTTCCAATGCCGCCAAGTTGCGCGCTTCTCACTCACCGCCGCCAGGACGCTCGCGCCGAGTGCGGCGATCTCGACGAGGGGTACGTCATCCGCGCGCAGCGCTCGCTGTGCAGGTTTCACGGTTGCGGTGTACGCCCAGCTCGAGGCATCCGTGCCGAGCACTTTCGCCGCGCGATCGCGCCATTCCACCGTGAGGTCCGCGAGCGAGCGCACTTCTTTCGCCGGCCGCGTTGCAAGCGTGGCCTGCGCACGTAGCTTCATGATCGTCGCCGGATTCGGCCGACGACCGCGCGCCTGCACGAATGCGTCGATCAGGCGATCGGTCTCGGCGTCGATATGGCGCGAACGTGTCGAGAACTCCCGGACCAGCGACTCCGGCACCGACGCGATCGCCCACGCCGGATGCCGGTCACGACCGCGCTCTCGCTGCTCCCACTGCACGCCGAGCTCGCGCGAGAGTGCGTCGGCGAAGAGCGCCTCGTGCAACTCGGATAGCGCGACGACCGCGGCGTGCATCGGCCGGCCGTCGAGCGAGCGCCACTTGCCGTCGAGCACGGTCTGCACTTTGTTGCTGATCACGACGTGTGTGTGCAGGTGCGGATCGCCCGCCCGACTGTCGAAGTGATCGAACGCGGTCGCGATTACGCCGGTGACGTCGACTTGCGCAACGGCCCCGTCGCGGGATGTTGCACCGGTGCGTGTGGCCGCAACCTCCCGCTCGAGGAACGCGAGCGCCTTCGCAACGGCCGCGTGGTGCGCGCGCACGATGCGTTCCTGCGTCGTTGCATCCGCAATGCCCCAGAGCACGCTCGCCGACTTGGGAATCGAGAAGGTGAAGTCGTAGCCGGCGACCGCACGACGCCGACGGGCTCCGGGCTCGTACGCCGGGTAGGCGCGCCCGAGCGGTTGCCCGGTGACCGGATCACGGCCCATCCCGATGAGCAGCTGCAACTGGGATTCGGCGACCTCGTCACCCTCTGCGATGATCCCGGCACCGATGCTGGGAAGTCCGCTGCCCATCCACCGCCCCGGTGGCGTGCCCTTCGCGCTGTAGTAGCGCGTCAGCGACGTGGACATCGACCGTTCCCCGTCGCCGGCTGCGACAGTGCGCAGCAGGTACCGGAATCCGTCACCGGCGCTCATCACCCGCATCGACACCGTCACCGCGCCACCTCCGCCATCGCGGAAAAGGTGCGCGCCCTCGATCTGCAAGAGGCGTGGGGCCATTCGGGGGGGGGCATTCGGCAGGATCCCACGGGTCGGACCTTGCCGAACGTGGGATGCGCGCCACTAGCCGCCGGTGATGGTCGTTCATGACTGCCGCGTTTGGGGCACCGGCAGCGGGCCCGACTGCGGGCAGGTCTTGCGGGAATCCACCCGTCCGATTCGCGCTCAACTCGATCGCCAACGACGGCTGATCGACGTGCCCCGGTTGACGGACCGTCTATCGGGCACTCGCGTTAGCGGAGTGCAGCTCGGAAACGATGGTGTCCGGTTCCGTCGATCCCTAAGCCGGGTCTGTGAGGGTGGGCACTTCGACGACGAAGAAGAGGAATCCTGGTGAGGAGGACTGCCGCTCGAAGTCATCCGGGAACAATTCACGTGCAGCTGGCTCGGGCTGGGGCTCGCTGATGATGGAAAGCCGAAACCCCGCGTCCGTGAAAGCTTCGGTCATCGCTCCTAAGGACTTCCGCCAGAACTTCATTGGGGCAGAGTGCGAACCGATCGTCCAGGTGAACGTGTAGCTGTCGGGGGTGAAGTAGTTCGGCCAAGGTTGCCGAAACGTGTAAGCCACGATCGGGTGATCTACCGATGCGATCAGACGTCCGCCCGGCCGAAGCACCCTTCGGAACTCCCTCAGGGTCGGGGCCCAGTCTTCCAAGTAGTGCAGTACGAGCGAGGCGGTCACGTCGTCGAATGACGCATCACCGAACGGCAGCGGGTCGCTCAGGTCACCCACGTACAAGTCCGCGTCATCCCCGAGCCGGCGCCGGGCCAGAGCTATCATCTCGGCACTTATGTCCAGTCCGGTGACAGTCGCGCCTCGTTCACGAAGTGCCGCGGTGAGCGGGCCGGCGCCGCATCCGGCGTCGAGGATTCTGTGGCCGGACACATCGCCCGCCAGGGCGAGTACCGCGGGCCGTTCGTAACGGGCGTTTACGAAGTTGCTCTCGTTCTCCGCCGCGTATGCCTCAGCAAAGCTGTCGTAGTCGTTGGTCTGCACACGCTCAACGCTATCGATAACCTCGCAGGGCATCGATGCCCGCTAAGGGATCCGCTTGCGGACGTCCGCCGGCGGACGCTTCACGCGACCGCGCTAAGGGTCACGCCATAGTGCGCCACCCTTGATCACCCAGGGCGCCAGTCAACGCCGGAGATCGCCGAGCGCGGCGAACCGAAGCATGTGCGCTTGACCGCTGTGCAGCGTGTATTCGTGCAAGATCTTGATCAGCGTGTAGCCGAGTGGTCGACCGTGTCCGAGACCGGGAGCGTCATACGTCGGCAGCGCCGCGATGGCAGCATCCGCTCGGCTCACCTCGGCGAAATAGCCCTGCAGGTCGTCCTTGAAGGTGGCGGCGCTACCGCCGGCGTAGTCGTCCTCACCGTAGAATTCGGTTTGCTCGCCGCCGCCCAGACCCCAGACGAGATGGACGTGCTCCATCTGCCGCATGTGGCGCACGAGGCCGAGTACAGACAGTTGTACTGGCGGCACGGACCACTCCACCAGCTGGTCGACGCTGAGGTCGCGCAGCTTCCGCAGAAACTCGTGACGCTGATACGCCAACCAGGCGAGGAGATCCTCCCTGGGGTCGCCCGTCGGCTCGGGCTGGTCGGCACGGGCGAAATCCAATGAGTCGAAAGAACAGTTGGTCACGGCGGTAGTCTGCCCGACATGTCACTCAGGAAAGGAGCGCCGCCCTTCAAGGAGGTACGTCAAGCACGGCGCCGGCAGAACCATACGCGCATGCCTCGCGTCCACAGGATCGTCTACCGGACGTCGAGTCCAGCTGCCTTCAAACGCCGCCGCAAGAACACGGACTCCACTCGCTCATGCCATGCGAGACGGCGAAGTACCTTGACCGTGGTCCATAGCTCGGTCCCTTGGCGCTCGACAGCATCGCGGCGGATCGATAGCAACTGCGCCTGGATCCAGTGGCCTGACTCTTCCAACTCACCGAGGAGATCGGGTACCGGGGCGCGTTCCCCGCCTCCGACCAAGCGCAGATAGTGCCGCGACTCCGTGTCCGCGATATGCCAGGCGATCGCACTCGCGGTTCGCCAGCGCATCCACACTGGCTGAGCCACGCCTTCGTCGGCCGCTTCGAGTTGGTAGACGCTAGCTCGTGCGACGAGTTCGATGGTCCTTCGTCGCTCCTTTCGGAGTATGTGCGCCGTCATGCTCACCTGGGCGCCAGTTGCTGGGCGGAGGTCCGCCTCGAAGACCTCATCCCGCATGGCCGTCGAGATTCGGTCGACGATTCGCTGCTGGGCATTGCCGGTACGCCGCGCGAGATTCGCGACTGCGGCATCCTCGGTGATGCCCTGGCCACACTCACCCCAATGCTCGAGATCGAAGGACCAGGCCGCAACCTCGCCGACGGCTGTCATTCCCGGGCCGGTATCGACGTAGACGTCCATGCGCCGAGCATAGGAAGGAGCGCAGCCGTTGTCGAACGCCTCGAGCGCAACGTGCTGCCAGCTTGTCGCATGAAGGATCCGCTTGCGGGCGTCAGTCGCCGGCCCTCGTTGGGCTGAGCTTCCCCATGGTCGCACCGCGCAGGCGAGACGACATCGCGTCAAGTTCCGCTTCATCCGCGAGCTCGTCGGTCCATGGCGGCACCAACTCATCGTCTTTGGTGCGAGGCACGAGATGAAAATGGGTGTGGAAGACGGATTGCCATCCGGCATCCCGGTTGGTTTGGAAGATCGTCATGCCGTCTGGTCGGAGCTCACTCTCTAGTAGGAGTGAAGATGCAGGAACCATCCATGTGGCATCAACCTAGCGAACTCAGGCTACGGGCGTCACGCCGAGCGGATCCCGCCGCGGGCGAGAGCAGGTCCCGCCAAGGCAATCAGGCAAGCTCGATTCGCTTCAGATCCTGCATTTTTCCAGGTAGGGGATTTACTAATGGTGAAGTCACTTAACCGAATTTCTACAAAGCTCGCTCAGGCTGGTGACGCCCGCCGGGCGGTGTGCAACTAGCCAAGAATTGAGCGCATAACCGCTTCGACGTGCGAGATGTATGGGGAGTGGCTCGCGTCGATCACTTCTTCCGTGCCACAGCGACTCGCCATCGCCTGTTGTAGGACCGGATTCATCGCCCGGTCGCGCGCGCAGATGACGTAGTGGCTAGGCGCGTACTTCCATGCTGCATTGCTCACAACGCAACGGCCATGCCCCGACGCCTGTGGTATCAGCAGCTCCACTGCGCGTTGTGCCGCTTCGGGTTCGCAATCCCCATAGAACAGGTCTGTCGCAGCATCCTTAGGGATGTATGTTCCACCTTCGGGGTGCGGGCGTACCCATGCATTTACAGGCGCATCTGGTCCACCTAAAGAGGCGCAGCTCTCGCCTAGGTCTGGCACGAACGCGGCCATGAATACAAACGACGATGCGCCTTCCGTGCCAGACGCTACCGCGCCCCCATAGCTGTGTGCCACAACCACCGGCGGATCGCCGCACACGTCGATCGCTTCTTGGACCGCTACAGTGTCGGCCGCCAGGCTGCCCCGGTGCAGGCGTGGAGCATGAACCGAGACACCGCGCCGCCTAAGCGCGTCGGCGAGCGGCTGCAAATGTGCGGGCTGGTGGTAAAGACCGTGCACCAGGACGACTTCCGCAGATCTCATAGCTAAGGAAATCACACGGACTGTCACCCCAGCCCGTGAGCACGCGAATTGGCCCCGCAAGCTTCGACGATTCGCCAACAAGGACTCGAAGATGCCCAGCTCAAGTGCGCCAGATCCTGCGCTTCTTGCAGATTGGGAACTTTCTACGGCGTTCAATCTGAGCGGGTCACTGGAACCCTGATGGTGGTGAATGAGAGTGCCGCTTCTCGTTCCTGCACACTCGCTGGATGGGTTCGGCACGAGCACGAAGCTGGCTGATCACCGCGTTTCGGGAACTCATTCGCCGAGTTCCGACGCGGTACCCGTGACGCGCACACGACCCTTGAGCGGGATCTCGACCGTAATCAATGACGGCCGCCCCGTCGCCGCGCCCTGCTCGACCTCGATCACGGCGGGCAACGCGAGGTGCCCTCCCGCTCGGAGATAGGAGCCGAGACCTGCCGCAGCCGAGCCCGTGGCGGGGTCTTCTCGGATTCCGCCTCTGGGGAACGGATTGCGCGAGGCGAACCGGTCGGCTGAGAGGCGGTGCACGATCGGGATGGTGCCGTCCCAACCCTCGCGGTCCTGAAGGCGAAGAACGGCCTCGTCGTCGTGGTCGAGCGAGGTCAGAACGCCCGCTTGTACGAAGAGGAGCGGATGCGGGTTGCCTCCGCGCACGAATGCCGCCGGCAACGCGGGGTCTAGGTCGCTGGGCGAGAGGCGGAGGGCGGCGAGCAGCTCGGTCAGCAGTTCGTCGGCCAGCGTGTCGACCACCGTGTCGACGGCGGCAAGCGTAGCGGCGCCAGGGGTGACCTCCACGAGCACCTCACCGACGTTGGTCTCGAAGGCCACGACGGGACCGGCTCCGCGGCGGGCGAGCGCGACTCCCGAGGCGATGGTCGCGTGGCCGCAGAAGGCGATCTCGTCGCGGGGGGTGAAGTAACGAACGCGCGCCGATGTCGGTGTGACCGCGGTGAGGAATGCGGTCTCGCTGAAGCCGAGTTCGGCCGCAATGGCCAACATGTCGGCTCCCGAGAGTGCTTCGGCGTCGACGACGACCCCAGCAGGGTTACCGGAGTGCGGGTGCGGGTCTACTGTCGTGAACGCGCGAAATGTGAGGATCTCCATGGTGGGGAGCCTACGATCGCACAGTCCTGATTCTCGCGGGCCAATTCGACCCGGGTGGCCCGGTCGCCCGCGCTTGGTGCTGATAGGGCGCTTCTGTGGAATCGCAGAGAAATGCGGGTCGGGGAGGACTTCGCTGCCGGTCTTCATCACCCTGTAGAACCCGGCCGCCGATTCTTCTGATGGTGAAGTCTCCTAACCGATTTTCTACAAAGCTCGCTCACGCTCGAAGCGCTTAAGAGCTGGTTTCAGAATGACCGGCGTGTCCGGTTCGCCGTGTTCGGGTGGATCGGGCAGGCTGCGGGATCGTGATCGAGGATCTGGTTCCTGACGGGCTGTGGGAGCAGGTGGCGCCGCTGCCGCCGGTACCGGCGCCGCGGCCGCGGCTGCACCACGGCCGGCACCGGTCTGACGACCGGGCGGCGCTGGCCGGGATCGTGTTCGTGCTGCGGCACGGTGTCGGCTGGGCGCAGGTCCCGCAGGCTGTTCTGGGGGTCTCCGGGGTGACGTGCTGGCGTCGGCTGCGGGAGTGGACCGAGGCCGGGGTGTGGCCGGCGCTGCACGAGGCGGTGCTGGCCCAGATGCGCCGTGAGGGGCTGCTGGACCTGGACGAGATGAGCATCGACGGATCGCACGTGCGGGCGCTCAAAGGGGGGATCACGTCGGCCCGTCGCCGGTCGACCGCGCTCGCCCTGGCTCCAAGCACCACCTGATCGTCGATGCGAACGGCACCCCGCTGCAGGTGTCCCTGACCGGCGGGAACCGGCACGACGTCACCCAGCTGCTGCCGCTGGTCGACTCCCTGCCCCAGATCCGCGGCGTGGTCGGCCGGCCCCGGCGCAAGCCCAGACGGCTCTACGCCGACCGCGGCTACGACTACGACGTCTACCGACGCCAGCTGCGCGCCCGGGGCATCACCCCCAAGATCGCCCGCCGGGGCACCGCCCACGGCTCGGGACTCGGCAAGAAGCGGTGGGTCGTCGAACGCGGCTTCGCCTGGCTGCACCAGTTCAAACGCCTCCGCACCCGCTACGAACGCCGCGCCGACCTCCACCTGGGCCTCATGCACCTCGCCTGCGCCATCATCTGCTGGCGCAAACTGCCCGACCAGCCATTCTGAAACGAGCTCTTCGAGGTTCCGCCGGTAGGGCGTGAGTGAGGCAGGCACAGGACCTGCGGTTAGATACGGATTGTCTAGGTCTGTATCGATCCGCGAGGGGTCCTGTGCCTGCTGTGCCATCGTCGTTCATCGAGCCCGTCTGGGTCCAGTTCGAGGCGTTGATCCCGCCGCCCGAGGACGCTCACCCGCTGGGGTGTCAGCGCCCGCGCGTGGCGGACCGGGTGGTGTTCGACAAGCTCGTGGCAAAGCTCGTGCTGGGCGGCTCCTACGAGAAGCACGCCGACGCCACGTGCTCGGCGACCACGATGCGCCGACGGCGGGACGAGTGGATCGCCGCGGGGATCTTCACCACCCTTGCCCGGATCGCGCTGACCGCGTTCGACAAGATCGTCGGCCTGGACCTGAACGCCCTGGTGATCGACGGGCGGATCGACAAGGCCCCGTGCGGTGGCGAAGCGGCCGGACGTTCACCGGTGGACCGCGGAAAGTCGGGGATCAAGCGGTCCAACCTGACGGGTCCGGCATCCCGCTCGGCTCGATCCTGCTCGAGCCGACCCTGGACCTGCTGGCCGGCCTCGGCGACCGTCTGCCGTGCCCGGCCTCCATCCAGGTAGCACTCGATGCCGGCTACGACAGCAACGTCACCCGCGAACGCCTCGCAGCCCGCGGCCTGAACGGCGACATCACACCCAAGGGCGTCAAGGTCCCGATCAACAAGACCTCTCGCTGGGTCGTAGAACGCACCAACTCCAGGCAGTCACGCGGCTTCGGGCTGCTGCTCGTGTGAACCGAGCGACGCATCCGCGTCATCGACGCCTTCCTCGACGCTGCGAGCAGCGCCGCGAGCACTCGTACGGACGCGACGCGCTACGCGACGACCGTGACGCCGAGCGCGACCAGGACGCCGCCCCGCCACGCGGTCGACCACCGCCGCCAAGTGGCGAGGTCGGAGATCCCCCGGCCGAGAAGGAGCGGCACGCCTGCTATGACCAGGCCTGCCCCGGACGGCGCGATGAGCAGCAGCACGACGCCGAGCGCCGCCGTCACGAGCCCGGCCACCGCCCGGACGACGTCGGACCGCGTTGCTCGGGATGTCGGGCGGAGCGGGCTCACTCGTACCGGGCGGATCGTGCCTGATGGTCACATTCGGGACCTTACCTGCGACGAGGATCGCGGGCCCGTCAGACATGGCGCGGCGTCGGCGGGGCCTGTCCGAGGCCGAGCCCTGGGGCCTCGCCCTCGAAACGCCTCGACGAATGTCGACGACGCCAGCTGACACCCCGCCGATAGGCAGACCAGCCAACTTCTGCCCGTTTGCTCGGAGTTGGGGCTTGCATCCCTGCCATCTCCGCCCCTACGTTTGTCGAAGCGCTTCAACGACGCGCTGATCACCCAAAGGCGCGCTCGACGGGGAGCCAACCACCCCTTTTCGAGCGCCATATGTGCGCGAAGAAGGGCATACCGTGAAGAGACCCCCCTGGAAGAAGCTCGCCGCCGCCCTGGCGGCCGGGCTGGCACTGTCGGTGAGCCTGGCCGGCCCCGCCGGCGCGCAGACGACACCCGAGCGCCGTTCGGCCCCGCCGGACCACGCGGTCACGGCCATGGAGCAGGTCGCGGCCATGCAGCCGGGCTGGAACGTCGGCAACACCCTCGACGCGCTGGGCGGTGAGACCGCCTGGGGCAACCCGATGATCACCGAGGAGCTCCTCCAGACCATCAAGGCCAACGGCTACAAGTCGATCCGCCTTCCGGTGTCCTGGGACGAGCACACCGGCCCGGGGCCGGACTACACGATCGACCCGGCCTGGCTCGACCGCGTCGAGCAGGTCGTCGACTGGGCGATCGCGAACGACCTCCAAGTGATGGTCAACCAGCACGACCAGATGTGGACCAAGGCGCTGCCGGACGACCGCGAGAACGTGTTGGCGAAGTTCGACTCGATGTGGACCCAGATCGCCGAGCGGTTCAAGGACCACCCGTCAGAGCTGTCGTTCGAGAGCATCAACGAACCGCAGTTCCCCACCGACGAGGCCAACAAGGACGCCCTCACCGCCGAGCTCAACGTCGCCTTCTACGAGGCCGTCCGCGGCACCGGCGGGAACAACGCGGACCGGCTCCTGGTGATGCCGACGTGGGTCACCAACTCCGAGCAGCCGCACCTGGACGCGCTCAAGGCCACCATCGATTCGCTTGACGACCCGATGATCGCCGCCACGGTCCACTTCTACGGGTTCTGGCCCTTCAGCGTCAACGTCGCCGGGTTCACCACCTACGACGAGAGGACCCAGCAGGACCTCGAGGACACCTTCCAGCGCGTGAACGACACCTTCGTCGACAACGGCATCCCGGTCATCGTCGGGGAATGGGGCGTCCTCGGCTACGACTACACGCGCCCTGGCGCCCCCCAGTCCCAGCAGTACGGCGAGCTCCTGAAGCTCTTCGAAGACATCATGTACCAGGCCCGGGACCAGCACCTGACCTTGATGCTGTGGGACGCCGGCTCCTACCTCAACCGCCACACGCTCGAATGGCGCGACCCGTACCTCCACTCGTACATGGACTCGGGCCTGACGACGCGTTCGGGCACCGCCTCGTTCGACTCGATCTACCTCGAGAAGGCCGGGACAATCGCGGACGAGTCGCTCACCCTCAACCGCAACGGCCTCGAGTTCGAGGGCCTGTGGGACGGGGACACGGAGTTGGCCGAGGGCACCGACTACACGGTCGAGGGCGACACGCTGACCCTCACCGCCGCCACGCTCACCCGCCTCTCCGGCGACCGCGCGTACGGCGTGAACAGCACGATCGAGGCCCGCTTCTCGGACGGTGTGCCGTGGCAGATCCACGTCATCACCTACGACACGCCGCAGATCTCCGACCTCACCGGGACCACGGACACCGCACCTTGGTCCCAGTGGGAGGCCTGCAACTCCTCGTGCTTCGCGATCCCGACCGAGTTCAACGGCGACGAGCTTTCCACGATGGAGGCCAAGTACGCCGACGGCACCAACGCCGGGCCCCACACGTGGACCGCCTTCAAGGAGTTCTGGTGGACCTACCGGCCCGACTACGATGCGGGCACGATCAGCCTCACCCCTGACTTCTTCAACGAGGTCAGGGACGACGAGCCCGTCACCCTCACGTTCCACTTCTGGGGCGGCGGCACGATCGACTACACGATCACCAAGACCGGCACGACCGTGACCGGAACCTCCGCCTAGGCGGCAACCAGCAAAGCGGCGTAGGCACCCAAGTGCCCACGCCGCTTTGCTGTCGTGGACTGTCGTTATTTGCCGCGTGCCATGGCGAGGCGATCACGTCGGCCCGTCGCCGGTCGACCGCGCTCGCCCTGGCTCCAAGCACCACCTGATCGTCGATGCGAACGGCACCCCGCTGCAGGTGTCCCTGACCGGCGGGAACCGGCACGACGTCACCCAGCTGCTGCCGCTGGTCAACTCCCTGCCCCAGATCCGCGGCGTGGTCGGCCGGCCCCGGCGCAAGCCCAGACGGCTCTACGCCGACCGCGGCTACGACTACGACGTCTACCGACGCCAGCTGCGCGCCCGGGGCATCACCCCCAAGATCGCCCGCCGGGGCACCGCCCACGGCTCGGGACTCGGCAAGAAGCGGTGGGTCGTCGAACGCGGCTTCGCCTGGCTGCACCAGTTCAAACGCCTCCGCACCCGCTACGAACGCCGCGCCGACCTCCACCTGGGCCTCATGCACCTCGCCTGCGCCATCATCTGCTGGCGCAAACTGCCCGACCAGCCATTCTGAAACGAGCTCTAAGTCGCGTTGCTAACCGTTCAGAGACGGGGGAGCGCTTGGAAACGGTGCAAATCCTGCAGGTTGTGGATTTACTGATGGTGAAGTTGCTTAATCGGATTTCCACAAAGCTCTTCCCCCGCTTTCATGGCGTTTAGAACTCCCGGCAATCACGATGTACCGGGCCTGCCGAAGAGTTCAGTGCCTCATCCAGCGTCCCGGTGGGGGACCGGCTTACGGGCGCAAGCACGGTCTGCCCTCACGTCACGGCGGATGTCCTGCACGGTTCGATCTAGGTCCCGGATCGTGATCTCCGCTGTCGTTGGTTGGCCGTACCTGGTGTGGCGCGATCGCAAGCGTGCAGCCGCGCCAATAGGCCCGGGGATGTTGGCGAGCGGAGCGGTTCAACCGCCAGCAATGAGGTTGCCCTTCGCCGTTGCGTACTCGGCGTCGTCGAGGATGCCTTCCCGGTGGAGTTCAGCGAGCTTCCGCAACTCATCAGCGACCGAGACGCTTCGCGTGCTTTGAACGATGACTTGTGTCTTCTTCGACTCGACAATTCGCTTACGAAGCTCGTTGATTTCCGGCAACGCCTGCTGGTAAACCACCTTCAACAGCGGAAGGGTGTTCGAAAGCGTCCAAGGGTCATTGGAGTCCGCATTTCGACTGCGGTTCGTACCTCGCCAGTAGTCCTTATTCGCGGTCCCTTGGTAACTCGGGGTCAAGATCTCGAGCACGCCAGTGAGCCATTGACCGTTGAACTCGATCGACGTGATGTCAACGAGAGGAAATGTAGTAATACGTCCGCCGAGGAACGCACCGGCCATGAAGGAAGTCATCGTTCCGGTTTTGACGATCATCACGCGATCATGGAATGCTGCGAGGACGCCGGCGGTTCCACTTCCCACCATCAGCCAGGGCTGCTCGGACTCCTGACCGTGCGCCCGAATAGTTTGCTTTGCTTTCGCGGAGACCTTCTCGCCGACGAACCTCACATCGGCCCAGTACGCAAGGGCGGACTCTTCAGTTGCCTCAAGCTCCGCCTGCCTCTGGGCTTTGGCTGCGTTGGCATAGGCTTGCTTCTGGGCCTTCGCCGCTTCCTGGGCAGCCTGCCACTCACTCACTTGCTGTTGGCGCGCTTCCACGGCAGCGGTCCTGGAAGCCGCTTTCTCATCACGTTTCGCAACCTTCGCGAGTGCGGCCGCTTCCTTCTGGTCGTTCCGTTCGGCTTGCCGTTCGCCGATCTGCAGTTGCTGTGGAACATGTCGAGGTGCGACATGCCCGGTCCAGGCCGCGCCGTCCCAGTACCGAAAAGTCTTCGGGTCGTACGGGTCCGCGTACCAACCGGCCGGTGCCTGCATCATGCCACCTCACACTCTGACGACAAGGCTAGTGGCGGCCGGGCGTGTGGCCGCGTACTCGGCACGAATCTCCACCCCCGCTTTCGAGGGCCACATGAACCGCTATTCCTCTGTGCTGACTCGTGGCCGGGCCCAGGTTAAGGCTGACACTCGAACGCCGATAAAACTCCGAAATCGCGACGGCGCGGAGATGTAACTCAACCGAAATGGGGACGTTCGCGGCAGGTGCACATCCACTCACCGGTGCCGGGTGAGCGCCCTCGCTCTCGGGGAACACCGATCTAAGGACTCATTGATGTGTCCAATTCGACACCGCGTCAATTCGGGCGGCCTCCCGGGTATTTGCAAACGCCTGAACTACTTGAACTCGAAGCAAGACCAACGGTCGTCACCGGTCGTTCTTCCACGTTGTTGCAGCGGGGCGGCCTCCTCTGCCGGTGTCAAGCCGTTCTGCACCGAACCCCGGCTGCGGCAGATCACTATCCGACGTGCTCATCCAGCAAGGTAGTCACGGATGCCCGCCAACGCTCGGGGTCGGAGTTCCAGGTCATAGTGTGGTCAGCATCAAAACGCTCGAGCTGAACGAGATCGGGTCTGCGATCTCGGAGCCGCGCTGCTACCCCGATCGACGCGGACGTATCAGCGCATCCGTGGAGGATGAGCGTCGGGGCGGCGAGTTCATCGGCACGCGTGATCCAATCGAAGCGGCGCAGCCCGACGGTCGCGCTGAGACCAGTGATGCGTGACAGCTGCCGGTTGTCTAGCCACGGCACGGCGAGCGCGCCGGTCCACGCGGGCAATCCCGATCTCACGCAGTTCGCCTTGATCGTCGAGACCCAGTCAAGCACCGGCGATTCGAGAACGAGCCCGGCGACGATACCGCGAAGCCCAGGCTCTGCGCCGAGTTGCAGCGAAATGGCCGCGCCCATCGACCATCCGAAGAGGATGACTCGTCTCGCGCCATGTGCAAGCGCGTAGTGCAGGGCGGCCCGCACGTCGTCGACTTCGGTGGCGCCGAGCGTCGACCGTCCTGAACCAGTTGTCGGGCCCTCGCCGTCATTCCGGTGGGTCACCACGAGTGACGTGAGCCCGGTCTCGGCGGCGACCTGCACGCCGCGGAGCGTGCCGGCACGGGCGCTTCCGAGACCGTGAATGTGGATGGCCCACGTCGTCGAAGAGCCAGTTCGAGGGCGAATGAGCCAGGCGGGAGCCGGGCCGGCATCCGTCGGGATGGCGACGTCTGAAGCCTCGAGCCCGGCATCTTTCGGGCTCGAGAAGTAGATCCCGCTCCAGGACGCGCGTTCGCCGACATGCAGACCCGCGCGGGTCTCGCCCAACACGCCGCGGCCGACGAGCCCCGGACCGAGGTCCTCGACTTCGCTCGACAGCTGAACCCAGCCCCCGTTCTCGAGCAGAAGGCAGTAGCGACCGGGCGCTGCTGTTTGCGGCGTGCGATCGAGCGTAACGATCGGCCGCTCCCCCGAGTGATCCACCCCACGAATGGTGAGGTCGTACCTTCGACCGCCCACGGGAGTGGTGAGGCGCCTCGCGATACCGAAGCCCAAGCCTCCGAGCGCGACGCCGACCGAGGCCACTGCGCCCGCTACTCCCCACCCTGCTCTCATCGCTTCTGGTGCCCCCACGCGACACGCGGGTGCCCGTGTGCCGCCGATGCAGCAGCACCCGGACCGGCTGGGAGCAGATGCCGTTCTGCCCGCTCCACCAGCTCCCGCTCCACCTCATTCACTTCGAACGCCACCCGCGTGTCGATCGTCGCGTCGCGGATCTCGACGACCTTGCGATGCAGCACTGTTTCGCCGTCGTCGGCGTGGAATGAAGCATCCTCCCTTTGGCTGATACCGGGTCGCACCGCGATTGCTCGAGCCCACAGAGGTTCGAGCTGGCGCGTCAGTGTACGCGTTGTCCGTTCGCGAGACCGCGCCTGCAGGCTTCGGGCCACCGGCTGTCCGGCGAACCCGAGGCAGAGGAACATAAACGTGAGCAGGTACAGCGGGCCGTACGCGACCGAGACCGCAGCCATCAGGTGGAGGTTCCCGGCCACGTGCGCGACATCCATCGTGATGACGACGCCGGTGAGCGCGACGCCGAAGACGCTACCGAGGACCAACGAGGCAGGCGGCAGAAGTTGGACGCCCCGGTTGACTCGCAGCTGCCTGGCCGCGAGCACTGCCATCGCCGTGAGCACGATCGCGTAGTACGCGAAGTGAATCATCGAGTAGGCGGCTGCCGCCGACTGATATCCGAGGTCGAGCATGAAGGTTGTGGTGGTGGAGCCCCGATCGATGAGGAAGAACGCGACGATCGCACACACCAGCGCGGTCGCGAGCGCGGGTGTCCCGAGTGCAAGCTGTACGGATCGCGGCTGGTGATCGGATGCCTTCATGACGCCGCGACCGAGGAAGAACACGCCGACCGTGAGGGAGAGATCGGCGAGGAGGGTCACAAGGTTGGCTCCGCCGACACGTCCGTCGAGCGCGACATAGATCGAGTCGATGTTCAAGGTCATCGCGATCGCGATGATGAGCGCTGCGTAGGTAATGCTGCGCTCCCCCCGTCCCCGGCGCAGGATGAGCAGGCATGCAAGCAGCAGCCACATCAGAGCGGAGACGAGGACCGGAATCACCCGAAGATCTCCAGGAACCGCGACTCGTGCATCGCCGACCCGCGGATCGCAGCGGCCAACTGGTCCGCGAGCGATTCCGCCAGAATCTCATCGGCGGTGTCCAGATCCTGTCGCCGGAGTAGGCGCTGCCGGATCCCGGGCGGGATGTCTGGCAGTAGGAAATCGGGTTCCGCGGAATCATCGTCCTCACCGTGATCGAAGATCATGTGCGCGAGCTCGTGCAGCACGAACTGCTGTCGATGCAGCGCCGATTCGCTGTGTGCGTGGAGCACCAGATCCTCGGCATCGGTCTTGAGCCAGATCGCGCAAAGCCCGTCGTGGTCACTGAGTCCGGAGAGTTCGACAATCCGCAGGCGGCGCCCGCGCCGGGACTGCACGGCGCCGACCAGCGCGTCGAATGTGAAGGCGTCCCCCAGGGCGAGTTCGCTGAATGCCGCTGACACGGCCGCCTGGCTGTTCACGGGTCGTCACCTCCCTCGGGATGGTTGTAGGGTTCCCATCGCCCTCGGCGCATTCGCGCCCCCGGCTACGTCTTCGTGATCTCCTCGTCGAGGAACCTGCTAATCGCCTGGAGCGCGTTCGGCGAGATGTCTCCGAGCGTGCGAGCGGCGTACGACTTCACTCGAGCGGCGCGCATCGAGCGAACGAGATCAAGCTGTGCGCTCACCCTCGCCGGAGCTGTCGCACCCTCAGCGCCCATAAGGAATTCGGTGTCGACGTCGAAGAAGGCGGCGAGCCCGTCGAACAACGCGCGGTCCTGGACATATCGGTGGCCGTTCACCATATACGTCCAGCGGGATCGCGACAGGTTTGTTCCGCGCTCTTCGAGGTACGCGGCGATCTGCGAGTACGTGGGCTCCGACCCCGATTCAGCGATCGCGACATCGAGGAGGAGCCTGAGGCGCTTCGCAAGGTCCTCTGCGGCTGCTTTGCTCTCGTCTTCGTTCATGTCTCGGATCACCATCACCCTCGGGATAGGTCTGGTATCGCTGATCTGTGTCGCTCGGAGTTCGGTTGTTGGGCATGCTCAATCTATCCATTGGGCATGATCAACGCAAGCGTTGCGCATGCTCAAATCGCGTGCTATGAACGAGGTGAATTGCACTTTGAGCATGCTCAACGAGGGAGGTCGCGAGCGAGTTCAGAACTCCCGCGGTGTCCGTGCTGTTGATCACGCGCGGGCTCTGCCATCCATGCCGCTCACCTGCGCTCGGAGCAACCGTGCGCAGCCGGGCACACCTATGCGTCAGCCGCGCATCACTCGCGCGGGGTAGTCGTTCCGAAGGGTGGTCGCCGTGTCGACGAAACCGCAACCGCATCACGACCGCGAAGCGAAGCTCGTCGAGCTGCACGAGCACCTCGTCGCGTCCGTCGAGACGCTGGTCACCGGCGACGAGTGGAAGCGCGCCCTCGAGTTCGCCGCCCGATTCCGCACGCGATCCTTCAACAACACACTGCTGATCTGGTGGCAGCACGAGGCCGCCTACCGGCAGGGACGCGTCCCCGACCCAATGCCGACGTACGTCGCCGGCTTCAAGCAGTGGCAGACACTCGGCCGCCGAGTAATCGCCGGACAGCGCGGGTACATGATCATCGCGCCGCTCACCGCGCGGTTCGCAACCTCGTCGCCAATGGATGCGGACTCGTGGCGCCGGCTCGAGCGGAGCGAGCGCCCGCGTGCCGGCGAGATCGTACGCCCGCGAATGGTGGGAGTACGGCCGGCATACGTGTGGGATGTCTCGCAGACCGACGGCAGTCCAATCCCCGAACTGCCGCGGCCGAGCCTGCTCCACGGCGAGGCTCCGCCGGGACTCTGGGATGGGCTCGCCGCGATCGCTCGCGACGAGGGCTTCAGCCTGTCGATGGTGACGAATGTCTCGGAGCTGCGCGGGGCGAACGGCGTCACTGATTTCGGTGCGCGCGCGGTCATGGTGCGCGGCAACATGGATACCGCTGCCCGCGTGAAGACCTTGGCGCACGAGCTCGCGCACATCCGGATGCACGAGCCCGAAAGCGACGCCTCCTCGCATCGCGGGATCGGCGAGGTCGAGGCAGAGTCGGTCGCGTTGATGATCGGCGCCGCGCACGGGATGGACACGAGCGACTACACGATCCCGTACGTGTCGTCATGGGCGAACTCGGTGCACGCGAAGGAGCCGATCGAGGTGGTTCAGGAGACCGGTGAGCGTGTGCGACGAACCGCCGCCGCGATACTCGACCAGCTCCCCACCACCCAGAGCGGCGCCGGGGATCCTCCTGGACTCGATCGGTCCGCACCCGCCCAGCACGTCACCGCGACGGCCACCACCACGTCGCCCGAGCGGCAGCCGGAATCGCTCGAAGCGCGGAGCCTCTGATGGACATCGCAAAGTTGCTGTTGACCACGAACCGCATGCCGACGCGCAACGCGGCGATCGCATTCGCCCGTGCCGGCGTCCCGGTCTTCCCGTGCGCCCGCGAGCAGAAGCGCCCCCTGACCGCGGCCGGATTCCACGATGCCAGCTGCGACGTCGACCAAGTCGAGACGTGGTGGGCTCGTTGGCCCGACGCGAACCTTGGCATTCCGACTGGCAGCGCCTCCGGGATCGACGTCGTCGATGTCGATGCGAAGGGAGTCGCGGGATCGGGCTTCCCCGCGTTCGAGCGCGCCGCCACGGCGGGACTCGTTGACGGCGAACTCGGCCGGGTTCGCACGCCATCTGGCGGCCTGCACGTGTACTTCCCAGCGATGCGGTCCCGGCCTCAGCGCTGCTGGCAGGCAGCCGTCGCGCGAATCGACTTCCGCGGAACGGGTGGCTATGTGATCGCGCCGCCATCGATCCTGGCGACGGATCGCGGCCGGGTCGCTTACCGGCTCTTCTCCGTGTCATCCGCTCACGCGAAGCCCGTCGACGCCGTCGCGCTCCGCGAGTTCGTCGACCCGCGCCGGGCACGACCAAGCACGCGCTCGGCAGAACCGGCCACAGCCGCAGTGCTCGACCCGAGGAGGCTCGCTGGGTGGGTAGGCCGCCTCCAAGAAGGAGAGCGGAACGCCGGTCTCTTCTGGGCCGCCTGCCGACTCGCTGAAGCCGGCTTACCAGCCGACGCCGTCGCATCCGCACTAGCGCCGGCCGCGGCGAGCGCCGGCCTCGCGGATGCTGAGATCGCGACCACGATCCGATCCGCCAGCCGTCAAGCCTCGGCGAGACCACCGCGGCCGTCAAGCACGAGCCACACTCCTCCGCCGACCCCCTGGTCCGCTCCCCCGTCCCCACCACGAAGGGCAGGTGACACGCGATGCCTGCCCTGACCCGCTCGAACCCTCTCCCTCGCCCCGACGGCGTCCGCCTCGCGATGATCACCGCTGTAGTCGGCACCATCTTCATCGCGGCTGGAGCATTCTGGCTCTCATTCACCTCGCTCAGCGACCTCGCGCGCCGGTCCGGGCTCGACGCGGCGCAGTCGTGGGTGTGGCCGCTCATCGTCGATGGCATCATCGTGGTCGCGACCGTCGCAGCCGTCGCTCTCGCGCGGTCGAGCGTCGCCTGGTACCCGTGGATGCTCCTCATCGCCGGTGCCGCCATCTCCGTCGCCGCGAACGCCATCCACGCGATCGTCGCCGACACGACCGAAGTGCCGCTGCTGCTCGCGGCATCCGTCTCGGCCGTTCCGCCACTCGTGCTGCTCGCAATCACCCACTTGACCTCGGTCCTCATGCGCCATGACCCAACCCGAGCCGCAGCGCCCGCCGCCGCGCCCGAGCGCGCGAAGCAGCCGGCCAGGGCAACGATCACCGCAGCCCCGCCAGACCTCGAGCTCACCCCCACCGCCCCAGCCCGCGCGGATGCCTCATCGCTCCGCGCGCTCGGATGGTCGAACTCCGCGATCGCCCGGCACCTCGGCGTCCACCCATCGACGGTCGGCCGCTGGTTCCGTGACCGCGTCGTCACACCTGCCATGCAGACCAGCACCGTGAGGGAAGGCACGACCGATGGATGAAGACGACTTCGAGAAGGCACGCCCCGAGGCATCCGTTGCAGCGGGCATCGACAATGTGACGAACACGACGGCGATGCATCCCGTCGATGGCGACAGCTCTTCCTTCTCCGCACTACGGCGACGCGTGACATCCGACCCGAGCCGCACGCTCGGCCCGCTCCGCGATACCGCCGACCGCCCCGGAATCATCTGGGTCCGGACATCCGATCTGCTCAGTACGAGCACCGGCCGCCTCGCCGGCCGCGGCCTCGACTTCGAGGCCGAACTCGCGGGGCGCCTGCGCCACGCCCCCGCCACCGCCCGTCACGCGATTCGCGAGCGCGCCGACCGGCTCCCCCCACTCTCCGAATTCGGGCGATGGGGCGAGCATCCACAGCTTCGCCGCTATGGGCTTGGCCGTCGGTGACCTATGCGCACCATGATGAGCGCGCCGACACACACCTACGTGACCGGGGGTGACGCGATGAGCTCGAGTACACGATCGGATGCCGCTTCGGCGACGTTCCACGATTCCGAGGGACTGCGAACGCTGCTCGACCGCCTGCAATCCAACGGCGGCACCGGCTGGCGCACCGACCCCGAGGCCGCAGAGCTCATGAGGTACGCGGCCGAGCGCTACGCGGCCCTGGCGCACAAGCACGGCCTCGACCCGTGGGAGGCTGCCGCAGCCGCGTTCGACGCAATGCGCGCGCCGGCGACACTGCGCGCAGATGACCCGTGGGCGATCGTCACCCGCGCCGTGCAGGTCACCTGCATCGCCGAGGAACGTGCTCAAGGCCTCCTGTGTTCGGTGCACCAGGCGCGGCGACCGCGGGTTTCGTCGTACCACGACGCCGAGCGTTTCAGCGATCGCGAGCACGCCCTCCCTGACTACCACCCGGCGTTTCGGACCGATCCAGTCGACGCGCTGCCCGAGACATCCGAACCGCCGCGCCAAGTGGAGTCCGCCGTCGAGGATGCGATCTCGCTGTTCACCCTGCTCGGCTGGCAGCCGGATCGCGCCCGCGGCGGCGTCGAGTACATCTGCGGCCGGCTGGCGGATGCCGCGTCGCGTGCGTCCGCGTACGAGTCACTGCGGCGGGACTACGAGGCACGGGCGTTGCTTGACATTCCGCAGCGCGCGTGGATTGCGATGCTCCGCGCGGTCCTCGGTATCAGCGACCACATACACGAGCACACGACGGCGGGAAGGGGCATCCTGCTCCGGCTGCTCGTCGGCGAGCACCTGCGGTCGCTGCTCCACGACGACGACCTGGTCGCCGACATCGTCGACAACCTCCCGAAGGCGCACGAATGACCGGCACGCCGGGGCACATCGAGCTGGAGCGGTCGATCGACTCCATTCGGATCGGCTTGCGGCACCGTGCCGACCTCGGCGACATCGACGCCCTCGCTGCGTCAATTGAACGACAGGGCTTGCTGCAACCCATCACGGTCACACCCGACGGGGTGCTCGTCTGCGGCGCTCGCCGGCTCGCCGCTCTCCGCCAACTCGGCGTGCGCAAGCTCAACGTCTGGGTTCGCGCAGGCATCTCCGACCGACTCACGGAACTCCTCGCCGAGCAGGACGACAACACCCTTCACAAGCCGCTCAGCCCCACCGAATCCGCCACGCTCTACCGAGAGTTGAAGCATCTCCTCGCGGAGGAAGCGGCGCGTCGGCAGGAGGCGTCGCGGTTCCATGCCAACGGCGAAAACCCCCGATCAGACGGCGGGGCCGATTCGGCCCCACCGTCGCGAGGGGTCGGCCGCTCTCGGGAGCAGGCAGCCCGCCTGGTGACGGGTCATGGCTCCTACTCGCGGCTCGAGCAGATCGGCGACCTCCAACAGATCGCGGGAGACGAGAGAACGGATGCCTCAGTGCGGGCGCTCGCAGTCGCGGAGCTCGATGGCATCGACCGGGGCGGAGCTGTGTCGTCGGCGCATCAGCGGGTGAGCGCGCACCATTCGTTGGCGGAGCTCGAAGCAATCGCGGCTGATCTCTCGCGACCAGCCGGCGTGCGGCACGCATCCTCGGTGAGCGCAGCGCGGTTGCACGCGGTCGAGCGGACCGCGAGTGCGGCGGAGCTCGAACAGCTCGCGCGTGAGGCGCTGGCGCGGGTGAAGGCGGCGAAGAAGTCAACGAACGGATCGCACCGTCCAGGATCCGCGCGTACGACAAGCACGAGCGACGAGGCGAAACTACCCGTTCGCGCGTTCGTGTTCCTCTGGGGCGACCTGCACGCCTGGTGGACGCAATACGACGTCGCGGAGCTCTCGGTCGCGCTCACCGACGAGCAGTGGGAGCAGTTCGAAGAAACGCTCGCCGGCACGATCGCGTTCGCAGAGTCGCTGCAGGCGCTGCGTGCGAGAGCGCGTACGGCGGCGCGATGATGGAGTTCCGGATCCGGCTCCAACACCGACGCCGGTTGATCATTGCCGTCGCCATGAGTGGTGCCGTGCTACTCATGCTCGCGGCGTTCGGCGTCTACGGACTGCTCCGCGGGCCGGCGAGCGCGAGCCCGCCGAGAACGGCGACGCCCGAGGCATCCGAGTCGTCGGATATTCATAAGAGACCAGAACGGCCGCAGCCAGTACTCGCGTCCTCAGAGCCCGAGCGGTTCGCCCGGAGCGTCGCGCGGGCGCTCTTCACTTGGGATACGCGGCACCCTGGCGGGCCATCCGAGTGGGCGCAGGCGCTGGTCGACGTCGCCGATGTGGATGAGGCGGCGGCCGTGGCATCCGATGTCCGTAGTTACCTGCCCGGGCCGGAGATGTGGCAGCAGCTCAGCGACTACGGCACTCGGCAGTGGCTCGAGGTGGAGTCCGTCACCGTGCCCGACTCGTGGAGGACGGCGATCGCGCAGGCCGCGGCGGGACAGCTCCCCCGCGGCGCATCCGCCTTCACGGTAGAGGGGATCCGCCAGCGCGAAGGCACCTGGGGCACCGATGTCGTCAGCACCACGCGGCGTGTGTCGTTCACGGTGTTCCTCGCCTGCGCAGGCCAGGAGCCGTGCACCCTCCTGCGGATCTCGCAGCTCGACCGGCCTCTCGAATAGGAACCGTCGGATGAAGAAGATGCTCGGCACACTCGCGCTCATCCTGCTCCTCGGCCCGTCCGTCGGCCTATTGAGCGTCGCAGCGCTGATGAACCCGACCGCGATCTCCTGCTCGTCCGGGTCGCTCCTCGTCGGCGACATCCCCGACTCGCTGACCGCCCAGACCCGCGACGGCCGATCGATCGCGCTGAACCGGCAGCAGCTCACCCACGCCGCGACGATCATGACTGTGGGCGGACGTACGGCGGGTGTCGGACGCGACGGCGTGATCATCGCGCTCATGGCCGCGCTCACAGAATCGACCCTGCGGATGCTCGCCAACCCGAGCGCCTACCCCGAATCGCTCGGATTCCCGAACGATGGCGTCGGCGCGGATCACGACTCGCTGGGGCTCTTCCAGATGCGACACGCCTCCGGATGGGGAACCGTCGCCGAACTCATGGACCCGGAATACCAGGTGCGGGCGTTCTTCGGCGGGCCATCCGGGCCGAACGGTGGATCACCGCGCGGCCTGCTCGACGTCCCCGGGTGGCAACTGCTCGACCCCGGCGAGGCCGCGCAGGCCGTCGAGGTCAGCGCCTACCCTGACCGGTACCAGAACTATCAGCCGGTCGCCGAGGCAATCCTCACCGAGCTGACTCGCATGCAGTCCGACGGCGGATCGGCTGCGACCGCCGGCGGTCCCGTCGTTCCCGAGTCCTCACGCATAGTGTTCCCCCTCCCGGCGGGCACCTACACGAACACCGACAGTTTCGGACCGCGGATCGACCCGTACACCGGCGTGCTGCGATTCCACGCGGGCAGCGACCTCGCCGCACCGATGGGAACGCCGATCCTCGCGATCGCCGACGGCATCGTCACGTTCGCCGGCCAGCGCGGCACTTACGGCGGGCTCATCGTCGTCGAGCACACCGTCAGCGGCGAACGCGTGGCGTCGTACTACGCCCACATGTACGACCACGGCATCCACGTCACCGAGGGCGACACCGTCGCTGCCGGCCAGCACATCGGCGACGTCGGCTCCGCCGGCAAGTCGACCGGCGCCCATCTGCACGTCGAGATCCACCCCGGCGGCGCGAACGCACCCGCGGTCGACGCGATGGACTGGCTCGCCGCGCACGGCGCTGCCGGCCTTGCCGGTGCGGATGTCTCGATCGCCGCATGCCGACCCGAAAGGACGCCCTGAGATGGACATCTTCCCCGACTTCGGTGCCGTCGGCGGCGCCGCCGAACTCCGGAGCATCGCAGGGGCGTTGCTGGCGATCGTGCTCATCGTCGCTGTGCTCATGATGATCATCAGCGGGATCACGTGGGCGCTGGCGTCCGCGAACGGGCACTTCCAGATCGCGACGCGCGCGCGTCTCGGGTTGTGGGTGGCATGCGGAGCTGCGGCGCTCGCAGGTGCGGGGGTGGCGTGGATCAACTTCCTACTGGAGGTCGGCTCAGGGCTTTGACGAGCGGAACTCGAGCTTCGCAGCAGGCTGCGGAAACTGGCCACAGCAACCTGAGCGCGTTGAACAGGTCAGTCGGAGAAACGGTGCTGTCATTCCCCGACTCCCCAGTGTTTTGCTGGGCTGTTCGGTCAGTGTCGCCTGTGTCAACCCCGCGAAAACCCCGCGTCCCTCGTAGCCGTCCTAAAGAGCCTACCGGTCGCGTCGATGGAAGCTGGAGTCCCCCCGATAGGATCACGGGCATGGCAGCGAAGGGGTCCAAGGAGATGCTCGCTCCGCACCAGACGCTGACGCTCAATGCACGTAAGGGACGCTATGGCGTCGCGTATCTGAGGGCTGTTGCAGGACAAGCCGGATGCAACTTCTACGAGACGAGCCCCGGCGAAGACGTTCTTGCAGTCGACTGTCTACTGGAGTACCCGGAAAGCAACGTCCGTGTGCAAGTGAAGACGACCAAGCGGTACGCGATCGACGGGACAGACGCGGAGATCACTTACTCGGCTGACGAGAAGTGGATAGCGAAATGGGCCGCCTCTGCCTTGCCGGTGTACTTCGTGGTTGTGGTCGTTCCGGATGACAGTGCTGCGTGGTTGAATCACGACAACGACGGAACGCACATGGTCAGGACCGCCGCCTACTGGGTGCGGATTGACCCCGCAGATTTTGTGTCTTCGAAGTCAATCCGCATCCCTCGTGGCCAGCGGCTCGACGCTGCGACCATTGCCCTCTGGCACGACGACCTACGGAAGCTCTACACCCCTGCGGAGGTGACGGCATGACAAACCAGCGCGATGTCCGGCGGGACATTGTCAGTTACCTCACGCGCCACGGCTGGGAGGCCGGTCAGGGTGGCCCGGTTGGAGAACTCTGGCGCGTGCGGACAGGTGATGGCTCTTCACCCATCGCCGTGCCATTCAGTGTCCCGCTGCGTTCAGACGCATTCGATGCGGTCGTAGATAGATTGGCCCGATTTGAGCGGACGTCCCCGAGCGACGTCGCAGAAGGAATCGAGCGTGAGTTCCAAGACGTCCAGCGGTACAGGATCGGGGACGCATTCATCGTCGATGACGCGGTGCTGCTCGATTCCGCGGCTACTGTGCTCGCCTCGGCCCGCAGGCTGATCAGAGCCGCTGCAACCACGTCGAGGAAGCCTCGCGCGCGCATCGGATCTAACTACAGCCCGCCCGCCGATGAGCTCGCTGCTCAGGCGCGCCTCACGCACACACGCAAGGGTTCCTTCGTTCTGCCTGTCATAATGCCGGTCGAACCACCCGAGTTGACCGATGGAGAACTGCTCGGAGACAAGACGGAAATCGAACCTGCCGAGCGGCGAGTCACACGAACGCTCGCTATGGCACTCACCGCACTGGACAGGATTGCCGTTCGTCCGGCGCGAGACCCGAGACCGGACGACATCGCGCACCTCGTACAGAGCGGCGTTAGCAAGGAACTTGTGTCGGCGGTTCGCGCGATCTCGCTCGATTCGGGCGTCCATGCGTTCGACTCGGAGTTTCGGTGGGCACCCGGACTTCGCGCACCGGGCGGTGTCGCGGAGCGTGTAGTGATCTCGGATGAGGCTGCGCCGATCTTGGCAAAGGTCGAGAAGAAGCTACAGAGCGCTCGTCCCGAAGCTGACGAGTCAGTGTCGGGGCAGATCGTGGAGATTCGGCACCTCCCGGACGAACCTCTCGGTGAAATCGCGATCCGAACCATTCGCAACAACCGCAACGCGGAAATTCGCATAACGACGACCGAAGCCGTCATTCGGGAAGCGTTCGATTGGGCAAAGCAGAGTCGGGCCATCATTGCTCGTGGAAAGGTCGTCGTGACTCCAGGCCGACCTCTCACCCTGCCGCGGCCCGACTTCGTAAAGCCGATCGACGTGTTGTTCGCGATCGACTCCGAAACGGATCAGGCGGGGAAATTCGATTTGTTGTAGCCCCGCGTTCGTACGGGGGCGTCGCGGAGAGATGCGGCAAGATGTCGTCATGAAGCCCGGTGAGCGCATCCCTTTGATCAAGGCCTCTATTGACGCGCTCCTTCCGCGTATGGACGACGACGCGACATTGGTGCTCGACCAGTTCGGGCTTAGCGGTGACGGAAGTTGGAGCCGCGATGATGCCAGCCGCAAGAGATATCTGACGTGGTCCATCGCCGAGGCCACGGATAGCACGCTTCAGTCTCTTCACGACTATCTGGTCGGCGGCGAGCAAGCCCCGGTGTCAATATCGTCTGACGACAACCCGTGGGGGAATCAGCCGATCCGAGTATTCCTCTCTCACAAGTGGGAAGACGCGGAGTGGGTTGGCAAGGTGCAGTCATCACTGAGCAAATTCGGCATCAGCGCCTTCGTCGCCCACAAGGACATCACGCCCTCCCGACAATGGCGTGAAGTGATCAAGTCTGGCCTGAGCAGCTGTCACATACTGGTCGCCGTTCTTCATGAGGACTTCCACAAGAGCCAATGGTGTGATCAAGAGGTCGGATGGGCACTTGGGCGAGGAGTGCCAGTTGCGACCCTGCGGCGCAAGCTGGAGTTCGAGCGAGGCGTCGACGGCTTCCTCGAAGAGGTTCAGGACATACAGCTCGATCCGACGCGTGGTACTGGCGAGTGGCGAGCGGCGGAGGAGATCTTCCGCGCGGTCGTGCGATCCGTTAAACCACCGGAACTAGTCCGGCGAGCGCTGGCCGAGGCCCTTGTCACTTCTCCAAGCTTCGACAACACTAGGAAGCTTTGGCCAGCGATCTTCCGCCACGATCAGTGGGAACAGGAAAGCCTCGATCGAATCAAGTTCGCCGTTGAAACTAATCGGCAGGTGTACGAGGCGGACATGTCTGGAGTGCTGCTCCCGAAGCTCGTTAACGAGCTCGTTCAGAAGTTCGAACCGAAGCCGAGTGGTTGGGCTGATGACGAAACACCATTCTAGGGCGGTGATCGTCCGCGAGACCGTCGCGCGCAGCCCCGCCATGAAATCTCGAGGTTAGAATGTCGGATGACCAGTCAGACCGACCTCGTACGAGCGGTGGCGCGGATCCACGGACTCCCGACCGGACCGATCTCGGAACCTGCGTGGCCCGGCGTGGTCAACAAGGTCAACATCGTTGGCAGCGGGGCCGACCGGTATGTGATCCGCACCCCACGCGATCGGGTGGGGGCCGAGGAGTTCGCGATAGAGGCGTGGTGTGCAGGGCGGGCCCGGGAGCATGCCATCCCCACTGCCGACATTGTCGGCGTAGGTGTGGTCAACGCAGTCGCCTACTCCGTCCAGAGGTTTGTCGCTGGTGCCAATGGTGAGACCGTCCGCAGCGCCGAGCTCTGGCGGACTCTCGGCGAGTACGCCCGCACCATCAACACAGTTCCGCTCGCTGACGCGCCCGAGGCACTGTTCTCCCGTTTCGGCCGTGATCTGCCCGCGGCATGGCGAGCGCACCTGGACTACAACGTCGACTCGCTCAATGACGCGGACCCCCTCCTGGAGCTCGGCGTCTACGATCGCGCAGAGCAGTCACGCGTGCGGGGCATTGTCGAGTCACTGAGGTATCACTCCTTCGAGTTTGGGCTCAGCCATGGCGACCTTGCCCTTCGCAATCTGCTGGTTGACCCCGGACGACCGCCTGTGCTCATCGACTGGGGATCGGCGGCCACCGGGCCGGTCCCGCACACCGATCTCCTCATCCTCCTTCGCGACCATGATCGGCTCGACAACCCTCGCGATGACGAGCTCACGTTCTTCAGCGAGGGATACGGCGTCGACCTCGACGCCCTGCGGCCCCAGCTCGACGCGATGCAGACCCTCGCCGCCGTCGACCTCGTTCGCTGGGCCCACGACCAGCGTCCTGATCTCCTCGACCAGACCATCACCGCTGCCCGCGAACGAGTCACCGGCCTCTCAACGCGGCGCTGAGACCAGATCCATCCGTGTTCGAGGCCCAGGGGTGAAGGAGTCTGCTTCGTGAGAGCGTTTCTCGCGACACGTTCCGGTGTTGGTGTCGTGCAGGACGTTGCGCCGCCGACGCCAGATGCTGGCCAGGTCGTCGTCGCTGTGGCGCGCGCCGGCATCTGCGGCACCGATTGGAAGCCTCTGTCGGCGATGCGTAGGCTCAGTCTCATGTCCGATGCCATCACGATCCGGGAACTCCGTGAGGAAGATGCGCCTGTGATTGCCGCGGCGTTCCAGGCGCTCGGATGGAGCAAAACCGTCGACCAGTACGAGAAATACGCACGGCAAGCTGTCGAGGGAACGCGTCAGTGCTTCGTGGCTGAGTTGAACGGTCAGTTCGCGGGCTACTGCACGTTGCTCTGGGCATCGGCATATCCACCGTTCCGCGACGTCGGCATCCCCGAGGTCAGTGACCTCAACGTGCTGCCCACCTTTCGCAATCGGGGCATTGGCAGTCGCCTCCTCGATGCCGTCGAAGAGGCAGCCGCCGCGCGCAGCACGAAAGTTGGACTGGGCGTCGGCCTGTATGCCGACTACGGCGCCGCCCAGCGCATCTACGTGCGACGCGGTTACCTGCCCGACGGACGCGGCATCATGTACGCCAATGAGCCTGTCGAGCCGGGTGCGTACGCCCGCATCGACGACGACGCCACGCTCATGTTCATTCGCAGCGTGTAGTAGCGCTGAGGTGTCCGCTTCTGCCGCTGTGGGCGTGCCATCGTGCCGATTACAAGGCGGCCACCACCTTCCTCGTGCTACAGGGCGAGGAGCAGGGGTAGGTCCGTCTGTAGGTGTGCGGGGTGAAGGCCAAGTTCACGGAGATCATCGGGTCCTGCCCACATCAGTTCGAAACTGTTGTCCGGGCCGTGTGCCTCCAACTCCGGACCCGAGAGCCGGGGTGTTCCCACGACGTCTGCCATGAGGAAGTAGCGCGCTTCGCGCCCGTTGTGCTCCCCCGCCAGGAGTTGCCGTTCAACCCGGGCACGCAGGGTGCTCTCTTCCCACAGTTCTCTCAAGGCCGCCTCTTCGAAGGTCTCGCCTGATTCGACACTGCCCCCGGGCAGGACTGCGTAGTCGGTGCCGTTGAAGTGCCGCTTGATGACCAGCACCTCATGATCTCGACGCACGACGGCTACCGCCCGTGGTCCCTGGTTTTCAGCCTCAACGTTCTCGCTCATGGTGCAACCGTGCCAGATCGAGTTGATCAAGTGGTCTGAATTCCTCGGGTTTTGCTCGGCTGACCGCCCCTTCAGCGCCCTTCTCGTTGTCCTCGTAGAGGTCCAGAGCCACGTCTGCGGCCGGGATGCGACCGGCGCCGCGGGTCGCACGGTCTCGAACGGCACCCGGTCGACCCCGTCTTGCGGCGGAAATGATCTTCACGTGCTCGGCTTCGCCCTTGACCGCTCCCTGTTCGGTGATGTTGAGCTCGGTGCCGATCTGCCAACTCCATCCTGCTCGGTGCGTGACTGCTCGACCAGGTCACGAACCGGAAACGTCGCGGGCGAAACGGTGGCCGCCCGGTCGACCTCGACAAGGAGGCCTACAAGCGCCGCAACGTCATCGAGCGTTCATTCAACACACTCAAGCAATGGCGAGGACTCGCCACTCGCTACGACAAACTCGCCCTGACCTACCGAGGTGGAGCGGTCCTCAGCGCCATTGTCGTGTGGTTACGCGAATTAGGAGACACACCCTAGCCCTCCGCGACGAACGCCTCGAATCGCTCAATCTGCGTGGCGTAGTCGCTGGGGTAGAGGTGGGCGTAGATCGCATCGGTAGTCGAGGCGTTGGCATGCCCCGTCCACCGGGACACCTGCCACGGCTGGAACCCTGCGGCGAGCATGAGGCTCGCAAAAGTGTGGCGGAGGTCATGGAACCGCATGTGGTCGGCACAACGCCTGTGACGGCGACGCGGGTAAAGGTGGCTCATCTGCACCGCAGAATTCGGCCCGGGCGGGAGAAGCCAATCGATCTGGCGTCTGCACGGTGAGCCTCGTGGCGAATGCCGCGCACCTTCCTGTCGACCACACCCACTAGATCGAGGAGTTTCCAGTGATCGACATCGATCCGAACGGCACCGGACTTCCCGGCATCGAGCAGTTGCGCCTCATCGTTGGCGCGGTGATGACGGTCGGCCTCATCCTCAGCGTCTTGGCGCTGATCAGCTCCGCGATCGTGTGGGGCTTCGGCGCGAACTCCTCGAACCCGCATCTCGCCGCCCGCGGCAAGCTCGGCGTCCTCGTCTCCTGCGCGGCGGCGGTCATCTGCGGAGCGTCCGTCACGCTGATCAACTTTTTCTGGACTGTCGGCCAGACCGTCTGACCTGGACGAGACGATCTGAGCAGGCACGCAAGGTCGAGCGCGATGAGCGTCTGCGACATCCCCGTCATCGCAGAGGTCTGCGGCGCAGTGGGCGAGGGCACCGCATCCCTCGTCGCAGCGCCGTTTGATTGGCTCGCGCACGCGATGGGCGCCGCCGCAGCCTGGTTGTTCGAAGCGGTCTGGACCGCCTTCGACACGACCACGCTCGTCGACCTCAGCGACCCCGGCTACATCGCGGTCTACAACGTGCTGTTCGGCGTGGCGGTCTTCGTCGCGCTGATCTTCTTCTGCATGCAACTGATCACCGGACTCGTGCACCGCGACCCTGGCGCCTTATCCCGCGCCGCGCTCGGGCTCGCGAAGTCAGTGCTAGGGTCGTTCGTCCTCGTCACGATCACCGGCCTGCTGCTCGAGATCACCGACCAACTCGCAATAGGCGTCGTTCAAGCCTCTGGCAACACGATGGAAGGGATGGGCGACCGGATCGCGCTCCTCGCCGTCGGCCTCACGACGATCAACATCGGCGCACCAGGTGTGGGCGCGATCGTGACGATCTTCCTCTCAGCACTCGCAATCAGCGCGGCCGCGATCGTCTGGTTCTCGCTCCTGATCCGCAAGGCCCTGCTGCTGGTGGCGATTGTGTTCGGGCCGGTCGCGCTCGCCGGTGCGACGTGGGATGCCGCGAAGGGGTGGTTCACGAAATGGGTCGCATTCGTGATCGCGCTCATCCTGTCCAAGCTCGTCCTCGTCGTGATCTTCCTCGTCGCGGTCGCCCAGGTATCTGCGCCGATCGACGCTGACCTCGCATCGATCAGCGACCCGATCGCCGGGATCGTGCTGATGTTCATCGCCGCGTTCGCCCCGTATCTCACGTACAAGTTCCTCAACTTCGTCGGCCTCGATATGCACCACGCCATGTCCAGCGAGCAGGAGGCCAAGTCGGCACTGAACCGACCGGTCCCGGTTCCCAACGGCCCGATGACGGATGCTGCGAAGCAGATCCTCGGGCCCAGCGAGAGCGGTGGCGGGGGCGGCCGGGCCACGCGCGGCGGGCACGCCGCGGCGACATCCGGCGGGCCATCCACGGGAGGCGGCGCCGGGCCAGCCGGCGCTTCGAGCACCGGCGCGGCGAGTAGCGCGGCAGCACGCACGGGGGCGTCCGGGGCCGGGGCTGGGGCAGGCGCGGGTGCTGCAGCCGGAGTCGCTGGGGCAGGCGTTGCTGTCGGTGCGGCAGTTGCAGGCGCGGCGGCGCAGGCCGGACCACGGGTCGGCACAGCGGTCGGGAACATCAGCGACTCACACGTCGATTCCGCCGGCGACATTGGGGCATCCTCTCCCTCAGCCGTGCCCCCGGTTCTCGGACCCTCAAGGCACTCGACGCCAGCGCCAATGCCGGATGCTGCATCGCCGGCCGCCGCCCGCGCACGAAAGGACGTCTGACCATGGACACCGACACCACACGCCCCGAATACACCCTCGCCCCGATTCAGTTCTCGAGGCTCACCCGGCGGGGCATCCTGCTCGGACTCTCGCTCCCCCAGCTCGTTGCGCTCGCGATCGGGTGCTCACCCTCGTAACCGCGCTGTACACCGCGGGCGCGTCCGGGATCGCGTGGACGGCCCCGATCTGGGGCACGGCCGCATTCGTCGCGGCGATCCCCATCGGCGGACGCAAGATCGTCGAATGGGTACCGATCACCAGCAGCTGGCTGTGGCGCGCCGCCCGCGGGCAGCTCACGTATCGGCGCCGAATCATCCGCCCGCGACCGGCTGGCACCCTCGCGCTGCCCGGTGACGCCGCACCCCTACGCGAGTGGCACGACCCCGAGTCCGGTGCGGTGATGATTCAGGACCCGCACGCCCAGACCCTCACCGCGATCGTTGCGGTCTCGCACCCCGCGTTCGCGCTCCTCGACCCCGGCGAACAACACCGACGGGTCACCGGATGGGGTCGTGTACTCGCGGGCGCCTGCCGCTCCGGGCGCATCGCCCGCCTCCAAGTCACCGAACGCACTCTCCCCGACTCCGGCACCGGGCTCGCGGAATGGTGGGAACGGCACGGCATCCACGACGACAGCTGGGCCGCGTCGACCTACCGCGAGCTCATCGAGCGCGCGGGCCCGGCCGGCGAGCGACACGCGACCACTATCAGCCTCTCCCTCGATTTGCGGGCCGCCGCCCGGCAGATCCGCACCTCGGGCGGCGGCATGCGCGGTGCCGCAACCGTGCTCCGCCAAGAGATGATCGCCGTCACCGGCGCGCTCCGGGCTGCCGACCTTGTCGTCGATGGATGGCTATCCGCAGACCAACTCGCGAGCTTCCTTCGCACCGCCTACGACCCGGATGTCGGCGTCGAACTCGAACGGCATCCCTCTATCGGGCGGGACCTCGCGACCGCCGGGCCGGTCGCTGTCGCCGAGTCGTGGGACCGGCTTCGCTCCGACAGTGCGTTCCACGCCGTCCTGTGGATCAGCGCATGGCCCAGGTCGCAGGTGTTCCCCGGCTTCCTCTCGCCGCTCGTCTTCACGAATGGGGTGCTCCGGACGGTCTCGCTGCACTACCTGCCGGTTCGGGCCGATCAGGCCGCGCGGGACCTACGGAAGAAGAAGACCGAGCTCATCAGCGACGCCCACCAACGCCGCCGCATCGGGCAGATCGAGGACGCCTCCGCGACGGCCGAGTACGACGACGTGCTGCAGCAAGAAGCCGATCTGACGGCCGGCCATGGGGTGCTGCGGACTACAGGGCTCGTGTGCGTTACCGCGCCGACCATCGACGAACTGGATGCCGCGGTCGCTGCGATCGAGCAAGTGGCTATTCAGGCGTCTTGCGAGGTCAGGCGACTCGTCGGACAGCAGGCGCAGGCGTTCACTGCGGCGGCACTGCCGCTCTGTCGGAGCGTGTGATTGGCAGAGCGTCCCACCGGTGATTTGGCGCCAGGCCCGACGTTGCATGTTGAGACACCTCGGCCTATCCTCGAACATATCTTCGAATCTCTGAGGAGGCCGCATGCTCACAACACACGGTGAGCCCGTCACCGTTTGGTTGGACGGCGCCGACCTTCCAACACGACTCGTCCATCGCGGTATGCGCTACCGAGTCATCGACCAGCCCACCTCACTTCCCCGAAATCCCGAATGGCCGAGCGGTATCTCTCACCCACCAGCAGACGTGCTCCTGGCACCTGGGTGGCGTGTCACCGGACGCGCCGACGACGGCACTGTTCTCATCTTCGACTTGCGCCACGCGCCGAGCGGCTGGACCGTCGAAGCGACGTACGCCTGACGTGGGCGGCAACCGCAGGTACCCCGACGCTGCTGACGAACGCGCCGACGAGATCCGCCTCGAGCAGGAAAAGCTCGGGAATCCGGTCAGCCTGACGACCGCCGAAGTCCGACGCACCGGCTCCCACGCAGAGGCCCCCGAACCGGTCCCTGTTATCGCATCCGTCCGGTATCGAGTCGTCTACGAGGAACCACGAAGGGTGGAAGGCGAGGCCGTGGCCTGGACCCGTGGCGCCGTGCTCGTGAAGTACGCCGACCCGATGACGCGGCAGGATCGGTTCGTCTGGGTATACGCCAACGCCGTGACGCGACGCACCTCGCGGTGACCTGCTGGGTGCACCTTCAGGACGAAGCATCCTGATTGGAGCTCGTCATGACCACCCTTGTACAGCGCACGCCTGCTTTCCGGTGGATCAGCGTCGTCTTTCTCCAAGGCGAGGAGGGCGACGCGGTGCTCGAGATGATCGACCATGCCGGACCAGGCGCGGCAATCGAGTACCTGCAGCAGTGGGACTTCGGTGACGAGACCACCGAGGCCGCGCTTGAGAACGGGTACGTGTATGACGCCATTCCAGCCGGCAGCACCGACCGCACCACAACCGATGACGCGGGGCGATACGCACTGACGTACAGCTCGCAATTCGCCTACGTGTCGCTGCTGCGCAGTTACGACCCCGACGTCGAACCAGCGCTTGCTGTCGCCCTCGAGCGGCCTGCGACGGCGGGTGAGCGGGCGATGGCCGAGCACCCCGACCAGTGGTTCTCGTCGCACGAATTAATTACGCATCGCGCAGCACATTCGGTGACGCGGTGAGCGACGCTGACGCGCAGGAGCGCCTGCACACCGCGGCGCTGGTCGAACCGCACCACGAGCGCCGCAGCGATCGCCGCGCGCGGAAGCGTTCGGCAGCGCAGATCGAGGCCGCCGCCCGCAAGGCGAAGTCGCGCGAGCAACGCACTCGATGGCTGGCCGAGCGGGCAGAGGAGCGCTCGGCGGCCTATCTTCCCGCGGGTGGCGAGGCCGGTCCCGGCCAGCTTCGGATGCCGGGCAGGCTCAAGCTGCCCAAACACCAGGACACGTCCGCGACGCTCGCTGGGCACTACCCGTTCCTCGCCGAGGCCGGCCTCGGATCGGCCGGGGTGTTCGTCGGGCAGGACCTGTACTCGGGCGGCTCGTTCGTCTACGACCCGTGGGTGCTGTACCAGCACGGTATGATCACTGCGCCGAACATCGTGCTCGCCGGCATTGTCGGGTCCGGCAAGTCGTCGCTCGCGAAGTCCCTCTACACGCGGTCGCTGCCGTTCGGGCGGCGAGTGTACGTGCCCGGGGACCCGAAGGGCGAGCACACCCCGGTCGCCGAAGCCGTGGGCGGGAAGGCGATCATCCTCGGCCATGGGCTCCGGAACCGACTGAACCCGCTCGATGAAGGCCACCGCGCCTCATCCGCATCAGATGCAGAATGGGCCGCGCAGCTCGCGGCCCGCCGACGTGAGCTGATCGGCGCCCTTGCCGAAACGGTCCTCGACCGCACCCTGACACCGCTCGAGCACACCGCGATCGATCTCGCCCTCGCTGACGCGGTTCGATGCGCCGAGGTCCCGATCCTGCCGATGGTCGTCGACCGCATCCTGGCGCCGAATTCCGAGGACGACCCCGACCGGCGGCTCGCTGAAGACGGCCGGCTCGTCGGGCACGCACTCAGGCGGCTCGTCGCCGGCGATCTCGCCGGACTCTTCGACGGGCCATCCACCGTGCGATTCGATCCATCGCTGCCGATGGTGTCACTCGACCTGTCCCGCGTCGCAGAGAACTCGACCCTGATCTCGGTGCTGATGACCTGTTCGTCGGCGTGGATGGAGTCCGCGCTGGCAGACCCGGCCGGCGGGCAGCGTTGGGTGATCTACGACGAAGCCTGGCGGCTGATGGCCTACCCGGCACTGCTGCGCCGGATGGACGCGCAGTGGCGGCTCGCCAGGCACTTCGGGATCGCGAACATGCTCGTGTTCCACAAGCTCAGCGACCTCGACAACGTCGGCGACTCGGGGTCCGCGATGCGAGCGCTCGCGTCATCCCTGCTCGCGAACGCTGAAACCCGGATTGTGTACCGGCAGGAGCCCGACCAGCTCGGTTCCACCGCGACCGCGCTCGGGCTGTCCGGCACCGAACAGAAGCTGCTGCCGGCGCTCGGCCTCGGGCAGGGGCTCTGGCGGGTCAAGGACCGCAGCTTCGTTGTGCAGCACCAGTTGCACCCCGACGAGCTCGTTGCATTCGACACGACCGCGCGGATGACCGGCACACCGTAGCGGAAGGTGCCGGCCGTACACCTTCCAAGCGAAACGAGGAGGCATTCGATGGCCGATAGCGTGGACCAGCAGCGGGAAGCGAGGATGACGCTCGCGGCGCTATCCGAACCGAGCGACATTATCACCGGGACTCTCGTCGCACGGCTCGGTGCCACGGAGACGGTCGAACTCATCACGAGCGGAGATCGGCTCCCGAACGGTGTCGACCCTGCGGAGGGCGAACTCTGGCGGCGACGCCTCGCGCCGAGGATCAACCCGGGTCAAGTCGACCGGATCCGCGCGGACATGGAGCAGCATGACCTGCGCCTGCTGATTCCGGAGGACGTCGACTGGCCCGGGGAACTGCAGCAGCTCGGCGCGAGTGCCCCGCTCGCGCTCTGGCTCAAGGGCAACGGCCACCGGCTCGCGTCCCCGCTCTCGAGCAGGGTAGCGATCGTCGGATCTCGCGCTGCAACCGGCTACGGCGAGCACATCACCAGAGAATTGGCATCCGACCTCGCGTCCCAGCACCGACTGATCTGTTCGGGTGGCGCGTACGGCATCGATGGGGCCGCCCACCGTGCCGCGACCAGCGCACAGCCCGGTTCGACGATCGCGGTCCTCGCGAGTGGGCTCGACCGTCTCTACCCGGCCGGCAATGAACAGCTCTTCGAACGGATCGTAGAGACCGGCGGCCTCGTCGTGAGCGAACTCCCGCCCGGTGCATCCCCCACCCGTTGGCGGTTCCAGCAACGAAACCGGATTCTCGCTGCTCTCGCCGGTGCGGCTGTCGTCGTCGAAGCCGGCAATCGATCCGGATCGCTCAACATCGCCGGGCAAGCGCACTCCCTCGGCCGGCCGGTCGGAGCCGTCCCCGGCCCCGTCACCAGCCCTGCGAGCGCCGGCTGCCACCGACTCATCCAGGAAGGCGTCGCGAGCCTCGTCACCGACGCGCAGGACATCACCGACCTCCTCGACTCCACCGCAGGCTTCTCCGGGGACCGGACCTTCGCCTACTCCACCATTCGGCACTTCAGCCGCACCGGCGCCGACCTCATCCTCTGAGGGACCGCGATGAAAAAGCCGATGCGACGGATGCCACGGGCGCGATGAGCACGACACGAGCTCAGGGTGCCCTCGGCGATGAACTCGCCAACCTCGGTATCGGTCTGCTGATTGGAGCGGCCGCGCTCGCGTTGCTGCTCCGCGCCGCCGGCGCCATCGCCGCGTGGGCAGCCGGCCTCCCCCAACCAGCCGGCGGACCGGAAGCCGGCCTTGGTGTGCTCCTCACCCCAGACGATCCATCCGCCGCGTTGGACGCGCCCGGCCTGCACCCGATCGCATTCTGGGTCACCGCGGTACTCCTGATCGGCGCCGCCGTCACGGTGGCGATCTGGTTGTGGCGGATGCTGCATGACGCCGGCCGTGCCGCGAACACCGACCCGCACCGCATTCCCGGTATCGCCACGCGCACCGATGTCAAGCGCGCAGCATCCCGCACCGCGCTCATGAAGCGCGTCGCCCATCTGCGCCCGTCGTTGTCGGATGCCGGCCCGACCGACGTCGGGTACCTCCTCGGCCGCTCCCACGGCACGAACGTCTGGGCCAGCGTCGAAGACTCGATGCTCGTCATCGGCCCGCCGCGCTCCGGCAAGGGCGCGCACATCGTGCTCAACGCGATCCTCGACGCCCCCGGCCCCGTGGTCACCACGTCGACGCGACCCGATAACCTCACCGTCACGCTCCGCGCCCGACGGCGTGTCGGACCGGTGGCGGTGTTCGACCCGCAGCAGCTTGCAGCCGGGGTACCCGCAGGGCTCCGATGGTCGCCCATCCGCGGCTGTGAGGATCCGCTCACCGCGATGATCCGCGCGACCGGACTCGCCGCCGGCACGGGGCTCGCCGCCGGCGGCGTCGACGGTGGCGGATTCTGGGAAGCAAAGACCCGCACCGCCTTGCAAGCCCTCCTTCACGCCGCAGCACTTGACCGCCGACCGCCCGCTGAGCTCTTCCGATGGACCCTCGACCCCGCCGCAGCCCACGACGCCGTCGCAATCCTGCTCGGCAACTCCAACGCCGCGATCGGGTGGGGCGACGCGCTCCAGGCCATGCTCGACGCCGACCCCCGCACCCGCGACTCGATCTGGCAGGGCGTTTCCCTGTCCCTCGGCGCCCTCGCCGACCCCCGCGTCCTCGACGCAGTCTCCCCCGGGGACGGAGAAGCGTTCGACCCCGAAGGATTCCTGCGCAGCAATGGCACGCTCTACTTACTCGCCACTGGCGCCGGGGCCAATAACTCCGCCGCCCTCGTCGCCGCGTTCGTCGAAGATCTTATCGAGACCGCCCGCCGCATCGCCGCACGCAAGCCCGGGGCCCGCCTCGACCCACCCCTCCTGCTCGCACTCGACGAGATCGGCAACCTCGCACCACTCCCCTCCCTGCCCAGCCTGATGGCCGAAGGCGGCGGCACCGGCATCACTACCATGCCGGTGCTGCAGTCCCTCGCGCAGGCCCGCACGAAGTGGAGCGATAACGCCGCCACAGCCATCTGGGATGCCTCGATCGTCAAGATCGTCCTCGGCGGAGCATCCGGCTCCCGCGACCTCCAAGATCTCTCGACCCTCATCGGCGAACGCGACGAAACCACCGACTCGACCACCGTCGGCGATCGCGGATCCCGCTCGTCCCAGCGCTCGATCCGCCGCGTCGCAATCATGCCGCCCGACACGATCCGCACCCTCCCGTTCGGCACCGGCCTCATCCTGCTCCGCGCCGCCCCACCCGTCATCGCGAAGCTGCGGATGTGGACCGAACGCTCGAACGCCCCGGAACTGAAGGCGAACCGAGCCGAGATCGAAGCACTGCTGCGAGCGACGACTCGCGATCAACCCCCGGAACAGCCCGTCAGCCAAGCAGAGTGACAGCCACACGCAGCACTACACGTCGAGGTCGGCGTGACCGAGTTGATACTGCAGGTGAGGTCGTTATACTCGACGACCCACTCAGACCACCGCCGGCTCCCGGATTAGATCAACCGCGCGCTCGGCGACCGTCATGATGAGCCCCACCGGGTTGAGCGCCGACAGCGTCGGGAACACGGACGCATCCACGACCCGCAACCCGGCCACACCCCGGACCCGCAGCTCGCTGTCCAGCACGGCGAGCGGGTCGTCCTCCGCGCCCATGCGGCACGTGCACGACACGTGGTAGACCGTCTGGTGCGTCGCTCGAAGGACGGCGGAGAGCTCCTCGTCGGTCTGTACGTGCTCGCCGGGGAACACCTCGCGGACGAGGTGCGAGGCGAACGGCTCCTGCTGTGCGACACGGCGCGCCAGCTTCACGCCCTCGACCAGCATCCGCTCGTCACGACCCTCGACGTCCGTGAACGCGCGATAGTCGATCGCCGGCGCGGCATCCGGATCGGCGGACGTGATCCAGACGCGTCCGCGGCTGCGGGGCTTGGCGACGTTCGGCGCGAGTGAGACGTTGTTCGCCGGGATCCGCACACCGTGATTCTCCGCGTGCACGGTCCAGGAGTGCAGCGGGATGTGCGTGGAGACGTCGGGCACCGTGCTGTCCTCGTCGATGCGCAGCGCGTAGCCAGCATCCCACCCAGTCGCCGACACCTCACTCCGTTCGCCGCGGGCCTCCCAGACGATGAGACTCTCGGCGTGATCCTGAAGGTTCTCGCCAACACCAGGCAGGCCGACCAGCACGTCGACGCCGGCGTCCGCGAGCACCGCCGCCGGGCCGATACCCGACCGCATGAGCAGCGCCGGCGAGTCGATGGCTCCGCAGCTGACGATGACCTCTCGCGACGCACGGATCTCGCGCCACTCCCCTGCCACGCGCGCCCGGACACCGACGGCCTGCCCCGACTCAAGCAGCACCTTCTCGACCAGCGCCTCGAGCACGAGGGCGAGGTTCGGCCGCTCGACGCCGTGCAGGTAGGCGCGCGACGTCGACGAACGCAGGTTGGTCGCCGGGTCGTAGCCGATCTCGAAGAAGCCCGCCCCCTCCGCGAACTCCACGTCGTTCCACGTCTCACGACGCGGCAGGTCAAGAGCGGATGCCGCGGCCGCGACGGCATCGGCGACGTAGGCGTTCTGGTCGGCGGGGTCCACCGGCGTGATCGGGGTGGCGAGCCGGTCGAAGTAAGGCGACACCGTGTCGTAGTCCCAGCCCTCGACGCCGAGCGACGCCCACTCGTCGAGGTCGCCGCGCAGCGGCCGCCAGCTGATCATCGTATTCGCCGTCGAGCAGCCACCGAGGATGCGCAGGCGTGCCTGCCGAATGTCGGAGTT
Organism: Agromyces albus; assembly: GCF_030815405.1. Lineage (NCBI taxonomy): Bacteria > Bacillati > Actinomycetota > Actinomycetes > Micrococcales > Microbacteriaceae > Agromyces > Agromyces albus. The sequence goes on along the minus strand of NZ_JAUSWX010000001.1, from coordinate 1,543,676 downwards.
GCCGCGCTCCTGCGCGACGCTCCGGTAGTCGCGGTCGTACTCCCCCTCGAGCATCTCCGCCCAGCGGCGGATCGATCCGGCGCGAGGTTCGTGCTCGTCGCTCGGGCCCGCCTCGATGAGGCAGACCGTGACGCCCGGGTCCTCGCTCAACCGCGCGGCGACGATGCACCCGGCGGTGCCGCCACCCACAACGACGTAGTCGTACTCGTCGTGCGACTCAGGCATGGTGGATCAGCCCGAGGATCTCGCTGTAGTAGTGGTGGAACTCGGGGCTTCCGATCACCTCCGGGTCGCGCGGACGGGGCAGATCGATGTCGAACTCGGCGCGCACCTTTCCGGGGCGCGGGGTCATCGCGACGACGCGGTCAGAGAGGAACACGGCCTCCTCGATGTCGTGGGTGATCAGCATGACCGTCATGCGGTTTCGCTCCCACACGGTGGTCAGGAGTTCCTGCATCGTGCGGCGGGTCAGCGCGTCGAGCGCTCCGAAGGGCTCGTCCATGAGGAGCACTTCCGGCCCGTAGGCGAGCGACCGCGCGAGGGCGACGCGCTGCTGCATTCCGCCGGAGAGCTGCGCCGGGAACGAGTCCTCGAACCCGGCCAGGCCGACCTGCGACAACACGTCGCGCGCCCGGTCGACGCGCTGCCGGCGCGACATCCCCTGCTCGCCGCGGAGCGCGAAGATGACGTTCTCGATCGCGGTGAGCCAGGGCAGCAGCGTGGCCGACTGGAAGACGACGCCCCGGTCGCGGCCCGGCCCGTGGATCGGGTTTCCCTCGATGGATGCCACGCCGTCGGTCGGCGGCTCGAGCCCGGCGATGATCGAGAGCAGGGTGCTCTTGCCGCATCCCGATGCGCCGACGACGGAGACGAACTCCTGCTCGCCGAGCGTGAGCGTCACATCACTGAGCGCGTGGACGTCCCCGAACCGCTTGTTGACGTTCTCGACGCGGACCTTGGGCTGGAGAAGCGTGGGCGACGACATCAGGAACGTCCCTTCAGGTAGCGGAAGAAGCGGCGACCGAGCGCGCGCATGATCTGGTCGAAGACGAGACCGAGAAGGCCCAGGATGATGACGTATCCGATGATGAGGTCGGTCTCGAGGAAGCGCTGCGCCTGCGTGATGCGGTAGCCCATGCCCGAGGTGGCGGCGACGAGCTCGGCGACGACGAGCCAGGTCCACGCCCAGCCCAGGCTGATGCGCAGGGCGTCCCAGATGCGCGGCAGTGCCGCGGGGAAGACGATGCGGATCATGATCTGCCCGCGGAAGAGGCCGAGGGTCGCACCGAGGTTGCGGTACGACGCCGGAACGCGGCGCACGGCGTCGGCGAACAGCAGCACCTGCTGGAAGAACGTGCCGAGGAAGATGATGAGGAACTTCTGCGAGTCATCCGTTCCCACCCAGAGGATCGTCAGCGGCACGAAGGCCACGACCGGCATGTAGCGGATGAAGTCGATGATGGGCTCGACCGCGGCTTCGACGCGGTCGATCGATCCGCACAGCACGCCGATCGGCACGGCGAGCACGGTGCTGGCGAGGAAGCCGACCATGACGCGATACGTGCTCACGCCCATGTCCGACCAGAGCTCGCCGTTGACGGCCTGCTCGCCGAGCTTCTCGACCACGGCCAGCGGCGACGGCAGGAACAGCGGGTTGACGAGCTCGGACAGCGTGATCGCCGTCCAGACGACGATGAGGGTGATGAAGCCGATCACCGCGATGGTGATGTACTGCCGACGCGACAGCGGCGCGTCGATGACGGAGCGGGCCGCGCCCGCCGCGCGCTTGCGGGGCGCGACGGGTGCGGTCGTGGTGGAGATCGTCATTGGTGACTTTCCTGGAGTGGGGCGGGGATCACTGGGCGGCTTCGACGAAGGCGTCATCCACCAGGGCGTCGAGGTCGGCACCGCCTTCGAGCAGACCGACCTGCGTGGCGACCTCTTCGACCGTCGGCAGCACCGACTCGGAGTAGTCGCCGCCGAAGCGGGTCTTGTTCTCCTCGAGGGAGTAGAACTCGACGCCGTCGAACGCGGTCGCGAGGGCATCGACGTCGCTGCCGACGTTCTCGGCGATGATCGAGCGGGCCTCGTCAGTGTCGGAGCGGTAGAACTCGATCGCGGGGCCCCACGCGTTGACGACCTTCTGGACGGCCTCGGGGTTCTCGTCGAGGTAGCCGTTGTCGACGATCAGGACATCGCTGATCAGACCGGCCTTCTCGGCGGCGGTGAAGATGACCTCGAAGTCACCGGCGTTGCGCGCCTCGGAGATATAGGGCTCGTAGGTGACGGCGGCCGGGACGCTGCCTCCGATGAGTGCGGTGGCGGCCTCGGACGGGTCCATCGGTACCGGCGAGATGTCGTCGAGGCTCAGGCCCGACTCCTCGAGGGCGTACCCGAGGAGCAGGTTGCTGACCGATCCCTCTTCGAAGGCGATGTCCTGTCCGGCGAGGTCGGCGACGTCGGTGATCGATCCGTCGGTGAGGATCGCGTCGGCGGTGAGCGACGCGTCGAGCAGGAGGACGATCGAGATGTCGAGGCCCTGCTCGGCCAGCTGCAGCGCCGTGTGGCTCGCGACGTTCGCGACCTGGATGCGGTCGGAGGCGAAGGCGGCGCTCATGTCGGCGTCGTTCATGAAGTTGGTGATGGTCACATCGACGTCCTCGTCGTCGAAGTAGCCCTTCTCCTGAGCGATGTACCAGGGGCCGTAGCCGAGCCAGGGCTGGATGCCCATGCCGACGGCGTCGGAGCCGGATGCCGCGTCGGTGCTGCCGGAGCCGGGGGTGCCGGCGCAGGCGGTGAGGGCGATGAGGGAAGCACCGGTGAGTCCGACGGCGACCGCCGTGCGAAGGGAGCGTGTGGAGCGGAACATGGGTGTCCTTCCGGAACAAGGGATCGGGCGAGTGCGTCTAGCTTCCGGACCGCCATCGACCCGCGCAAATAGCCGCGAGCGACACCATACATCGATTATTTTGATGCAACTCGTCGGCAATATCGGCGTTACAAATGCGAAACACGAGCCGCTGAGGGTAAGGGCGTCGTTCCACTCACAAAGGGGTCCCCATGCTGACGACGCTGTACACGAACGGACTGCTCTACCTCGGCGAGGGCAAGTTCCGCCGCGGGCACGTCCTGACGCGCGGCGAACGCATCGAGCGAGTGGTGTTCGACGACGCCGCTCCTTTCCGAGCCGACGAGGTGGTCGATCTGCAGGGCGGCACGCTGCTGCCGGGGTTCCAGGACGCGCACGTGCACCCCCTCCTGGCCGGCATCCAACTCCTCGGCGTCGATCTCGCGCCGGTCCACGACCGCGAGGGCTATCGGCGGATTGTCGCGGAGTACGCGCGGGCGCACCCCGACGCCGCGGTGCTCTCCGGGGGCGGCTGGTTCGGCGACGTCTTCCCCGGCGGCTTCCCCACCGCCGGCGACCTCGACTACGTCGTCTCCGATCGACCCGTCGTCCTGCACAGTCACGACGCGCACGGTGTGTGGCTCAACAGCGCCGCTCTCGCCGCGGCCGGTATCGATGCCGCCACTCCCGACCCCGACGGCGGGCGCATCTTCCGCGAAGCCGACGGCGCACCGACTGGGATGCTGGTCGAAGGGGCGGTCGGCCTCGTCGGCCACCTCCTCACCGACCCGGAACCCGCGACTCTGGTCGAGGCGCTCCTCGCTGCTCAGCAGCGCCTGCACTCAGTCGGCATTACGGCCTGGCAGGACGCCGCAGTGGGGGCGTCGGATCTCGGCCCCGATGCCCTCCCCGTCTACGAGGAACTCGACCGGCGCCGGCTCCTCACCGCTCGCGTGGTGACCGCGCTGTGGTGGGACCGGACGCGCGGTCTCGACCAGATCGCCGACCTCGAGGCGATCCGCGAGCGGCTCTGCAGCAGCCGGCGACTGGATGGCGGCACCGTGAAGGTCATGGTCGACGGCATGGTCGAGAACCACACAGCCGCGATGCTCGAGCCGTTCGAGGGCACCACCGACGACTACGGCGTGACCTTCATCGCTCCGGATGCCCTGCGGCGCCTGAGCGTCGCGCTCGACGCCGCCGACTTCCAGATCCACTTCCACGCCGTCGGCGACGCGGCCGTCCGGAGTTGCCTCGACGCGCTGACCGCGGTCCGCGCACAGAACGGTGTCTCGGCGAACCGCCACCACATCGCTCACCTCGACATCGTCGACGCCGCCGACGTCGGTCGCTTCGGCGAGTTGGATGCCGCGGCGAACGTCACCCCGTTGTGGGCGCGGACCGACGAGGAGATCGTCACCCGCAAGCTGCCCCTGCTCGGCGCCGACCGAGCCCGGCACCACTTCCGGTTCGCCGACATCGCCGGAGCCGGCGGACGGATCGTGGGCGGCAGCGACTGGCCGGTCACAGACCCCAACCCGCTGTGGTCGGTGCGGACGGCCGTCACCCGGACGGGAGTGCCCGAGGACCCGCACGCAATCGGTGCCGACGTCCTGACCGAACCGCTCCTCACGGAGCAGGCGCTCTCGCTGGCGGAGGCGCTCGACGCGTATCTGTCCAACGCGGCCTACGTCAATCGGCTCGAAGCGTCGACGGGCACGCTCCGTGACGGGATGCTGGCCGACCTGGTGTGGATCGACCGCGATCTGCGCGACGTCGACGCCCTCGGGCGGGCGCGCGTGCGCCGGACGGTGGTCGGCGGGGAGACGGTCTACGAGGCCGTCTGAGTCGCGTCCGCGGTCGACCCCATAATGCGGGCGACGGCGAGGCGTGCTTCGTCGGCGAACAGGCTCGCCTTCCGCGTCATGGGGGCGGACGATGCCCGACGCGCGAGCACGATGTCGAGGGGGCGCGTCGGCTCGACGATGCTCAGCCGGTGCAGCTCGCCACCCGAGTAGGTGTAGCCGAGCTTCGGCTGCTGGTTGAGCAGCGTGAAGCCGTGGCCGCTCGCCACCATCGCTCGGACGCCCTCGAAGTTGGCGAACCGGTAGCGCACCGACGCCCGGAGCCCGTGGTCCGTGAACGCCTGCATGAAGTAGTCGCGGCTCACCGGCAGGTCCAGCAGCACCATGGGCTCGTCGACCAGATCGGCCAGCCGCACGCTCGAGCGCCCCGCGAGGGTGTGCGTCGCGCCGACCGCGACGTAGAGCGGCACCTGCGCGAGCACCTCGCGCGTGATGTCGCCGTCGAGGCCGAGGTCGTAGGTCAGCGCGACCTCGATCGCCTGGTCGTGGAGTGCGTCGTTGACGCCGTCCGCGAGGAGCTCGGTGACATCGAGCTGGAGCTCGGGGTGAGCCTCCTCGAGGGAGCTCACGATGCTCGGCAGGTAGAACGGCGCGAGGGTGCGGAAACAGCCGACGTTCACGCGCCCGGCGGTGTTCTCAGGCCGCAGTGCGCTGACCGCATCGTCGACCGCGGCCAGGATGGCCCGGCTGCGCTGCAGGAAGTCGACGCCCTGCGTCGTGATCTGCAGCCCCTTGGCTCGGCGGCGGATCAGCAGTTGCACGCCGAGCGACTTCTCGAGGTTCGCGATCGACGTGGAGATCGCCGACTGCGCGACGAACAGTTCCTCGCCCGCCCACGTCATGCTGCCCTGCTCGGCCGCGGCCACGAAGTAGCGCAACTGCGTAAGCGAGATGTCCGGCTTCTGGGTCGGGCGCATCGAGACCTCGTATTTCGAATGTGTTTCAGAGATATTGCCGTGGTTACGTCATCTTGATTTTAGATGCAAAGCGCCGTGTTCCGCTATTTGCGCCGCCGCTCGGGGCTTCCCAAACTCGTGATGACTTCTCTCCCCGATCGAAAGCCGCGCAGACACCATGGCGTCATCCCCTTCCCCTCTCACCCCCGACGACCGCGACGTGGAGGTGATCGTGGTCGGCGCCGGTCAGGCGGGCGTCGCGATCAGCGAGCACCTGACGCGCTCCGGCATCCGTCATGTCGTGCTCGAGCGCGGTCGCATCGCCGAGCGGTGGCGTTCCGAGCGGTGGGACTCGCTGGTGACGAACGGACCGGTGTGGCACGACCGTTTCCCCGGCATGGAGTTCGCCGACGTCGCTCCCGATGGGTTCGCGACGAAGGAGCAGGTCGCGGAGTACATGAGCACCTACGCCGAGAAGTTCGGAGGGCCGGTGCGCTGCGGCGTCGAGGTGACGGCGGTCCGCCGCGCCGTGGGAGCCGCGGGTTTCCTCGTCGACACGACGGACGGGCAGTACCGGGCCCGGTACGTCGTCGCCGCGACCGGCGCGTTCCAGCAGCCCGCGATCCCGGCGCTCGTTCCCGCCGAGGCGGGCATAGCGCAGATCCACTCGTCCGGGTACCGCAACCCGCAGCAGCTCCCCTCCGGCGCCGTGCTCGTCGTCGGTGCCGGTTCGTCGGGCGTGCAGATCGCCGCCGAGCTCCAGCGCGCCGGACGCCAGGTGTACCTCGCCGTCGGACCACACGACCGCCCGCCGCGCAGCTACCGCGGTCGCGACTTCGTCTGGTGGCTCGGCGTGCTCGACAAGTGGGATGCCGCGACTCCCCCGCTCGGCGCGGAGCACGTGACTATCGCGGTCAGCGGTGCCGACGGCGGTCACACCGTCGACTTCCGCCGGTTGGCCGCGGAGGGCGTCGTGCTGGTCGGCCGCGCGAACTCGTACGTCGACGGCACCGTGGGGTTCGGCGACGACCTCGCCCGCAACATCGCCGCCGGCGACGCGAACTATCTCGGGGTGCTCGAGGAGGCAGACGCGTACATCGCGCGGAACGGCCTCGATCTTCCCGAGGAGCCCGAGGCGAAGGTGCTCAACTCCGACCCGGCCTGCGTCACCGATCCGCTCCGTGAACTCGACCTGGCCGAGGCCGGCGTGACGTCGATCGTGTGGGCCACCGGGTTCACCTCCGACTATCGCTGGCTCCCCGCTGAGGCGCTCGACGAGAACGGTCGCCCCCGTCACCGTCGCGGCGTCTCCCCCGAAGCCGGCATCTACTTCCTCGGTCTTCCGTGGCAGTCGCGCCGCGGGTCGAGCTTCATCTGGGGCGTGTGGCACGACGCGAAGCACGTCGCCGATCACATCGCGATCCAGCGGATGTATGCCGCGTACCGCCCGGCGGACACCACCACCGACGCTGACCTGCTCGAGCCGATGAGTCTGGAGACCTCCCGATGACTGCGCACACCCGCATCCGTCCGTTCAACACGAAGGCCACCTACCCCGAGCAGTCGATCGACAACGACCTGTGTCAGGCGGTCGTCGCCGGCGGCGTGGTGTACCTGCGTGGTCAGATCGGTCAGGATCTCGAGACGCGCGAGAGCGTCGGCATCGGCGACGTCGAGGCGCAGGCCGAGAAGGCGATGGCGAACATCGACATGCTGCTCCGCGAGGCGGGCTCCCGTCTCGAGGACATCGTGAAGGTCGTCGTGTACCTCACCGACATCCGCTACCGCGAGCCGGTGTACCGCACGATGGGACGCTGGCTGAAGGGCGTCTACCCCGTCTCCACCGGGCTGGTGGTCGACGCGCTCGCCCGTCCCGAGTGGCTCGTCGAGATCGACGCCACCGCCGTGATCAGCGACCCCGCCGACGACACCGAGGTGACCCTGTGACCCTTTCCCTCATCGCCCATCACGACGGCGCCTTCGGCATCGTCATCTCGTCGTCGAGCCCCGCCGTCGCCTCGCGGTGCGCCCACCTGCGCGCCGGCGTCGGCGCGGTGGCCTCGCAGAACGTCACCAACCCCGCGCTCGGGCCCGCGGCCCTCGACGCACTGGAGAGCGGCGCGACCGCCGCCGAGGCGATCGCGGCGGCGCTCGCGACCGACGGCTTCGCCGACTACCGGCAGGTGACCGTGGTCGACGCGGCCGGCCGCATCGCTGTGCATTCCGGGGCACAGGCCCTCGGCATCCACGGCGAATCCCTCGGCGACGCGTGCCTGGCCGCAGGCAACCTCCTCGACAATGAAGGGGTGCTCGACGCGATGGTCGGCGGCTACACCGCCGCAACGGGAACGCTCGAGGAGCGCCTCCTCGCCGCGCTCGAAACTGCGGTCGCCGCGGGCGGCGAGGCCGGGCCACTGCGCTCAGCCGGCCTGTCGGTGGTGGAGGACGCGCCGTGGCGCGTCACCGACCTCCGCGTCGACGACCACGACGACCCCATCGGCGAGCTCCGTCGCCTCGTTGACCTGTGGATGCCACAGAAGGACGCCTACCTGACCCGCGCCGTCTCGCCGGGTGCCGCCCCCTCTTACGGCGTCCCCGGCGATGAATGACCCCGCCGTCGCTGCGGCCGACCTCAAGAGCCGCGCCGCCACGGCGATCGACGCGCATCGCGACGCGATCCTCGCGGTGAGCCACGCGCTCCACGCCGCACCCGAGACGGCGTGGCAGGAGCACGCGTCGGCGACGCTGCTCGCCGACACGCTCGAGGGTCTCGGCATGACGGTGACGCGCGGCGCGGGTGGTCTGGAGACCGCGTTCGTCTCGTCGGCGGGAACCGGCTCGCGCACCGTCGCGGTCGTCGCCGAGTACGACGCCCTCGCCGGGCTCGGCCACGCGTGCGGCCACAACATCATCGCCGCCGCGGCCGTCGGTGCGGCATCCGCCCTCGTGCCGCTGGCCGATGCGCTCGACGCCACGGTCCAGGTTATCGGCACGCCGGCCGAGGAGGGCGGCGGCGGCAAGATCCACCTGCTCCACGCGGGCGTCTTCGACGAGGTCGATCTCGCGATGATGGTCCACCCCGGCCCGGCCGACGCGCTGTACGCCCGCCCGCTCGCGGTCGCGCACTTCGACGTCGCCTACACCGGGCGGGAGTCGCACGCGTCGGCCTATCCGACCCTCGGCATCAACGCGGCCGACGCGTTCACCGTCGCGCAGGTCGCCATCGGCCTGCTCCGTCAGCAGCTGCCGGCGTCGGTGCGCGTGCACGGCGTCGTCCGCGAGGCCGGCACCGCCCCGAACGCCATCCCCGGATCGGCCCTCGGCAGCTGGTACGTCCGCGCCGCGTCGCTCGAGGAGTTGGATGCCGCGTTCCGTCGCGTGACCGCCTGCTTCGAGGCCGGCGCGCTCGCCACCGGCTGCGAGATCGACATCCGCGAGACGAGCCCGCGATACTCCGAGTTCCGCAACGACGACGCCCTGGCGGCCGCGTTCGCCGCGAACGCCGCCGCACTCGGCCGTGACATGGATGCCGAGGAGCGGCATCCGGGTGGGATGAACACCGCCTCGACCGACATGGGCAACGTGTCTCGCCGGGTCCGCGCCATCCACCCCTACCTCGGCATCGATTCCGCGCCCGCCGTCAACCACCAGGCGGCGTTCGCCCACGCGTCGATCCGGCCCGCCGGCGACCGCGCGGCGCTCGACGGCGCGCTGCTGATGGCGCAGACGATCATCGACGCCCTCACCGAGACACCCGACCCCGACCAGGAGACCGCACATGCACACGCACGCTGACTGGCAGCGTCTCGCCGAGACGATCGAGCCGCGCACCCGCGCGTACATCGACGGCGCTTTCGTCGACGCCGCCGACGGCGAGACGTTTGAGACGGTGAACCCCGCGACCGGAGCCGTCATCGCCCGCGTCGCCCGGGGGCGCGAGGTCGAAATCGACCGCGCGGTCGCCGCCGCTCGACGCTCGTTCGAGTCGGGCGTGTGGTCGCAGGCCGCGCCCGCCGAGCGCAAGGGGGTGCTGCTGGCGCTCGCGGGTGCGATCCGGGATGCCGCGGACGAACTCGCCCTGCTCGACAGCATCGACGGCGGCAAGCTCATCGCCGACACGACGGCGATCGACATCCCCGGGAGCGCCGCGATCCTGCAGTGGTACGCGGAGGCGATCGACAAGGTCTACGGCGAGGTCGCCCCGACCGGCGGCACCGACCTGGCGGTCGTCACCCGCGAGCCCGTCGGTGTCGTCGGTGCGGTCGTGCCGTGGAACTACCCCCTCGAGACGGCGATCTGGAAGCTCGCCCCCGCACTGGCTGCGGGCAACAGCGTCGTGCTGAAGCCGGCCGAGGAGACGCCGCTGTCGGCGCTGCGCTTCGCCGAGCTCGCCACCGAGGCGGGTCTGCCCGCCGGGGTGCTCAACGTCGTGCCGGGCTACGGTCACGAGGCCGGTCAGGCTCTCGGCCTGCACGATGACGTCGACGTGATCGCGTTCACCGGGTCGACCTCGGTTGGCAAGAAGTTCCTCGAGTACTCCAGCCGGTCGAACATGAAGGCGGTGTGGCTCGAGTGCGGCGGTAAAAGCGCGAATCTCGTGTTCGCCGACGTCGCCGATCTCGACGCGGTCGCCGACTTCGCCGTCGCCGGCATCTTCACGTGCAGCGGTCAGGTCTGCTCGGCGAACTCGCGCCTGCTGGTGGAGCGATCGATCGTCGACGACCTCACCGACCGCGTCGTCGCGCGCGCCCGCGCGATTCGCGTCGGCGACCCCCTCGACCCCGACACTGCCATGGGCCCGCTCGTGAGCGCGGCACAGCTGACGCGGGTGCGCGGACACGTCGACGGCGCCCGATCAGCCGCGCGGCTCGTGACCGGGGGTGACACCTCACTAGCGGAGTCGGGCGGGTTCTTCCTCGAGCCGACCGTCTTCGCCGACACCCCGGTGGACAGCGCGCTGTGGCGGGAGGAGATCTTCGGCCCGGTGCTGGCGATCACCCCGTTCGACGACGAGGCCGAGGCGATCCGCCTCGCTAACGACAGCGACTACGGCCTCGCGGCATCCGTCTTCACCGACAACATCCATCGGGCGCTCCGGGTCTCGAAGGCGCTGCGGGCGGGCACCGTGTCGGTGAACACGGTGGACGCGCTGGACGTCGTGACGCCGTTCGGTGGCGCGAAACAGTCGGGCTTCGGCCGAGACCTCTCGCTGCACGCCTTCGACAACTACACCGCCCTCAAGACCACCTGGTTCGCCGGGCGCTGAGCCCGCACCCTCGGAGAGAGCCATGACGCACGCACTCGACCGCCTCACCGCCGAAGAGATCGACACCAGTCGCCGCCTCGTGCTCGCCGACGGGTTCGACGAGGATGCCACGGCCTTCATGCTCGTGAACCTCATCGAACCCGAGAAGCATGCCGTCCTGGACGGCACGGCCACGGAGCGACGCGTCGGCAGCGTGCTGCTCGACCGGCGCGACGGCACGGTCTCCGAGATCACGACCGACCTGACGGCGGGCCGCGTGGTCGCACGGCGCACGATCGACCTCACCGAGGAGGGCCAACCGCCGATCGTGCTCGAGGAGTTCGACCGCATCGAGGAGCTGCTGCGCGCGCACGACGGCTGGGTCGACGCGATGCACACGCGCGGCATCGACGACGTCTCCCTCGTCCGCATCTCGGCCCTGTCGGCGGGCCGCTTCGGTCTGCCCGATGAAGACGGCCGCCGCATCGTGCGCTGCCTGTCGTTCCTGCAGCTCGACGCCGATGACAACGCGTGGGCGCACCCGATCGACGGCATCGTCGCGTACGTCGACCTCGTCACCGGCGAGGTGATGAAGCTGATCGACGACAAGATCTTCGACATCCCGCTCGAGCGGTACAACTTCCACCGTGCCGACGAGCTACCGGCGCCGCGTCAGACGCAGAAGCCGATCGTTATCACGCAGCCCGAGGGCCCGAGCTTCACCGTCGACGGTGATGTCGTCGAGTGGGAGAAGTGGCGGTTCCGCATCGGGTTCAACCAGGTGGAGGGGCTCACACTGCACGAGATCGGTTTTACCGACGGCGAGCGCCACCGTCCGATCGTGTACCGGGCGTCGGTGGCCGAGATGGTGGTGCCCTACGGCGACCCGAGCCCGGTGCGGTTCTGGCAGAACTACTTCGATGCCGGCGAGTACTCGCTGGGCAAGTCGGCGAACTCGCTGACCCTCGGGTGCGACTGCCTCGGCGAGATCCGCTACTTCGACGCCACGATCGCCGCGACCGACGGCAAGCCGCAGACGATCACGAACGCGATCTGCATGCACGAGGAGGATGCATCCATCCTCTGGAAGCACACCGACGAGTACTACCACTCGACCGATGTGCGCCGGAACCGGCGACTGGTCGTCTCGTTCTTCATCACGGTCGGCAACTACGACTACGGCTTCTACTGGCATTTCTATCTCGACGGCCGCATCGAGCTGGAGTGCAAGGCGACCGGCGTGGTGTTCGCGTCGGCCTACCCGGGAGCGCAACCCGACGGCAGCGATTACCCGTGGGCGTCGGAGATCGCACCCGGGATCGGCGCGCCGTACCACCAGCACCTGTTCTCGGCCCGGCTCGACGTCACGCTCGACGGCGTGCGCAACGCGGTCGACGAGCTCGAGGCGAAGCGCGTGCAGATGGGGCCCGAGAACCAGTACGGCAACGGCTTCACTCTGGCGACGCGGCGGTTGAAGACGGAGCAGGAGGGCGTGCGCGATGCCGACGGCAAGCGCGGTCGGGCCTGGCACATCGTGAACCCCGAGGTGCGGAACGTCGTGGGCAGGCCGGTCGGCTACATCCTCCGCTCGGAGGGCCAGCCGAGTCTGCTCGCCGACCCGTCGTCGTCGATCGCGCGCCGTGCAGCGTTCACTACCCACGACCTGTGGGTCACGCGATACTCCCCGACCGAGCGCTATCCGTCGGGCGAGCTCGTGAACCAGAACAACGGCTTCGGCACGATCGACCGCTGGATCGAGCGCGACGCCGACATCGACGGTCAGGACATCGTCGTGTGGCACACGTTCGGGCTCACGCACTTCCCGCGCACCGAGGACTGGCCGATCATGCCCGTCGACAGCACCGGCTTCTCCCTCGTGCCGCACGGCTTCTTCGACCACAACCCGACCCTCGACGTGCCAGCTCCGGCTCCCGCTCACGGCACCTGCCACACCGGCGCCGCGACCTGCCACTGCAGCGACGGGCACGGTTCCTGCGGGTGCTGAGGTGATCGAACCGACCTTGGACCGGATGCCGCACGCGACGTCGTTCCACAACGATCGACGCGGCTCGCACACCGGGGGGTTCGGCCGATGATCCTCTCACTCCCGGCAGTGCTCGAGCGTCGGCAGCACCGCCGACATGGGAACCGCCGCGCACCTCCCATGTGAGCGGGTCGAACGATCCGCCGGATCCTCTGGAGGACAGTCCCATGGCACTTCACACCCAGCAGTCACTCTCCGGCTTCATCGCCGCGGAGCCACAGCAGTCCGTCACCGAGAACGGCGACACCCGCTTCTACGTCCGCGTCGGCCAGCCCCACTTCCGCCGCGAAAGCGACGGCAGCTTCACCGAACTCGAGCCGACCTTTCACGACCTCGTCACTTACCGCGCGACCGCCGACCGCGCACTCACCCGGTTCGCAAAGGGCGACAGCTTCATCGCCGAAGGCTACGTCCGTACCTTCCAAGTCGAACGCGACGGCGCGCTCATCGAACGGGAGGAGTTCGTCGCGAAGAAGATCGGCCACGACCTCGCCCGCACCAACTACGACGTCGATCGCAGCCGCCGATCGGGCGGCGGCATCGAAGAGGATTCCCCTGGCCCACGTCCAGTCGTCGCGCCGGCGCAGGTGCGCGCCGACTCCGCCGTGCTCGGGATATGAGTGCCACGATGCCGGATGCCTCGGGCCGCCGGTGGGCTGCCCCGCAGGATGCCGCGCTCGATGATGGCTCGCTGGATGACCTTGACGGGCCGCTGACGTCGGAACCGCCACATCCGATCAACTGGAACCTACTCACGGCCGAAGAAGCCGAGACGGAATGGGTAGAGCTCAATCGGTGGGTCAACTGGCTCCGACGGACCTACGGACTCCCGGCTTCTGTCATTCCGCCGTTCTGGCACCGCCACCCTGAACTCGTCTGGGAGCTCTCCGCTCTACACCTGCACTGGCTCTGCGCCTACGACCCCGACCAACACGGCTCCGCACCATTCGGCTGGCACCGCGACTTCGCCGATGCCCGCCAACGGCTCCACGACTGGGTCGCTACATCGGGCACCCGGCTCGACCGCGACAGACCGACACGGCAAACCGCCTGGCCCGGCGAGCCGCCCACCGACGCAGTTGACGAGGTCGTCATCACCGACCGCAACGAGGACTTCATACGATTCGTCATCGACGACGTTGAACGCCGCAGACTAGCTGAGGACGTATTCTCGAAGCAGCGCTAAGTCGCAACGACCGATGCCTGAGTTCCGCGTCGCTTCCTCGCAGGCCACTCCTTCGCCATCGCAGTCCAGCTTGGTCTAGTACGCGAGGTCGCCGCGGCCAGGCCATTCGCCCCCTGCCCCGACACTCCCGACTACTCCTCCCAGTCGTCCCACGAGATTGAGTCAACGCCGTCGTCCGGAGCAGGCGGCTTCGGCGCCAGTCGCTGGAGCACCTCGGCCGGTTTGGACGTCACCGTTCGATCCGGCTCCGCATAGTGCTCCTTCGTAACGGCCGTCGATGTGTGCCCGAGCATGTCGGCTGCTGCTTGCAATCCGAGCTCGTGGGCGATCGCGGTCGCGCCCGTCCGACGGAACGCATGCGGCGAGATCCCCGCATCAGCGAGGCCGGCCAGCCCGAGGATCTTCCGGAACTGCCGCCGTACATTCGCGGGGATGAGCGGCGTGTCGTTCTTCGAGAAGAACAGAAGATGCTCGGGCTCAGCATCGGCCGGAAGGAGGGCGAGCCGCCGACGAAGCACCTCGGCTGCGAACACCGGGACGGGCACGAGCCGATTCGATTCTTTCGTCTTCGGATGCTCCTGCCGGTAGACCGGCACCCCGCTGCGCTGGATGATCGTGCCGCAGATCTCGACCCGCGGCGGCTCCGCCGTCACGTCGACGTCGCATTTCCGCAGCGCGAGCGCCTCGCCGATACGAGTCGCCGTACCGAGCATGACCTCGATGAGGTCGCGCACCTGCCCATCCGGTCGGGGCCCGAGCCAATGCGGATCGGTGCCGAACTCCCGCGCCGCGGTCCGGATCGCCGCCAACTCGTCAGGAGTCAGCGCCTTCGGCACCCGCTTGGGCTTTTTTAGCTGCGAGGTCTCCTTCACTGGATTCCGCTCGAGGAGTCCCTGCCGCACGCCGAAGGCCAACACCATGCTCAGCGTCGTCTTCGAATGTTTGGCCATCGAGAACGACCGCAGCCGCTGCTGCTTCAGATACCGCTCGATCCGGCCAACGGTGATCTCGCGCACCGCGAAGTCGGCGAAGAACGGCAGTACGCTGCCCCGAAGCTGGCGCTCGTAGGTCTCCTTCGTGCTCTCAGCGCGATCGACGTCCAAGCGCAGATCGTCCAGCCATGCGTCAGCGAGGTCCGCGAACTTCGAGTCGGGGGTGAGCGAGCCTTGCGTGCCGGCGTGCCGCATGCGCTCCTGCAGATCGAGCTTCAGCGCGGTGATCGCCGCGTTGCGGCTCTCCCCTGTCGCGCCGACTTGGCGCGTCTGCCCGTCCCAGTCGCGGAACCGGGTCAGCGCCCGGAACCTTCCACGCGCGAGCTCCGTCGTCTGGATGCTGCCGTAGGTGCCGATCGCCAGCCGGGGACGGCCTGCCATCAACCCTCACCTTCGACAGCGGGCACGGCCTCCGGTTCGTGAATGCCGTCCAGCCAGTGGATGACGTCGGAGACGCGGTAGCGGATCTCCCGGCCGACCCGCATCCCGGCAGGTCCGCGTCCGTCGGTGCGCAGGTCGTAGATGGCCTGCACGTGCACGCCGAGGTACTCGGCGAGCTCGCTCGTGGTCAACACGGGCTCGAGGCCGAGCCCGGAGAGGCGTTCGCTGTTCATACCACGAAGGTGTTCGAGGCGAACCCAACTCGGTCGAGTACGGTCGACCACCCTGACCGGAGCACGCCCATTTCTGCCCGAGCGAACGAATAAGCGTTGGATAAACGTTGACGACATCAAGTCCCTGCCCTCTATTAGAGGCAAGAAACCCTGATCAAGTCGAATTAAGGTAGGGCGGACGGGACTTGAACCCGTGACCGATGGATTATGAGTCCACTGCTCTAACCGGCTGAGCTACCGCCCCGCGCCCGCGTCACTCGGGGAGCGCCGCCGGTGCGACATCGGTGACCGGGTCGGTCACCGGCTTCCCACGATACAGGCTCTCGAACGTCGAGATCGTGCGCTGGATGTCGTGGGCGGCGATCATGCGAAGCGACCCCTCCTTGAGTGCGCGATATTCTGCCGCCGGCGCCTCGAGCACGATCCGGAGCTTGGCCGCGAGGTCTTCAGGGCTGCCCGGTTCGAAGAGGTATCCGTTCTCGCCGTCGTGCACGAGGTGCGGGAGGGCCATCGCGTTGGCCGCGACGATCGGCAGGGCCGAGGCCATGGCCTCCATCGTGACGATGCTCTGCAGTTCGGCGATGGAGGGCATGGCGAGCACGGATGCCCGGTGGTAGGCGCCTCGCAAGGCGTCGTCGGCCACGTAGCCGGTGAATGTCACCTGATCTGCGACTCCGAGCTCCACGGCCATGTGCTCGAGGTTGCGCTTCTGGTCGCCGCCGCCGACGATCTCGAGCTTCGCGTCGAGCTCGGCCGGGAGCAGCGCGAACGCACGCAGCAGCACGTCGATCTGCTTCTCACCGGTGACGCGTCCGACGAAGAGGATGCGATTCTCGCTGCGCGGCTCCCAGCTCGGCTCGTACTTGTGCGCGTCGATTCCGCACGAGATCGCGTGTACGCCCGAGAGGCCCGTGTGCTTCTCGAGGAACTGGGCCGCCTTGCGCGTCGGCGTGGTGACCGCCTCGGCGCGCCCGAAGGTGCGGCGAGCAGCCTTCCAGGCGAGCCCGACCGCCCACTCCTGCCAGCCCGCCGGCAACAGCGTGAACTCGAGCATGTTCTCGGGCATGAAGTGATTGGTGCCGACGATCCGGATGCCGCGCTTCTCGGCTTCGAGCGAAAGGCCCCGCCCAACGATGATGTGCGACTGGAAGTGCACCACGTCGGGTGTCACCTCGTCGATCACGCGGGCGCTGTTCTGGCGGATGCGCCACGGCAGCGCGAATCGGAGCCAGTCGTGCGGATACCAGCGCCAGCTGTTCAGGCGGTGCGCCGTGATCTCCTGGCCCTCGTGCACCTCTTTCCAGGTGCCGTGCTTGCGGCTGGCAGCTGGGGCCATGACGTGCACGTCGTGACCGCGCTCGACCAGGCCGGCCGCGAGGCGCTCGGCGAACTTCGCTGCCCCATTGACGTCGGGAGCGAAGGTGTCGGCGCCGATCAGGATCCTGAGCGGCCGTTCCGTCTCTGCGCCGTCGGTGCCGGCGGAAGGTGTAGCACCGGGATTGTCAGACACGTGGCGTTGTTCCTCACAGTTCGTCGATTCGGGACGGTCAGCCCCGGTGGGCGTCGCGGCGCAGGGTCGGCGCGCAGACTGAGTCCGACGATAGTCTACGCAGTGCGCACCGCGCGGCGTCGTTGTGGAGTTTCGCGCTTGGGGGCGTGATTCTGCTCAGATCCGTGTTTGCGGGTGGTTCTTCGCGAGCTGGAAGACGCCCACCACCGCGATCACGCCGGCGAGCACGAAGACCCCGTTCGCCCAGAGCGGCGCCTGCGACGCCTCCCCCAACACGATGATGCCGATCGCGACCGCGACCATCGGGTCGACCACCGTGAGCCCCGCGATGACGAGGTCGGGCGGGCCCGATGCGTAGGCATTCTGCACGAAGTACGCACCGAGGCCGGTCGCTGCGAGCAGGCCGACGACGCACAGCCAGGTGAGCCACTCGAACTCCCCCTGCTGGAGTCGGCCGAGCACCACCTTCGCGAGCGTCGCCACGAACCCGTAGAGCACGCCGGCCATGATGACGTAGAAAATCGCCCGGATGTGCCGGCGCATCCATCCGAAGGCCACTCCGGCTGCCGCGAGCACGACGGCGAGGATGATCAGGATCGTGATCAGGTGCTGATCGGTCACCGGCTTGTCGACGGCGGTGAAGGCCGCGACGCCGACGAAGAGCAGGACACCGCCGACACACATCACGATTGCGATGATGGATTTGTGCTTGAGCCTGACGTGGTTGATGCGCGAGTTCAGGATGGAGGTGATCACGAGCGCGATCGCGCCGAGCGGCTGCACGACGATGATCGGCGCGAAGTAGAGACTCGACAACTGGAAGACGATGGCGAGCCCGAGCATGACCGAGCCGAGCACCCATGACGGGCGCGCGAGCAGCAGCGCGAGCTGGTTGAAGCTCAACCCCTTGCCGAGGGTGTCGACGGTGCGCGACTCAACCTTCACCACGCCGCGATGCTGGAACTGTGCGCCCAGCGACAGGAAGACCGCTCCCACGAGCGCGAGCGGAATTCCGATGAAGGAGGTGGGGTCGAGGGCGATCTGCTCGGTGAGCTCGCTCATGTCCGGATCCACGCATCGACCCTACCCGCTCGTCCCCCGATATCCTGTCCGAATGGCCGTGCTCCCCATACGAATCACCGGCGACCCGGTCCTCCACTCCCCCGCCCTGCCCGTCGAGTCGATCGACGATGAACTGCGTGCGCTCGTGCGGGATCTCTTCGAGACGATGGATGCCGCGCCGGGCGTCGGCCTCGCCGCTCCGCAAGTGGGTGTGGCGCTCCGGCTCTTCACCTTCGGCTGGGTCGACGAGGCGGGCACCCGCTGGCGCGGCGTCGCGATCAATCCCGAACTCTGGATCTCCCCGCCCCCCGTCGGCGACCCCGACCCCGACGAGGAGTCCGAGGGCTGCCTCTCCTTCCCGGGCGAGCGATTCGGCTTGCGTCGCGCCGAGCGCGCGATCCTCCGCGCGACCGACCTCGAGGGTGTCCGGTTCGAGATCGAGGCCGAGGGCTGGCTCGCGCGAATCTTCCAGCACGAGTACGACCACCTCGACGGCATCCTCTACACCGACCGCTTGGGCGAGCGCGACCAGCGCATCGTCACGAAGATCAATCGCAAGCTCGGTTGGGGGCAGCCGGGCCAGCAGTGGATGCCGGGCGTCGACGACCTCGAAGGCTGAGGCCCGCGGCAGCAGTGCGCACTGCGCGGCGAAGGCCGTGCGATCACGCGAAGCCGAAGAGGGGCGGCACGACGAGCACGACCACCAGCACCCAGCCCGCGAACACCGGGAGGTATCCGGTCTGCCACCGCTCGAGCCGGACCGCCGACGCCTTCGCCGCGAGCAGGCGGGCGATGAGCCATGCCGTCATCACGAGGTTCACGAGCAGCACGACGTTCAGCCCG